>CANLCU010000006.1 GCA_947489135.1 Micrococcales bacterium
GCATCTCTAGCAACGATGGTTACTACATCGTGCTCAACTGATAGGAAGCCATCAGCTGCTGTTGCCTTGATGCTTTCGCCAGTTGGCAGTGTGATGCGAACATCACCTGAAGCCAAGATTGCAAGCATAGGTTCGTGTCCTGGTAGAAGACCAATCTCACCTTCAACAGTCTTAGCGATAACCATCTTGGCATCCCCTGACCATACAGCTCGGTCAGCAGCTACTAGTTCAACACGAAGAGTCTTCATTACTTAGAGGTCTCTGCCTGAATCTTTGCCCATTGACGCTCAACGTCTTCCAAACCACCAACGTTGAAGAACGCTTGTTCTGCTACGTTGTCGAAGTCTCCGTTAGCAATAGCTGAGAAGCCTTCGATGGTTTCCTTTAGAGGAACTGTTGAACCCTTCACACCGGTGAACTTCTCCGCCATGTATGTGTTCTGGGAAAGGAACTGCTGGATACGACGAGCACGAGATACCGTGATCTTGTCCTCTTCGCTCAATTCTTCAACACCCAAGATGGCGATGATTTCCTGAAGTTCTTTGTTCTTCTGGAGAATCTGCTTCACTCTGGTTGCTGTTGCATAGTGGTCAGCGCTAATGAAGCGTGGGTCCAAAATACGTGAGGTTGAAGTTAGTGGATCCACAGCTGGGTATAGACCCTTAGAAGCAATTTCACGGCTCAACTCTGTTGTTGCATCAAGGTGAGCGAATGTTGTTGCAGGGGCTGGGTCGGTGTAGTCATCGGCAGGTACGTAAATAGCCTGCAGAGATGTAATCGAGTGTCCACGAGTAGATGTGATGCGCTCCTGTAGAAGGCCCATCTCATCAGCAAGGTTCGGCTGGTAACCCACAGCAGAAGGCATGCGGCCTAGCAGTGTTGAAACCTCAGAACCTGCCTGAGTAAAGCGGAAGATGTTGTCAATGAACAGAAGAACGTCCTGCTTTTGAACATCACGGAAGTACTCAGCCATTGTCAAAGCTGACAATGCAACACGAAGACGGGTGCCTGGTGGCTCATCCATCTGACCGAAGACTAGTGCTGTCTTGTCGATAACACCTGACTCAGTCATTTCGTCGATAAGGTCGTTACCTTCACGGGTACGCTCACCAACACCAGCGAATACAGATACACCATCGTGGTCTTCTGCTACACGGTAGATCATTTCCTGGATAAGAACTGTCTTACCAACACCAGCACCACCGAATAGACCAATCTTTCCACCACGAACATATGGGGTTAGCAGGTCAATAACCTTGATACCGGTCTCGAACATCTCAGTCTTTGACTCAAGCTGGTCGAATGCTGGTGGTAGGCGGTGGATTGGCCAGCGCTCGGTTACCTCAACCTTGTCGCCTGGCTTACCGTTCAGGATGTCACCGGTTACGTTGAATACCTTACCCTTGGTCACATCACCTACTGGAACAGAGATAGGTGCACCTGTGTCAGATACTGCCTGTCCACGAACCAAACCATCGGTTGGCTTCAGTGCAATCGCACGGACTAGGTCATCTCCTAGGTGCTGAGCTACCTCGAGGGTAAGGATTGAAACCTCACCATCCAAAGTGATCTCAGTGGTCAGAGCGTTGTAGATACCTGGGATGCCATCGTGCGGAAACTCGATGTCAACTACAGGACCTGTTACGCGGGCAATACGTCCGGTAGCAGTGTTCTTGTTCTCGGCCATTTTCTTCTATCTTTCTATTCTTTGTCGCTGGTGTCGACAAGTGCGTCGGCACCACCAACGATTTCGGAAATCTGTTGGGTAATTTCTGACTGTCGAGCAGAGTTGCTCAACCTTGTGTAGTTCTTGATTAACTTGTCAGCGTTTTCAGTAGCTGACTTCATTGCTTTTTGTCTTGCTGCGTGCTCTGCTGCAGCTGACTGCAACATTGCGTTGAAAATACGTGATTCGATGTAAACAGGAAGCAGAGCATCTAGAACCTTTGATGCATCTGGCTCAAATTCGTATAGTGGGAAGATTTCGTTCTCTTCTGGCTTTGACACACCTTCAACGATTTCTAGAGGAAGCAAACGAACAACCTGTGGTTCCTGGCTGATCATCGAAACGAACTTGTTGTATACCAAGTGAATTTCGTCTACTCCACCGTCTTCGTAACCTAGGTTGAAGGCGTCGACAACTGCATTAGAAATCTCTTCTGCTGTTGTGAATACTGGAAGATCTGTTCCACCGGTCCAGCTACGAATAGCAGCACGCTTGCGGAATGAGAAGAAACCAACTGACTTACGACCAACTAGGTAGTAGACAACATCCTTACCCTGGTCCTTTAGAAGCTGAGTTAGTTGCTCAGATTCCTTTAGAACGTTAGTTGAGAATGCACCTGCTAGACCACGGTCGCTGGTGAAGATAACAACAGCTGATCTGCGAATCTCTTTAGGCTCAGTAGTTAGCGGGTGATCGATGTTAGAGAAGGTAGCAACAGCTGACACGGCACGAGTAATTGCTCGAGAATATGGGTTAGCTGCAGTCAAACGCTGTTGTGCTTTGTAGATGCGTGAGGCTGAAATCAACTCCATGGCTCGAGTAATCTTCTTGGTCGTCTGAGCAGATTTAATCTTCTGCCTATAGACCCGAAGTTGCGCTCCCATGTCTTTGTCCTTTACTTTCTCTTGAAATCAAAAACGCCTAATTAGCGCTTCTGCTTCACAATCTTCTCTTGGTCAACTTCTTCTTCATCAATAGCAGCAACAGACTCGTTACCTACTGATGAAAGAGGCTTACCAACACCGGTTAGGAAGCTCTTCTTGAACTTCACTACGTCTGCTTCTAGAGCTGCAACAGTGTCATCCTTTAGATCGCTTGTCTCGCGGATGGTTGTTAGAACCTGTGAGTTACGACGAAGGTAGTCAAGCAATTCGCTTTCGAATCTCAAGATGTCCTCTACTGGAACTTCATCAAGCTTGCCTGTGGTACCAGCCCAGATAGAAACTGTTTGTTCTTCAACTGGGTATGGAGAGTACTGAGGCTGCTTTAGAAGCTGCATTAGACGTGCACCACGAGCAAGTTGCTGACGTGAAGCAGCATCTAGGTCGCTTGCGAACATCGCGAATGCTTCTAGGGAACGGTACTGAGCTAGTTCTAGCTTTAATGTTCCAGAAACCTTCTTGATTCCCTTAACCTGAGCAGCACCACCAACACGAGAAACAGAGATACCTACGTCAATAGCTGGTCTCTGGTTAGCGTTGAACAAGTCTGACTGCAAGAAGATCTGACCATCGGTAATAGAAATTACGTTGGTTGGAATGTATGCAGAAACGTCATTTGCCTTGGTCTCAATGATTGGAAGTCCAGTCATAGAACCGGCACCTAGTTCATCGTTCAACTTTGCACAACGCTCTAGTAGACGTGAGTGTAAGTAGAAAACGTCACCAGGGTATGCTTCACGGCCTGGTGGACGACGAAGCAATAGGGAAATCGAACGGTAAGCCTCAGCCTGCTTTGATAGGTCATCAAAAATGATCAGAACGTGCTTGCCGTCATACATCCAGTGCTGACCAATAGCAGAACCGGTGTATGGAGCTAGGTACTTGAAACCAGCTGGGTCAGATGCAGGAGAAGCAACGATTGTTGTGTACTCCATTGCTCCAGCAGCTTCTAGAGCTCCCTTTACAGATGCAATTGTTGAACCCTTTTGACCAACAGCAACATAGATACAACGAACCTGCTTTGTTGGATCTCCTGATTCCCAGTTAGCCTTCTGGTTGATGATTGCGTCAATCGCAATAGCAGTCTTACCAGTCTGACGGTCACCAATGATTAGCTGGCGCTGTCCACGACCGATAGGAATCATCGCGTCAATCGCCTTGATGCCTGTTTGTAGAGGCTCGTGAACTGACTTACGAGCCATAACACCAGGAGCCTGAAGCTCTAGAGCACGACGAGCAGAAGACTTGATTTCTCCCTTGCCATCGATTGGCTCACCTACTGGGTTTACAACTCGACCTAGGAAGTCATCGCCTACTGGAACAGAAAGAATCTCACCTGTACGCTCAACCTTCATACCTTCAACGATGTGAGTGAACTCACCAAGGATGATCACACCGATCTCACGCTCGTCTAGATTCTGAGCTAGACCCAAAGTGCCGTCTTCGAACTTTAGAAGTTCGTTAGCCATCACACTAGGCAAGCCTTCAACGTGAGCAATACCGTCACCGGCATCGATTACGTGACCAATCTCGGTACGGCTAGCTTGAGCTGGCTCGTAAGACTTAGCAAAGTCCTTCAGCGCGTCGCGAATCTCATTCGGACTGATGCTTAGATCTGCCATCTTGTTCCTCTACTTCTGAAGCGTTAGCTTCGGTTGATGCTGCTGGAGGCCTTTACCAACTGCAGCTTTAGGTTTTGCAGACGGGTGCTTACGCTTCCGTCGATTATTTCACCAGCAATTTGAACTACCATTCCACCGATAATCGAAGGATCGATTTCGATGTTCAGGCTAACTTGCTGACCATAAGTACCAGCCAAGGTTGAACGTAAACGTTCAACTTGGCTTTGTTCTAGTTCTTTAGAAACTGTGACTGTTGCAACTAGTGAATCTCCGTATGCAGCAATCTGCTTAGCAAACTGGTCAATCACAATGGCAACTCGACGACCACGAGCTGAACCAACAGCCTGGTTGACTAGAGCCAAAGTAACTGCGTTTGCCTTTGAGCCAATAAGTGCCTTGACCAAAGCAAGCTTTGTTTCATTAGGTGCACTCTTGTTGCTCAAAGCAAACTGCAGATCTCTGTCGCTTGCTACTACCTGCTGGAAGCTAAATAGCTCGCTCTGGACATCCTCCAAAACGTTAGTCTTCGAAGCAGAAGCCGCTGATGCGTGAACACCAAGTTGCTCAAGAACAATGACTAGGTCCATGCTTCTAGAGAATCTAAGAGCACAAACTTTCTTCACAAACTCGATTGTGTTTGCGTTGACCTTTGTGTTGAATACGCGCTCGATGAGTGCGTTCTTTGCATCGCTCGCAGTGGAAGTATCTGAGAGGATGCCACGCAACTGGGTACTACCCGAGATTGCATCGGCAACTACAAAGAGGTCTGTCGCAAATGCCAAGTCTGACCCAAGGTAGGCA
Organism: Micrococcales bacterium; assembly: GCA_947489135.1. Taxonomy (GTDB): domain Bacteria; phylum Actinomycetota; class Actinomycetes; order Actinomycetales; family Microbacteriaceae; genus Rhodoluna. The sequence goes on from CANLCU010000006.1 coordinate 5,091, forward strand.
GATGCATCTGCTTTAGCTTGAGCTAGTGCTTGACGAGTTGAGGAGGCCATTAGTTCTTCTTGCTGTCTTTCTCTAGATCTGAAAGGAAGCCTGAGACGATGCTCGAGGCGTTCTTGTCTTCTTTGAGGTTCTGAGCCACTACAGATGAAGCTAAGTCAAGAGCTAGTGCTCCAACTTCAGCACGCAATGAAATGATTGCGGACTGACGTTCTGCTTCGATCTGCTTCTTAGCTGTCTCTGTCATACGAGCTGCTTCTAGTGAAGCCTGCTCCTTCAGTTCAGCAAGAATTGCTGCACCCTCGGCTCTTGCAGATTCACGAATCTGTGCTGCTTCGGCACGTGCCTCAGCCTGCTCAGCTTCAATGTTTGCAGTCTTTGCCGCAGCTTCAGCCTGAGCCTTCTCCGCTTGAGCTAGACGACCTTCGATCGCCTCAGTTCTTGCATCGATGTTCTTTTTGAAGTTTGGCAAAACCTTAAGCCAGAAGAAGACCAACAGAATCGCGAAAACGACTGCAGACCAAACAATGTCAGCTACCGCAGGTATGAGTGGGTTAGCTGACACCGTTGGCATCAATAGTTCGTGAATTCCAATAGTCATTTATGAAACCTTAGACTGCGAAGATGAATGGGGTTGCAAGACCGATAAGAGCCAATGCTTCGGTAAACGCGATACCTAGCCACATTGTTACCTGAAGTCTTGCTGCAAGTTCTGGTTGACGAGCAATTGACTCAATAGTCTTTGAAACTACTAGTCCTACACCGATACCAGGACCAATCGCTGCAAGGCCGTAGCCAAGAACTCCGAGGTTACCTACAACCTGTGATGTCTGAACTGCGACTTCTGCTGCTACTTGAATAATCTGCACTTTGTTTTCCTTCCATGGTTTGAACTAACGGTTTGTTAGCCCAGTTTTGTTCCTAGTGTTCATCTGCTAACGACAGCTGAATGTAAACAGTTGTCAACAGGGTGAATACGTATGCCTGCAAGAATGCCACCAAGATCTCAAAGAGAGTGAAGACAAACCCGAAGGTAAATGTTCCTACTCCGAAGAACTTGAAGAATCCATCGGAGTATAAGAAAAAGTAATGTGTTGCGGTGAAACAGAGAACCAAAAGCAGGTGTCCTGCGATCATGTTCATCATCAAACGAAGAGCCAAAGTAACTGGTCTAAGAATGAAAGTTGAGAGGAACTCGATAGGAGTTACCAGTGCGTAGAAGGCTTTTGGAACACCAGCTGGGAATAGAGCGTTCTTGAAGAACTTCATGCCGTGACGCTTTACACCTGCATAGATGAAGGTTACGTAGGCAACTCCAGCCAAAAGCATTGGTAGACCAATTACAGAGGTTCCAGCAATGTTTAGCCCAGGAATAATACCTGTGATGTTCATACCTAGAACAATGAAGAAGATTGTGGTTAGCAGAGGTAGGAATCTATCTCCGTCTTTTTCACCAAGCTGTTCGTGAGCGATTGACTTTCTAACGAAGTTTAGAGAAATCTCACCCATCATCTGGAATCTGCCAGGAACAAACTGTCCGGTAGCGGTACTCTTGCGGAACTTACTTGTCCAAAGAGTGAAAACAACGATTAGAAGAGTCATAACCAATAGACGAATCAACATGATTCGGTTGATCTCAAATGGAGTTCCTGCAAACGCGATTACCTGAGGGTAAAACTCTTCAATGGTTGGCGCCTGAAAGTCGCCTTCACCCGCGGTGTAAGGTCTAAATCCTGCGCTAAGCAGTGACAACTTTTCAGTGAACAGCTTTAACTCCTGTTTCGGGGCAGGCCATGCCTAACCTTGCGGCGATTTACAGTGGGTACCGCTTCGACTGGAGCAAGCGATACTCAAATCGTATCAGCATCTGAAGAGCCAAAAACCGCTTATTGAGCCAAATTTTCGGCAATTTTAAGGATTAGGCCGAAGGAGCAATTCTGGCTTTGGTTACCACTATTGTGTCCAAAACCAGCCCTCCAATGACGGCTGCTACAACTACGAAAAAGACCACAGGTCTGGCACTCAGAGTTAGCCATTCTGCTCTGTCTAGGAATCTGAAAAGGACTAGGAAAAGGAGTACTTTGACTAGCCAGCCTCCCAGAACCACTCCTAGGAAACCACCTAGGTTCAACTTTGATCCAAACAAAAGGCTCAGAACTGTCAGCGCTGTGAAGGCAAAGGCTGCCGCTCCCCCAGCTAAGGCTGCTAATAGCCCTGAAGTCCCAGCGACTAGAAAACCTATGACTGAACCAAGCACGGTTATGCCAACTACCAGTAGTGAACCTAATTTCAGGACTCTGGTCATTACAGACTTTAGATCATCAAACATTGGCTAGCTTCTTTCTTGATCGGAATCTCATGATTGCAGGCCACAGCGTATACAAAAGTGAAAGAGAGATTGAACTCACTGCAAATGTGGCTACCCAGACAAAGTCGGTTAGGAACAGAAGTAGACAGCTAACTGAAACCGATGCACTCCAGAAGTAGAAGACCAAGACGGAACCAACATGTCCGTGACCGAAGTCCTGAAGTTTGTGGTGAAGGTGCAGACGATCTGCAGCAAAAGGTGACTTACCTGCAGCCAAACGTCTGACTACTGCCAATGCAAAGTCCAATAGCGGTAACAGCAAAATTGAAATAGGAAGAATCAAAGGTAGAACCGCTGGAACCAGGTCATCTCGCTTCAAAGAAGCAGGGTCAATCTGACCTGTGACTGTCAAAGCTGATGCTGTCATAAGAAGGCCTAGAAGAAGAGCTCCACCATCACCCATGAAGATCTTTGCTGTATGCCAGTTATGTGGCAAGAAGCCAACACACATACCAATCACAATGGCTGAGATGACTGTTGCCAAGTTGAAGTAGTTAGTAGGTGAAATCTGTTGAGCAAGTAGATAAGAGTAGACAAAGAAGACAACTGTGCCAATAAGGACCACTCCAGCTACCAAACCATCAAGTCCATCAATAAAGTTGACCGCATTCATCACTAGAACAGCCAGGAACACAGTAACTACGAAAGAAACACCAAACGAACCAACAGTTATTCCAAAGATTGGCAGTGAAACAATCTGAACTCCATTCCAAGCCAGAACACCAGCTGCTAGGAACTGCCCCGCTAACTTGATAGTCCAGTCAAGATCGAATAGGTCATCCAAGAATCCAATAGCCATAACAACCAGTGCTGCTAAGGAAATAGCAATGATTGGCCCCGGATCGGCAAACACCACTTCAAACCAGCCAATGGGGGCTGCTATCGATACCGAGACTACAAAACCAATAAACATCGCCAAGCCACCGATACGCGGGGTTGGCTTTGAATGCATATCTCTGGTTCTGATGGCCTTTGGATAAATGTTGTATTTATCAGCAAATTTTCTAACTACAAAAGTAGCTAGGTAGGTGACCACCCCGGCTATAGCCATGAGAAGGAGATACGCGCGCACTAGCCCGCACTAACTTCAAGCAAATCTCCAACTACAGATCTAATCTTTGCTTCCGCTAGTGCTCCACGTCTAACAATCTTGATTAGTCCTGTTGTGCTGACATTGCCTTCAGAGTCGTAAGTATCAACCAACTGAGTTAGATCAAGAATTGTTGATGCTTCACCCTTAGGACTTGGTCCACCATCTAGAAACACCTGAACTGAACTCTCAAGATATCCGTGAGCCTGAGCACAGGTAGTAGCTGCTGGTTCACCAGTTAGGTTTGCTGATGAAACAGCAAGAGGTCCAGTTTCTTCAATAAGAGCTAAAGCAATCTTGTGATCTGGAACTCTAAGAGCAACTGTTCCTTTGGTCTCCCCTAGATCCCATGAGAGAGATGGCTGAGCCTTAAGAATTAGAGTCAATGCTCCTGGCCAAAACGTTTCAGCAAGTTTGATTGCAGCATCAGGAAGTGTTTCAACTAAGGCACGAGCCATGTTCAAGTTTGCAATTAGAACAGGAGGAGGAGACTGTCTTCCTCTTCCCTTTGCATCAAGAAGAGCTTGAACTGCTTCAGGCGAGAATGCATTAGCGGCAATTCCATAAACGGTATCTGTTGGAATAACAGCAAGTTCGTTTCTCCCGAGAGAAACCTTGGCTAGACGCATACCGGTTAGTAATTCAGTATCGACTGAGCAGTCAAACACATTCTTCATAACAACCACCCGCCTACCTAATCGCTGAGGTCGCTCTGTCGCGACCTGATAAATCCTTATGGGTTCTGGCTTGACGCCAACCTAAACTCAATATTAGTTCTCTAATGGCATCACCTTGCATGTCAGCGTGCTCAATGACTAATGCTCCGCCTTCTCTCAGCAATCTCTTAGCCGAAGCCTCAACTTTGCGAACTAGGTCCAGCCCGTCTTCTCCCCCATAAAGAGCTAGAGCTGGGTCATGCAGATGAACCTCAGGATAGATAGGGATCATGGCATCAGGAATGTATGGAGGGTTAGAAACCAGAACGTCCACCTGACCATTTAGTTCAGGAAAGGCATCAGCTAGATCACCTTGAACCAAGGTTGCATCTGGTGCATATCTTTCAAAGTTTGCTCTGGTGTATTTCAGGGCATCTTCGCTGAGTTCAACTGCATAGACCTTGGCATGAGGAACCTCGTGAGCAATAGAAAGCGCAATTGCTCCAGAGCCTGTTGCTAGGTCAACTGCTACTGGGCTCTCATTAGGAACTGCTCTAAGCGCATCAATGGCAATCTGGGTGACAACTTCAGTTTCAAATCTAGGTACGAAGACTCCAGGCCCTACTTTGAGTTCTAGTTGCCTGAAGTGAGCAACACCGGTTAGGTGTTGCAGAGGAAAACGTTCTGCTCTTTTGTCAACGAGTTTCTGGAATTGAAGTTCAGCATCCGAATCTAGTTCTTCACCAGTGATTGCTTTTACTTGAAGTTCACCTCTTGATAAACCAAGCACGAAACCTAGAAGTATTTCTGCATCGGCTTGAAATGATTCAATGCCTGCTTTTTCAAACTTTGCAGATGCCGCTTCAATAGCAGCAGATAGCTTCATTACTCGTTCTCACCGAGAGCAGCCAGTCTTGCTTCTTCATCAGCTTGAATAGCCGACTGAATAACAGGCTCTAGTGCTCCATCCATAACCTGATCAAGGTTGTATGACTTGTAGCCAGTGCGGTGATCAGCAATACGGTTCTCTGGGAAGTTATAGGTTCTGATTCGCTCGCTACGGTCAACGCTTTTAACCTGAGACTTTCTTGCAGCACTTAGTTCTGCTTCAAGAGCTTCTTGCTGAGCTGCTAGTAGACGCGCTCTAAGAACACGCATAGCTGCTTCACGGTTTTGTAGCTGAGACTTTTCGTTCTGCATCGAAACTACGATTCCGGTTGGAATGTGGGTTAGACGAACAGCAGAGTCTGTTGTGTTAACTGACTGACCACCAGGACCTGAAGATCTGAACACATCAACGCGAATTTCATTCGCAGCAATTTCAAGTTCTTCAGGAGCATCTACTTCAGGGAAGACTAGAACACCAGCTGCTGAAGTGTGAATTCTGCCCTGCGTTTCAGTTACTGGAACACGCTGAACTCTGTGAACACCACCTTCATACTTCAGGTGAGCCCATACTCCTTCAGCAGGGTCTGATGACTTGCCTTTGATAGCAATCTGAACATCTTTGTATCCGCCAAGATCTGATTCGTTCTTATCTAGGATTTCTGTCTTCCAGCCCTTGCTGTTTGCATACTGGATATACATTCTGAAAAGATCTGCTGCGAATAGTGCAGACTCAGCTCCACCTTCACCAGCCTTGATTTCCATGATGACATCGCGACCATCATCAGGGTCTCTAGGAATTAGTAGACGACGTAGCTTCTCAGTTCCTTCATGCAGGGACTCTTCCAAAGCAGGAACTTCAGCTGCGAAGCTTTCATCTTCCTTAGCCATGTCTTTAGCCGCATCTAGATCTGCCTGCAATGAATTAACAGCATGGTAGGCAGAAACGATTGCATTTAGCTCGGCGTACCTGCGGTTAAGTTTCTTTGCTAGAACTGGATTGGCGTGGACTGAGGCCTCTGAAAGTTGGCTTTGCAACTCTGCATGTTCAGCCAGTAAAGCCTGGACTGAAGATAACATTATTCGCTTTCAGATCCGCTTGCTACAGGCATAGACTTCTGAACCATCATTAGGAACTCAACGTTGCTCTTAGTTTCCTTTAGACGGTTTAGAACAAGCTCAAGTGCCTGCTGCTGTTCAAGACCAGCAAGTGCACGACGAAGCTTCCAAACAATCTTGGTCTCATCAGGGCTCATCAACATTTCTTCACGACGAGTACCAGATGCGTTCACATCAACTGCAGGGAAGATTCTCTTGTCCGCAAGTGAGCGTGAAAGACGAAGTTCCATGTTTCCAGTTCCCTTGAACTCTTCGAAGATAACTTCATCCATCTTCGAACCAGTCTCAACCAGAGCTGTTGCAAGGATGGTTAGTGATCCACCATCTTCAATGTTTCTAGCAGCACCAAAGAAACGCTTTGGTGGGTATAGAGCTGATGAGTCAACACCACCGGAAAGAATACGACCAGATGCCGGAGCACTTAGGTTGTATGCGCGACCAAGACGTGTGATTGAGTCAAGCAACACAACAACGTCGTGGCCCATCTCAACTAGACGCTTCGCTCTTTCGATTGCAAGTTCTGCAACAGTTGTGTGATCTTCTGCTGGACGGTCAAAAGTAGAAGCAATAACTTCACCCTTAACGGTTCTCTGCATGTCTGTAACTTCTTCTGGACGCTCATCAACTAGAACAACCATTAGGTGAACCTCTGGGTTGTTTACAGCAATTGAGTTAGCAATTGCCTGAAGAACCAAAGTCTTACCAGCCTTAGGTGGTGAAACAATAAGTCCACGCTGACCCTTACCAATAGGAGCTACAAGGTCAATGATTCTTGTTGATAGCTTGTTTGGCTCAGTCTCTAGACGCAGACGAGTCTGTGGGTATAGAGGAGTTAGCTTGCCGAATTCAACACGGTTAGCAGCTTCTTCTGGAGTCTGTCCGTTTACTGTGTCAACACGAACAATTGCATTGAACTTAGTTCTTGAAGGTGAATCACCTTCACGTGGCTGACGGATAGCACCAACAACAGCGTCACCCTTACGAAGTGAATACTTCTTAACCTGACCAAGTGATACGTAAACATCGTTTGGACCAGCTAGGTAACCGGTAGTACGAACGAATGCGTAGTTATCCAGGATGTCCAAGATACCTGCTACAGGTACTAATACATCATCTGGAGAGATCTCGGTGTCAACTTCGTCACGCTCGTTGTTACGACGTGGTCCACGGTCACGGAAACGATCGTTTCCACCATTGCGGTTACGGTTGCGATTACGGTTACGGTTCTGACCCTGACGATCGTTTCTTTCAGAACGCTCTGGACGTTCGCCATCGAATTCTCCACGAGCTGGACGCTCAGAAGAAGATTCTTGTGAACCTTCAGCCTTAGGAGCTGATTCGCTTGGAGCAGCTGAACGGTTACGAGTTCTTGTGTTTGAACGCTCTGGAGCCGCTTCTGGCGCAGCAGCAGGTGCAGCATCTTCACTCTTACGAGAACGGGTTGGCTTCTTAGCTTCAACCGGTGCGTCGGTTGCAGGAACTGCAGTTACGCGACGAGATCTCTTTGGAGAATTTTCTTTTTGGACTTCATCCATGTTTGTATGACTCTTTCTTAGTTAGCAATCGGTTTCTTATTTGAGGTGGATTGCTTGGTGCACGACCCTTGTCATGCTCGAACCGTAAGTTTTTACGGGATTTGGATTTTGGAAAGCTATTTATTAGCCCCAAGATTTGTGTACGTTGCAACAGTAGCACCTTTGAAGTCAACAGCCAACATTAAAGGGCTCCAAGTTGGGAACTTCTCAGCTGCCAGGCTAGCTGCAGCCAGTCTTTGAGCGGGATCTGAGGCCAAAACCAAGACCGATGGCCCTGCCCCTGAAACAACAGCAGCATGCCCTGCATCTCGCAAAGCAGTGATTAGAGCATCAGTTTCAGGCATTGCTTTGGCCCGGTAAGCCTGGTGCAATCTGTCCTCTGTGGCCGCTAGAAGAAGCTCTGGGCTCTGGGTAAGAGCTGCAATCAGTAGCGCTGAACGAGAAACGTTGAAGACAGCATCATCGTGAGGAACTGAATCTGGTTGCAGAGATCTAGCTAGTTCTGTGGACATCTTGTTCTTAGGAACTAGAACTAGAGGAGAAACACCTCTGTGGACAAAGAGCTTCTTGTGCTTAGGTCCAGTCTCATCCTGCCAAGCAATAGTTAGTCCACCGAATAGTGCTGGAGCAACATTGTCTGGGTGACCTTCAAGCTTTGTTGCAATTTCCAAAAGCTGGCCAGGGGTAATTTCAACAATTCCTTCAAGCAACCCTTTGGCAGCCATAATTCCAGCTACCACTGCTGCTCCTGAAGATCCCATTCCTCTACCGTGAGGAATAAAGTTATGAGCTCGAAGTCTTAGTCCTGGAAGTGGCTGTCTCATGTATTGGAATGTGTAAGCAATAGCTTTCACAACTAGATTTTCATCTCCAGTTGCAACTTCACCTTGGCCTTCACCAATAACTTCTACCTGTGCATCAAGAGCGTCAACCGCTTGAACTTCAAGTTCATCGTAAAAAGATAGAGCCATACCTAAAGTGTCAAAACCAGGACCTAGGTTTGCTGTTGTTGCTGGAACTTTGACAACTACTTTTCTACCCAGCATGGCGTTGGCTTGATCTAAACGCATTAGTTTTTATCCAATCCAAGAAGTTCTGCAACTTCACTGGTTTCTTTAGAACAAGAAACTGGAGAAATGTCTTGACCGTTCGCATCTTTCAATGCCCAGCCAACATCCTTTAGACCGTGACCGGTAACAGTGACAACAATCTTTGCTCCACTTGGTACTTTGCCAAGCTTTGAGTTTTTGAATAGACCAGCAGCACCGGTGGCTGATGAGGGTTCTACGAATACGCCAACTTCATTAGATAGGAATCGGTGCATCCACAAAATCTCTTCATCGCTAACAGCACCAAACTCTCCCCTGCTGCAATCTTGAGCACTAAGCGCTAGATCCCAAGAAGCTGGGTTTCCAATTCGGATAGCGGTAGCAATAGTTTCTGGATTATCAATCGGGTGTCCAGCAACGAAAGGAGCTGATCCTTCTGCTTGGAATCCCCACATCACAGGAACACCCTTGATGGTTCCAGCATTGAATTCTTCTAGATAACCCTTGAAATAAGCACTGTAGTTTCCAGCGTTACCTACAGGCAAGACATGGAAGTCAGGTGCGAAACCTAGGGTTTCAACTACTTCAAAGCTTGCTGTCTTCTGACCTTCAATACGATCTGGGTTCACTGAGTTCACCAAGTGCACTGCATAGTTTTCGCTCAGTTCACGAGCGAGCACTAGACAGTCATCGAAGTTTCCTCTGACCTGCAAGATTTCTGCCTTATGAGCAACAGCCTGAGCAAGCTTGCCCATGGTGATCTTTCCCTCAGGGATAAGAACTACAGATTTGATGCCCGCAGCAGCAGCATATGCAGCAGCACTGGCAGAAGTGTTTCCTGTAGAAGCACAGATAACAGCCTTAGCTCCATGGTGAACAGCCTTGGTAACAGCCATGGTCATACCACGGTCTTTGAATGAACCAGTTGGGTTCATTCCTTCAACCTTTAGCCAAACTTCAGAAGCACCAACTAGTTTGGCTAGAGCAGGGGCAGCTACAAGAGGTGTGCCTCCCTCACCCAAAGTAATTACCTTGGTGCCTTGTTCAATATCTAGTCGATCGAAGTACTCGTTGATTACTCCACGCCATTGATGGGCCATGTTTATACTCCTTCAACTCTGATAACAGAGGTGATTTGTTCAACGGCAGCACTGGCGTCGAGTTCACTTACTACAGCAGCTAGTGATTTATCACTAGCCTCATGAGTTCCAATTTCCAACCAAGCAGTTGTTTCAGCCTGAATCATCTTTGAAGACTGCTCAACTGTTTCGATAGAAACATTGTGGTTGGCAAAAATGTTTGCAATAGATGCCAGCACACCTGCTTGGTCAGTTACTTCAAGAGTGATTTGGTATCTAGTCTTGATTCTGCTGATTGGCAATACTTCTAGTTCAGCGTGCACGGAGTCAGCTAGACCTGGACCACCAGCGACATGTCGCTTCGCAGCCGATACTAGATCACCCATCACTGCAGATGCAGTTTGAATTCCGCCAGCACCAGCACCATAGAACATGAGACTTCCAGCTGCTTCTGCTTCAACGAATACAGCGTTGAAAGCACCGCGAACTGCAGCTAGTGGATGCTCAAGTGGGACCATGGCTGGATAGACGCGAACTGAAATACCTTCTTCAGGGTGTTCTGCATCTGCTGAAATCTTTTCGCAGATAGCTAGCAATTTGATTACATAACCATCTCGCTTAGCAGCTGCCATTTGAGATTGGGTAACTTTTGTAATTCCTTCTCGGTAAACCTTCTCGAGAGGAACTTCGGTATGGAAAGCAAGAGATGCCAAGATTGCAGCTTTTTGAGCTGCGTCATATCCTTCAACATCCAAAACTGGATCTGCTTCTAGATAGCCAAGCTTGGTTGCCTCTTTCATAGCTTCTTCAAGAGTTGAACCAGTTGAATCCATGCGGTCAAGAATGAAGTTGGTTGAACCATTAACGATTCCCATGATTCGCTTGACTTTATCTCCTGCTAAAGATTCACGAAGTGGTCTAATGATTGGAATTGCGCCAGCAACAGCTGCTTCGAAGTAGAGCTGAGCGCCTACTTGCTCAGCAACCTCAAACAACTCTGTTCCATGGGTTGCAAGCAGTGCCTTGTTAGCGGTAATGACATCGCTTCCTGAATTCAATGCAGCAAGGATATAGGTACGAGCTGGCTCAATGCCACCCATAACCTCAATAACAATGTCGGCACCAAGAATTAGCTGATCAGCTTCGGTAGTAATAAGTTCTTGAGGAATACCGTAGTTTCTGGCTGCTCTCTTGTCTCTAACCAGAACTCCAGCTAGCTGAAGTTCTGCCCCAACACGAGCAGCTAACTCGTCTTTGTTCTCAATAATCAGCCTTGCCACCTGTGAGCCAACAGAGCCTGCGCCTAAAAGGGCAACTCTTAGCGGACGATATTCAATCATCGTGACACCTTCACATCTCTTGAAAGCAGGTCTTCTTCTGTTTCAGCTCTAACTATTACATCAACCTTGCCATCTGAAACAGCAACAACTGCTGCTCTAGCCAAATAGTTGTAGTTGCTGGCTAGCGAGAAGCAGTAGGCACCTGTGGTAGCAACAGCAAGAAGATCGTTCGGAGCAACATCTTCTGGAAGGTACGCATTCTTAACTACGATGTCCCCTGATTCACAGTGCTTACCAACAACACGAGAAAGAGCTGGCTGAGAATCTGATTCTCTTGAAGCAAGCGTGACGCTGTAGTCAGCACCGTAGAGAGCAGGTCTAGCGTTATCGCTCATACCGCCATCGATGCTTACATACTTTCTAACAAGTGCATCTTCACCCACTAGAACATCTTTAGTAGTTCCTACGTTGTAGAGAGTGATTCCAGCTGGACCAACAATTACTCGACCTGGTTCATAAGCAAGAACTGGAATTGGAATTCCAAACTTCTTACACTCATGAGCAACTGCATCAGTGATTGCCTTGGCAACTTCTTCAATAGCCAGAGGTGAATCAGCAGGAGTGTATGCAACACCGAATCCTCCACCTAGGTTCATTTCAGGAACTGGCCCACCCTTTAGAAGTTCTGCTTGAAGAGCAACAAGTCTCTTAGCTGCTTCAACAAAGCCTTCAACGGCAAAGATCTGAGAGCCGATGTGTGAATGAAGACCTAAGAACTGGAGGTGCTTGTGTGAACGAATCTTCTCAACAAGTGTTGGCACATCTGCCATAGCAATACCGAACTTCTGATCTTCACGAGCAGTAGCTAGGTATTCGTGAGTGTGTGCGTGCACACCGCTGTTCACTCGAAGTCTCACTGGTTGAATTCGGTCTTGAGCTCCAGCAGCAGATGCAATTCTTTCAATCTCAATGTCGCTGTCAATAACAATTACGCCAATACCCGCAGCAACAGCACGACCTATTTCGCTGTGCGACTTGTTGTTGCCATGAAGACCAATTCTCTTCGCATCAATACCGCCAGCTAACGCAACTGCAAGTTCTCCACCAGATGAAACATCAACATTCATGCCAAGTTGGTCAACCCAGCGAATTACTTCGGTTGAAAGGAAAGCCTTACTCGCATAGTAAATCTTTGCTGAAGTGCCGTGCTTTTCAGCTTCTTTAGAGAAGGCCTTGATGATTTGTTTTGCTCTATCAAAGAACTCTGTTTTGTCTAAGACATAAAGCGGTGAACCAAACTCAGCAACTAGATCGCCAACAGCGTTTCCACCGATAGACACATGTCCATCTGATTCACGCTTGAAACTCTTTGGCCATATGCCAGCCTGGATGGCGTTGACATCTTTTGGCACTTCTAGCCAAGACGGAGCTAACTGGTTATCATTCATCACATACGCTCCGGTGCACTAACGCCAAGAACCTTTAGGCCATTAGCTAGAACAACAGATGCTGCGTTGTTTAGCCAAAGTCTGGTTCTGTGGACTGATTCAACTTCATTTCCTGAAAGTGGAGTAACTCTACATGCGTCATACCAGCGGTGATATGCACCGGCTACTTCCTCTAGATAACGGGCAACCAGGTGAGGTGCACGCTCTGTAGAGGAGTGAGCCATTACTGCTGGGAAGCGAGCAAGGGCAGCTAGAAGGTTTGATTCACTCTCGTGAGTTAGAAGACTTGGATCAAACTCGCTGTCATCAACGCTTAGTGACTGAGCGTTATTGGCAACCTGCTTGGTTCTTGCATGAGCGTACTGGACATAGAAGACAGGGTTGTCATTTGTCTTCTTAGATAGTTGATCGAGGTCGATATCCACCATTGAGTTGATTGATGATCTAGTCAATGCGTATCTAGCAGCATCCACACCAACTGCATCAACCAAATCTTCCATGGTTACTACTGTTCCTGCACGCTTAGACATACGCACTGGTTCACCATCTTGAACTAGGTTTACTAGCTGACCAATAAGAATCTCTAGATTCACTCCAGGCTCATCGCCGAAGGCGGCACACATAGCCATCATTCTCTGCACATAGCCGTGGTGATCTGCTCCAAGCATGTAGATTGCCTGATCAAAGCCACGTTCACGCTTATCTAGATAGTAGGCTAGGTCTCCTGCGATATAGGCTGCTTCACCATCACTCTTGATAACCACACGATCTCTATCATCACCGAATGTTGTTGAACGAAGCCAGACAGCACCATCTTGGTCATAGATGTGACCTAGGTCTCTGAGTCTCTCGATAGCTTTCTGAACAGCACCTTGCTCGTAAAGAGAATTCTCATGGAAGAACACATCGAAGTGAACGCCAAACTTTTCTAGAGATTCACGAATCTCACCAAACATCAAATCAACACCAGCTGCTCTAAATGTTTCTTTAGCTTCCTCTTCCGGAAGAGTAGTTGCATTTGGGTGAAGTTCTAAAACTGCCTTTGCAATCTGGTTGATGTATTCACCCGCATAACCATCTTCAGGCGCATCTTCTGATCTAGCTGCAGCCAGAAGTGATCTAGCAAATCGATCAATCTGGGCACCATGGTCGTTGAAGTAATACTCACGAGTTACTTTTGCACCCTGTGCTTCAAAGATTCTGGCTAGTGAATCTCCTACTGCTGCCCAACGTGTTCCACCAATATGGATAGGTCCTGTTGGGTTAGCTGAAACAAACTCTAGGTTCATCTTGATTCCAGAAAGCAAAGTCCCCGCTCCATAGGAATCTCCAGCCTGAACAATCTGCTTAGCAAGTTCTCCAGCAGCTGCTGCACTAAGAGTGATGTTGATAAATCCAGGGCCAGCAATGTCAACCTTTGAAATACCAGAAACACTTTCTAGTTCTTTGGCTAGCAGGGTTGCTAATTCTCTTGGGTTTGAACCCAACTTCACACCCCACTGCATGGCAACGTTAGTTGCCCAATCCCCATGATCTCTGTTCTTTGGTCTTTCAACCACAACTTCAGAAGGCAGATCAATAACAGCCAACTTGCCTTGGGTCTGCAAAGAGCCCAAGATAGCAAGAATGTGACTGGATAGATCTGCAGGGGTCACGTAATGCACCTTTACTTTGGGGAATGAATTGATTGGGTTTCAAGGCCACAACGCCTTCACCGGTAATCCCCTAAGTCTACCAAAGTGCCTAGCGAGGCCATAAGTGGCTCTGCCTCTTTAGATTAGGCGGCTGGTAGTCTGGGCTTATCGCCTAGCCCCCATAGCTCAGGGGATAGAGCACCGCCCTCCGGAGGCGGGAGCGCAGGTTCGATTCCTGCTGGGGGCACATGAATATAAACGACATATTGCACTTAGACCTTCAAGGCATCTTGAGAGATCTTGGCCCTTTGGCCATGGTCATCGTATGCCTCATCATCATCGCTGAAACAGGGCTATTGGTAGGTTTCTTCCTGCCTGGCGACTCCCTGCTCTTCACTGTTGGACTGATGATTGGAACTGACCTGCTAGACGTTCCTATCTGGTTAGCCTGCATGCTGATTTCAGCATCAGCCATAGTTGGAGATCAACTTGGCTACTTCATTGGAAGAAAAGCAGGTCCTGCCGTCTTCAAGCGACCTAATTCAAGATTCTTTAGCCAGAAGAATGCTGATAGAGCTCAACAGTTCTTTGTTAAGCACGGAGCTAAGGCAGTTATCTTTGCTCACTATGTTCCAATTCTTCGAACATTCGTGCCAGTGGCAGCTGGTGTTGGCAAGATGCAGTATTCCTATTACCTGAGAAACAACTTGATTGGAGCGATTAGCTGGGGCATCATCGTTCCCCTGATTGGTTTCTTCTTAGGTCAAATCCCGTTCGTTAGAGACAACGTGATTTTAGTGACAGTAACTTTGGTAGCTATTTCTTTGATTCCCGTAGTTCTTGAGGTAATCAAGGCTCGTAGAAGAAACTCAGGATCTAAAGAAACTAATTAGTCCACTCAGAGCTTGCGCTCTGTGGCTCAGTGCATTCTTGATCTCTGGTTCAAGTTCAGCTGCTGTCTGATCAAAACCTTCTGGGATAAATACAGGATCATAACCGTGACCATTAGTGCCACGCTCTTCAGTTGAAATGCTTCCTGGCCAAACTCCAGTGAAAGTAGTTTCACCTTCATCGGTTACCAATGCAATCGTGCAAACAAATGATGCTGCTCTGTGCTCAGCATGAATGTCTTTTAGTTGAGCTAGTAGCAACCTTCTATTTGCAACATTGTCTTTTGTGCCTGACCAGATTGCAGTAAAGATTCCAGGAGAACCACCAAGTATCTCAACAGCTAAACCAGAGTCATCAGCAATTGCTGGAAGACCGGTGTGCTTGTGAGCGGCTCTAGCTTTGATTAGAGCATTCTCTAGAAAACTAATTCCATCTTCTATAGGTTCAGGTCCGTCATAACCAACTAGGTCTAAACCAACTGGTTCCAAGATTGCTTTGAGCTCTTGAACCTTGCCTTGGTTATGGGTAGCTAAAACTAGCTGCATGCTTAGTTCTGTTCCAAGCTTGATTGCTGGATTGAAGTTAGTTCTTTAGTTCCAAGCAAAGCCAAATCTAGAAGAGCGTTTAATTCATCTCTATCGAATGCAACGCCTTCTGCGGTTCCTTGAACTTCAACAAACTTTCCGCTGCCTGTTACAACAACGTTCATGTCTGTTTCGGCTCTGACGTCTTCTGTATAAGCAAGATCTAGCATCGGTGTTCCATCGATTATGCCCACAGAGATAGCAGCTATAGAGTCAACGATTACCTTGTTCTTAGCAGGGATGTGGCCATGCTCAATTCCATAGTTAACTGCATCTACCAGAGCAACATATGCTCCAGTGATAGCAGCAGTTCTAGTTCCACCATCAGCTTGCAAAACATCACAGTCAATAACAATGGTGTTCTCCCCTAGTGCCTTAAAGTCAACTGCTGCTCTTAGTGCTCTACCAATTAGACGAGAAATCTCGTGGGTTCGACCACCAATTTTGCCTCTAACAGATTCACGATCATTTCTGTCATGGGTTGCACGTGGCAGCATTGCATACTCAGCTGTTACCCAACCCTCGCCCTTGCCAACTTTCCAACGAGGAACTCCAGGAGTGAAAGATGCGGTGCAGAGAACTTTGGTTGAACCAAATGATATTAGTGCTGAGCCTTCAGCGTGCTCGCTCCAGTTACGCTCAATAGTTACTTTGCGTAATTGATCTGCACTGCGGCCATCTACTCTGCTCATTTGTTTTCCTTGTTTGTTATTGAATCTGTTCAACGTTTTGAACTTCTGGACCTAAGAACCTTCTGGCAAGAACTGCAAAACTCTTTGCGTCTCCAGTTGCCTGGAATCTAAGTTCTGGTTTAGTGCTTGCGGTTCTTAGAAGATTATGAGCAACCAAGGTGCGGTAAACATCCTTGGCAGTTTCCTCAGCACTGGAAACTAGTGTCACGTTATCTCCCATGACATAAGACAAAGCTCCGGTTAGAAGTGGATAGTGTGTGCAACCTAGTACAAGAGTGTCCACCTCTGCATTCTTTATCTCCTGCAAATAGGTTTCAGCCAAAGCAATTACTTCAGGACCAGAAGTGACTCCTCGTTCTACATAGTCAACAAATTCTGGGCAAGCAGCACTTACAAGCTCAAATTCAACAGCAGCTGCAAAAGCATCGTCATAAGCCCTAGAGGTGATGGTGGCTGTGGTTCCAATAACGCCAACCTTGCCATTACGAGTAGAGGCAACTGCTCTTCTAACTGCAGGTTGAATAACTTCAACGACAGGAATTCCGCGACCTTCGGTGTATCTCTCCCTAGCATCACGAAGCACTGCAGCTGATGCAGTATTACAAGCAATAACGAGTAACTTCACTCCCTCATCAACCAGACGGTCCATAACATCAAGGGCAAGAGTTCTTACCTCTTGAATTGTTTTGGTGCCATAAGGGGTGTTTAGAGTGTCACCTAGGTAAATCACTGACTCGTTAGGGAGCTGATCGATAATTGCTCGGGCTACGGTTAGACCACCGACGCCTGAGTCAAAGATACCTATAGGTGCATTGTTCACGGGTTTAGTCTATTGGCGAAAGATTATTCGTCGCCTGAGCCCTTACCATCTTCGTTTTTCTTCATTTCTTCATAAATCTCTTTGCACTCAGGGCAAACAGGGAATTTCTCTGGGTCACGATTAGGAATCCAGACTTTTCCGCATAGGGCAACCACAGGGTTACCCATAACAGCAGACTCGACTACTTTGTCTTTTCTTACGTAGTGAGAGTATCTCTCGTGATCTCCTGGCTCAATGTTTTGAGTCTGTGGATCTATCGATACGGAAGGCTTGTTGATAGTTTGCTGTTCCATTTATACCTTTACTGCTTAGAGGCTAAGCGAACCGCATCAGCAACTCTTTGAGTTACATCAGCGTGGAAAACACTAGGAACAATATACGATGCATTCAACTCATCAGGTTCAACGCATGTTGCAAGCGCTTCAGCTGCTGCTAACAGCATCTTTTCTGTGATGATGTTTGCTCCGGCATCAAGCAATCCTCTAAAGAAACCAGGGAATGCTAGAACGTTATTGATCTGGTTAGCAAAGTCACTTCTACCTGTTGCAACAACCGCAGCGTACTTAGCTGCCTGAGCTGGATCAATCTCAGGGTTTGGATTAGCTAAAGCAAAAACAATCGAGTCTTTTGCCATCTTCTGGATGTCTTCAGCTGTAAGTAGGTTTCCTGCAGAAACTCCGATGAACACATCTGCTCCAACAATTGCTTCTTGAAGAGTTCCTTGTTGTTGTTCAAGGTTAGTGTTCTCAGAAATCCAGGCTAAAGAAGTACCGGCTTGAATATCTTTTCTGCTCTTGTGAATAATTCCCTTTTGGTCGGCAACTGTTGAATGCTTCAACCCTGCTGCAAATAGCAGCTTCAGAACTGCTGTTCCAGCAGCTCCTGCACCGCTCATCACCAGACGAACATCACCGATGTCTTTACCGACAACCTTCAGTGCATTTCTTAAAGCCGCTAAACAAACAATGGCAGTTCCATGCTGATCATCGTGGAATACAGGAATGTCGAGTTCCGCACGAAGACGTTCTTCAATTTCAAAACATCTAGGAGCAGAAATGTCTTCTAGGTTGATTCCAGCAAATACAGGAGCAATGGCCTTAACTGTTCTAACAATTTCCTCAAGGTCTTGAGTGTCCAAACAAATAGGGAAAGCATCGATGTTTGCAAAGCGCTTGAATAGAGCTGCCTTACCTTCCATAACTGGAAGTGCTGCGAGAGGCCCGATGTTGCCAAGACCTAGAACAGCGGAACCGTCAGTGACAACCGCAATGGTGTTTCTCTTGATGGTTAGTCTTCTGGCATCTGATGGATCATTCACGATTGCTTCACAAATGCGAGCTACCCCTGGGGTATAGATAAGTGAAAGGTCATCACGGTTACGGATTGGAAGCTTTGACTCAATGGTCAGCTTTCCGCCTAGGTGGGCCAAGAAGGTTCGGTCAGACACTTTACCGACAACTACGCCATCAACTTGCTTTAGTTTCTCTACAATTTGCTCAGCATGCTCGGAGTTAGTGCAGGCACAGGTGAGGTCAATTCGAACTCGTTCTGCATCAGAGTGGTTCACATCCACAGCAGTGACCGAACCACCTGCTCGTTCGATGATCGAAGTTAGTTCACTAACCGCGGTGTTTTTGGCAGGTGCTTCCAAGCGGATAGTAATTGAGTACTGAACAGATGGCATCGTTGACATACCTTTAGTCTGCCAGAACTACCTGCAGATGACTAACTCTTACTTGATTGTTGACGCGTCGCCTAGAGTCACTTCGATAGTGATTTCGCTACCTTCGCGAATAGCTTTCAAGCTAACTTTGGCAAATGCTTGGTTTGATCTAATTGCCGCGGTGAGGGTTTTTGCAGTGTCTATTGTCTTTCCATCACACTCAACAATGACATCACCAACCTTTAGGCCAGCCGCTTCGGCTGCCCCACCAGGGGATAGCTTCTCAATTTGAGCACCAACACTGAAAGATCCTGCGGACTCAGAGAACTTCGCATCACTGACAATTGCACCTAGCAAACCGTGGCTTACTTTTCCTGTTTCAATAATTGCTTCTGAAACACGCTTGGCAACATTTGAAGGAATTGCGAAACCCACACCGATGTTTCCAACTTCACTTGAAGTTTGAGCTGAGCTTGCAATAGCTACGTTAATTCCAATTAGCTGTCCTTTGTCATTAACTAGAGCACCGCCAGAGTTACCTGGGTTAATAGCAGCGTCTGTCTGAATCACATCAAGGTTCACTGGTGGAACGTTGCCTTGGTTTTGCCATAGCTGAAGGCTTGAACCACCATCGTCAGGTGCAGAAGCAGATTCAACTGAAATGGTTCTGTTCAGTGCTGAGATAACTCCTGAAGTTACGGTGGCGTCATAACCAAGAGGTGCTCCGATGGCGACTGCGAAGTCGCCAACATTCACATTAGAGCTGTCAGCAAATTCAATAGGACTAAACCCTGCGCCGGTGGCCTTGATTACAGCCAAGTCATTGGTTGGGTCTGTGCCAACAATTGTTGCTCTGAAAATCTTGCCTGCAGAAGTTTTGATTTCAATTTTTACGCCATCAGTTTGCCCATTCATAGTGACAACGTGAGCGTTAGTAAGAATGTATCCATCAGTAGTTAGAACAACTCCTGATCCAGTTCCTGCAGAGGTCTTTGATGATGCTGAAATAGTTACTACCGAAGGCAGTCCTTTAGCAGCTGCTGCTGAAACCCAGTTGACACTGCTTGGGTTGTTGATAACAACATTCTGAGTTGAAGAGATAAATGGCAAAGAACCTGTAGCTCCATAAGCTCCGAGGTAAGCACCAACAATAGAAGCGATGCTTGCTAGCAACACCACGACCAAGGTGGTCGGTGCTTTGCGATTTACTGGAGCGGTGGTGCCAACATTCTGATCTGGCAGTTTCAGAGAATCTCCTAGAAACTGAGTATTAAAGTGACGCTTGTCATCAGTCATTCCAGACTCCTCTATCTATGCCCTCGGTCTCCTACTTTATGCAGGGAACTAGATAATTGTATGAACAACGCCTGATAAAAAACTGAAAGTTAGCATCTCCAAGCTGTTGAGCCCGATAGACAAGGCTGATTAACAAGACGAGGAGGATCTTTGAGTATCTCAGGCACAGCTGCCGAATCTACTTGAAAGCTCAAAGGGCTGGCAACTAATCCAATATTTGGTTTCACTTGTGTCCAAGGAGTAACTCCGGTGAAGGAATACTCAATTGAATACCAAACCGAAAGTGAAACTTGAGCGCTTCCTCTCACTGTTGGAACGAAAGTCCAAGAAGATAGATTACTTGTAATTGGCTTTAGCCCTCCTTGGAGAACCTGCCATGAAAATCGCACTGGCCTAAATCTAATTTGAGCCGGAAGAGTAAGTATCTTAGTTTTGATTGTCTCTGGCTTAGCGGAGGAGCTAAAACTCACTTTTGTTCCAACTTCAATGTTCTTTGAAGGCTTTAGGAATATTCTCGGAACCTGGGGCCGGAAAGACCGAAGAGCTGAGGAGAGCTTACTTTGGCTAGGTTTGCCTACATTCACAATTGCAACGGCTTGGTTAGGTGGATACAAACTCCAACAGCCCACATGCCCACTGGTCAATAGCCCATAGGTGAGATCTAAGTTCAACCCATTTGGATAAACCAAGCACTTTGGGGAATTGTTTGAACTACTTCCCAAAACCAAACTCAAGGAACCGTTTGACCCTTTGATGAAAGTGGCATTTGAAACACAAAGGTTCAATTGAGTCGAGTCACTTATCGCCCCAATAGTTGTGGTCACAAAGCTGAAGGCTGCTGGGCAGCTAGGAGCGGAGGCAAAGCTAGCGGTTGAAAGTAGGAGGCTAGCAAGAATGAGCATTCAAGGAGCCTACAAAGTTCGTTGAAAGATGTTGAAAGTTATGAACATAAAGAAAGGGTCCCAACTAATGTTGGGACCCTTTTACTTTTGGTTGCGGAGGCAGGATTTGAACCTACGACCTCCGGGTTATGAGCCCGGCGAGCTACCGAACTGCTCCACCCCGCGGCGAAGTTTCAGCATAACACAAACTAAGTGTTACTTACTAGCCTCCAAAGCTGCAGCAATCGCAGCCTTTAGACGAGCATCAGCCTTGCCGTATGCGGTCCAGTCTCCAGCCTTCATTGCCTCATCTTTATCGATCATTGCTTGACGAGCGTTTTCTAGAGCTGTTGCTAACTGCTGTGCAGCAGTTTGACCAGGATCAACCGGTGGAATTACTCCCCCGCCAGATCCACCACTACCGGTGAAGAGAGCATTCAAAGCGGAATCTAGGTTGTCTTCGAATGCGATCTTGTCACCGAAGGCAACTAGAACTTTCTTTAGAAGTGGGAATGATGTTTCTCCAGTTGACTGAATGTAAACCGGCTGAACATAAAGTAGTCCACCACCGATAGGAAGAGTCAATAGGTTACCGTTTAGAACCTTGGTCGAACCTTGTCTCAGAATGTTTAGAAGTTTTGAAACTTCGCTATCTGAGTTGAAGTTGTTTTGAACCTGACCAGGACCCGGAACAATTGTCGTCCTCGGAAGAGTCAATAGTCGGAGCTTTCCGTAGTGCTCGGAAACTACTCCATCCTTATCTCCCGCATCCGAATCGGCTACGAGATATCCAGTTAGTACGTTTCGGCTTGCATCACCAGTTGATTTAGGGATGAAGGTTGAGTAAATCGAGAATGACGGACTTTCCTGGGTAGGAACCTGAAGAGTCAAGTAGTAAGGAGGCTGCAATGAACCTGTTCCCTGACCCTGATCAACTGGATCATTAGGAGTCATCCAAGCGTCCTGCTGGGAGTAGAAAGCTCCAGCGTCAGCAACGTGATACTGACCTAGAATTCCACGCTGCATCTTGAAGAGATCTGCAGGGTATCTAATGTGTGAAAGAAGAGAGCCTGACATTTCAGAAACTGGCTTGACGGTGTTTGGGAAAACTTTCATCCAGGTCTTCAAGATTGGATCCTTGTCATCCCATGCGTAAAGCTTCACTGAACCGTCATAGGCATCAACTGTTGCCTTCACAGAGTTTCGGATGTAGTTGATTGCTCCACGCCTAATGGGAGCAGTGGTTGAGCTGTCCGCAATTGTGCTGTCAAAGTTTTCAGCTCTTGAGTATGGGTAGTTTGCTGATGTGGTGTAACCATCAACGATCCAAACAACCTTGCCCTCAACGATTGCTGGGTAGATGTCGTTGTCCAGTGTTAGGTATGGAGCTACCTGAGCAACACGCTCTCTAGGGTTTCTGTTGTAAAGAATCTGAGAAGAATTGCTAACTGCATCAGACAAAAGAATCTGCTCGCTCTGGAACTTCAAAGAGTAAGACAAACGCTTGAAGATGTCATCTAGCTTTGGTCCACCATTACCCTTGAAAGTTGTCATAGTCTGCTGGTCTGTTGAAGCACTATCTTCACCTGCAGGATAGTCAAGTTCCTTGTCTGCTGCTCCATCTGGAGCACCAACGATTGAGTAAAGAGGTGAGCTCTCGCCAAAGTAAATGCGAGGTTCGTAATCTCCTAGAAGTCCCTTTGAAGGAATACCTGATTGTAAGAAAACTGGCTGGCCATCAACTGAACGCTGGTTTCCATAGGCTGCAACCATTCCATAACCGTGAGTGAAAACAACTACGTTGTTGTACCAAGACTGTGAAGAACCAAGTCCAGACTGGTTCAGTTCACGAACTGCAAGAACAGTGTCTTGAACTTTTCCATTGATCTTGTAGCGATCAACATCTAGGTGATTCTGGAAACCGTAGTACTGGCGATACTGCTCTAGTTGCTTGAATGAAGAGCTAACCAGGTTTGGATCGAGAATTCTGATCTGTGCAGCTGTCTGAGCATCCTTCTTTAGAGCATCAGCTGTTGCTGTGGTCTTAGCGTCATACTCGACGGTCTGAACTTTATCCAAGCCATAGGCAGTTCTAGTTGCTTCAATGTTGCGTTGGATGTATTCAGCCTCTAGGGTTCTTTCGTTTGGAACTACCTGGAATGTCTGAACGATGCCAGGCCACACTCCACCAAGAACAACAGCAAGAACCAGCATGAGAGAAGTACCTAGGATTGCCAGTCTCCACTTAGCGATTACAGCAACCGCTAGATAAATGATGGCAACTATAAAAGCAATTGCAGTAAGAATCTGTGCAGCAGGAATGCTTGCATTTACGTCAGAGTAAGTAGCTCCAGTGAATAGACCTGCAGAGCTTGTAAGAGTTTCATACTGTCCCAACCAAATAGTTGCCCCAAGTAGAGTCATGAAAACGGCAGCCAAAACTGAAATCTGAACACGGGCAGTCTTTGAGAAAGATGACTGCTTGCCGTTGAACTTAATTCCTCCATAAACCAAGTGGAACAATATCACTGGGATTAGAGCTAGGAAGGTGACCACCATTAGGTAAGAAACCAACAGGATATAGAAAGGAAGATCAAATAGATAGAAGCTCACGTCCATGTTGAACTGTGGGTCTGTTACACCTGATGCGGTGCTGTTCAAGAAAAGAACGACGGACTGCCAATCAGAACTCTGCGAAGAGCCAACAAAGATTCCGATAGCAATTGGAACAATCAACAGAAGTCTCTTGCGAAGACGATCTAGAACTTGTCGGTACTCAGAAAGGTCTCTTCCAAAGAAGTCATTGCCAGTTACATAAATAGGTCTCAATCTCCAGGCCAGGTAAATGTTGACCCAGACCACCACTGCAGCAAATATCGCAGTTACAGCAAACACACCTACTTGAGCCCAGATCTGTGTAGTGAACACAGATAGGAAGCCAAGCTGATCGAACCACAAAACATCTGTGTAGACACTTGATCCGCTTACTAGAGCAATTGCCAAGACTGCGATAATTCCAACTGATATTGCTAGAGGCGCTCGCTTGCGAAGCTCTGCTGCATTTATCTGACTCATTGATTTTCCTTAGCTGTTGTTTGTTTTGTGCAAGATGGAAGCTGGTCAATGCCCTTGTTGCTGGCAATGGCCTCTACTGCCTTTAGTGAATCCTGAATTGTTGAAACCTTTATAACTGTAAGTCCATCAGGAATGTTTCCAATGACCTGCTCACAGTTTTCGCTAGGGGCTAAGAACCACTCAACTCCAGCTCTTTGTGCCCCATACATCTTTTGCTTGACTCCACCAATTGGCCCAATCTGACCATCCGGGGTAATCGTTCCTGTTCCAGCAATTCTCTTGCCACCGGTTAGTTCACCAGGGGTCAATTTGTCATAGATTGCCAATGCGAGAATCTGTCCTGCACTTGGTCCTCCTACGTTGCCAACTTTGACATCAATAGGGAATGGAAAAGTTGGCACAGTCTGAACGTAAATACCCATGCGCCATTTGTTTTCAATAAGTCTTGGCAGAACACTTAGTGAGAGCTGCTTACCATCTCTAATCACTTCAAGCTCAACTGGTCTTTCACCTTTAGTTTCAGCTACAAGTTTCTGCACTTGAGTTAACCCTGTTGCCTTTTCGCCTTGGATAGAAACAAGAGTGTCAGCTGCTTTCAGAATTCCTCCAGCAGGACCCTTCTTTTCAACCATGGTGACTTTAATCACTGCAGTGTATGGAATGTCCAAAAGATTGAGTGCTGCAGCTTTTGCATTGGCTTGAGAATCCAACATCATCATGTCTGCCTCATCGTTGAGTCTCTTATCGTCCCAACCCTCAGGGTAAATATCTGTGATCTTCACGACAGTCAAAGCAGTATCCAACTGAGCAAGACCAACTTCAAGCCAAGAAGCTCCCTTAGTTGAATTACCTCTCATAGTTACGGTGAGCATATCTAAATCCCCTGAAACTGGATAGGTCTTTTGCTCAGAAATTGAAATCATCGGCTCACCGTTTATCTCTGACAGCAAGTTATAGACAGGCCCTGGTTGCTCAACCAAATAAGGGGTCGGGGCCACGACTAGAAAGAGCCCGCCACCGACAATTGCGGCTGTGGTGAGCCAACTAAATAGTCTCCCCAATGGGACTCTTCTCCGAGGTTTTACATCATTAGACATCATTATGTTCAGCCTAAACGAGCCCTCAGACTGACAGAGCCATCTTGAGGAAGTTCTAGGCTTTCAGGCCCCACACAGCAACGCTTATGGCGAACAAGGCCCAAGTTGACTAGAGGGATATGGAGTTTTGAGAGAAATTGCGTTTAGCGTTGATACTAAGAGGACACATGAGCGAAGACAATCAAAACGGACTACCTGACCCAGAAGAACTAAGACGTATCTGGGAAGAGATGCTTAGCCAAGGGTTTGACCCAGAGGCTCTAGCTCAGGCTGCTGGTTTTGATGGCACACCTGAGTCCCTGCAAAAACTCTTCTCCAATATTCAAGGTGCTTTTCTAATTCCTAATCCCCCATCAGAAGGATCCGGAGTTAATTGGCAAGCTGCTGCTCAAGGAGCTAAAGAGCTAGCCAAGGTTGGTGCAACAGCTGTTGATGACAAAGGTCGAAAAGAACTAAATGAGGCAATTGGTATAGCCAACCTTTGGCTCAACGAGGCAACCAGCATCTCAGAAGTAATTCTTGAACCCAAACTTCTTAGCCGAACCCTGTGGGTAGATGATGCACTTCCTCTTTTCAAACTTCTAGCAGAGCCAGTAGCTGATCGAATGAACAGATCTCTTGGCGAAGCTATCCAAGAGCAACTTCCTGAAGAACTTCAAGAATCCCTCAAAGGTGCAAGTGAGATCATGAGATCTGCTGGAGCCATGATGTTTGCTATGCAACTGGGTCAAGCTCTAGGCCAGCTATCAAAAGAAGCACTAACTGGTACCGAAATTGGCTTACCTATTTATATTGACCAGAGACCAGCTTTTGTAATTCAAAACTTGCAAGAGTTCATCGCGACCCTAGAACTTGGAAATGATAAAGACCAGGCATACATCTATCTCGTTCTTAGAGAACTTGCCCACACAAGATTATTCAAGCACTCACGTTGGCTAAGAGAAAAAGTAGTTGCCCAAATTCGTGAATACGCAGCAGGTATTACTTTTGACACAAGTCGCATGCAAGAAATTAGCGAGGACTTTGATCCACAAAACCCAGCTGAACTGCAAGCAGCATTGGAGTCAGGAGCATTCTTGGCCTCAAGATCTCCAAGTCAACAATCCGCTCTAGACAGCATTGAAACAAACCTTGCTCTTATTGAAGGCTGGGTTGATGCGGTAACTAGTGAAGCTGCAAAGCGTTTGCCTAAGGCAGATGCAATTAGAGAAGCAGTAAGAAGAAGACGTGCAACCGGTGGTCCAGCTGAAAGCACATTCCAGACATTAGTGGGGCTTGAACTAAGACCTAAGCGCATTAGAGAAGCCACCGCTTTATGGCAACTAATCGGTGAAGCGTTAGGAAATCAAAAACGTGATGAACTATGGGATCACCCAGACTTCCTGCCAACAGCTGAAGATATTGATAACCCAGATAAGTACGTTGCAAGAATTAAAGCTGACTTAGGTATTCCAGATGCAATGGATCAAGCACTGAGAGATTTACTCGGCGAATAGCTGTTGAGAACAAGAGCAGTGTCTAAAGAATTTAGGCAGACTGTAGAACGTGTTTCATCGAATCAACAAAGCCCAGCCTTCAGTTTGGCGTGACCCAAACACAATTCAGATTGGCTTAGGCAACACAAGTGTCTCTATCTCAGAGTTATCACTTGCTCAACAACAGATAATTGCAGCCCTCTATAGCGGAGTGGTTGATGGTCAACAAGACGTTCTAGATGAAACCTTCAAGGCTGAGTCAGGAACCACTCAATCGCTCATTGAAAAACTCTCCCCTGTTATAGAAAGTGAAGGCTCAACAAGTAACAGCTTTGGGGCCTGGCAAGAGATAGCCTTTGCAGAACTAGCTAGAGCTGCTTTGGACTATGAGGTAAATCCTGAAATGGTTTTAGCTGAAAGATGGCAAAGAGTTGTCCATATTGATCAATTAGATAAAAGTGGCTCACTATTAGCTAAAGGGCTACTGGCCAGCGGAGTTGGCAAAGTAGTAACCCATGACGATGGCAAGGTTCTAAGAACAGATCTAGGTGAACTAGGTTTCAAATCTGAAGACTTGGGAAAATCACGTCTTGAAACTTTGAAACAGGATTTAGTGAAGCTCTCACTTGTTAAAGACGTCAGTGAAAGATTTATTGACCTGAACTACAAACCCAGCAAAGACTTAGTAATTTCCTTTGCCATCACAGTCGGTCACCTGGCAACAAGACCCGTCTCCTACCTGCGTTGGCTAAACAGAGATGTTCCTCACCTCAACATAAATTTTGATTTGTATGAAGCACAAATTAGTCCGATTGTATTTCCTGGAGTAACTCCATGCCTCAACTGTCTTACTGAATCTAACGTTGATGAAGACCCTGCTTGGCCTGCACTTGCTTCCCAACTGATTGATCTACCCAGAACGAGAGATGACAGTTCAGCCCTACTTGCAACAACAGGATTGGCTTTGAGAGTGATTCTTCGACAGCTTGATCAATCGGCTGGATTTTCTTTGTCTAAAGATGAAGATAACAAGTTTCAAGATGGCTATCTCATTGATTATGCAACCGGTGATGTTTCTAGAACTAAATACAGTTTTCATAAACTCTGCAACTGCAGAATCTTAGATCAGGTCTAGGTATCTGCTTCTAGTCCGCTGCCTGTCATCAGCACCGTCTTTGTTAGCCCAAGTAATGAAAAGCAAATCCTTGGCTCGGGTAACCCCAACATAGAAAAGACGTTGCTCTTCTGAAATCTGTAGTTCAGTCTTGGCATAACTTATTGGCATGTAACCTTCAACCGCACCAATGATAAATACCGCTTTGTATTCAAGACCCTTAGCTGCGTGAATGGTACTCAAGGTAATTGATTCTCTAGTTGGTTCATGTTGAGATCTTTGGCGTTCTTCTAATTCATTAGCGAAGGTTTGAATTGTTGCCTCTTGACCAAGCTCATCAGCAATCTGAACCAAAGAGTTAAGCGCTTCCCATTCCTCCAATGCTCTTCCTGAGACATTAGGTGCGATGCTCTGCCAACCAAGGCTTCTAGCTATTGCTGAAACAGTTTCGTAGAGGGCTTTACCTGTTGGGTTAGCAGCTTCTGCTCTAACCATTCGAACAGCAGACATAATCTCTGGTCTACTGAAATAGCGTTGGCCTCCCCTGACCTGATACTCGACACCCGCTCTACTCAAAGCATTTTCAATATGTTCAGATTGAGCATTGATTCGATATAGAACTGCTATCTGGCTTGCCTTCATTCCAGAAGAAAGCAGATCCTTGATTTTGTTAGCAACAAAATCACATTCCTTCTCTCTATCTTGGAACTCTAGAACCTGCGGTTCTATTCCTCTTGGTCTAATTGCTTCTAGAGGTTCAAACTTTTGATTTCCTCTCACCCTGTTTGCTACCCCAATGATTTCTGGAGTGGAACGGTAGTTCTTGGTTAGCTCAATTACATTCGCCCCTGGATACCTTGAGTCAAAGTTCTCTAGGAATGATGCATTAGCTCCGCTGAAGGAATAGATAGTTTGGTTAGGGTCACCAACAACACATAGGTCGCTTCTATCGCCTAGCCAGGTATCTAGAAGTTCCTGCTGCAACTTAGAAATATCTTGATACTCATCAACCGTGAAGAAGCGATACTGCTGGTGAACATGTGCGAGTGCTCTAGGTTCAGATTTCAGCATGCCCGTGCACAGAAGTAAGACATCTTCCCAGTCGATCTGCTTGGCTTTTACTTTCGCATCTTCATAAGCAACCTGAATCTCATAAGAGCGAATGGGGGCAAGCCCTTGAATTACAGGCCTAGTTGAAATGACATCTAGGTACTCCTCGAGGCTAAGCATTGAATACTTTCGCCATTCAATCTCAGATGCGATATCTCTAATTGTGTTTGCATCTAAACGAATCTTTAGAGCTTCGCCTGCTTTGCCAATGGCTTTTGACTTGGAGTCAAGAACCCTAGGAGCTTCAATACCGAAGAAGTCTCGCCAAAAGTATTCAAGTTGAGACAAGGCAGCAGCGTGAAATGTTTTGGCATTTACTGAGTGAACACCTAAACCTCGAAGTCTTGCTCTGAGTTCACCTGCTGCTCGGTTCGTATAAGTCAGAGCCATTACGCGATTCTCAGAGAAATCTCCACGCAAAATTCCATAGGCAATTCGATGTGTGATTGTTCTGGTCTTTCCAGTTCCCGCTCCAGCCAGAATCACGGTTGGTCCTATGAGTGATTGAGCGGCTTCACGTTGCTCTTCATCAAGAGCATTGAGGATGTCTTCTGCTTCGTACTGCATAGCTACCTGCTGAGTTCTGTAGCTGAAATGATTTCTTCACCCATCCAGTGTTCAATGAGTGATCGCGCAATTGAGATCTTTGAAGGTAGCAAGATGCTTGCTGCTTCCGCTTTTAGTTCTTCTCTTGAGAACCAGCGAAGCTTAGCGATTTCAATTCCATCAGGTCTGATGCTTTCAGGACCATTACTTGGATCTAGTTTTGCTGTGAAGCCAAGCATCAGTGAATAAGGGTAAGGCCAAGATTGGCTTGCAAGGTAAACAGGGTTAGTAACAAGTAACCCTGACTCTTCTAACATCTCTCTAACTACTGCTGCTTCTAAAGATTCCGCCGCTTCAACAAAGCCTGCCAAAATAGACCAGCGGTTTTGCTCCCAACTTCCTTGGGTGCCAAGAAGAATGCGGTCTTGATCATCTGTGATGCAGACAATCACAGCTGCATCTGTTCTAGGAAATAGTTCTCTATCTTCAGAAACACAAAGCCTTGACCAACCACCCTGTTGCATAACTGTTATTGCTCCACATGCAGGACAGTGCTGATGGGTTTCATGCCAGTTATGAATAGCTAGGGCTTGAGTAAACAGTGCTGCATCTCTTGGGTGTAATCCAGCACCACTTCTTCTAAGTTCATGCCACTTAGATTCGTCAGGCTCTATAGCTTTGGCAGCGTTATCGCTTAGAACTGAAAGTACAATTGCTGTGCCAATCTTTTGATCCCCTAGTTCAACAGTTGTTCTACCTAGGTAAACCCTGTATTTGCCAGCGGTAGCTTGCTCAGTTGTAAGAAGTCTTAGATGACCATCACGAATCAGGGTCTTACCTTTATAAAGAACAATGATTCGGGTCTCTGGTTCAAGCCACAGTTTGTCAAAGAGCTCAGCATCATCCCGTGCTTCGGCATCGCGGTTAAGTACCGCTTGGGCCATTGGCAAAACTAAAGGGATGCTCATGATTCTTTCTTTATGTTCGATGTCTAGTGCGTGGCGATAACAGGGGTTATCGAAGTTTTTGTCTAACCTAAAAACTATGGGTAAACCTTCCTTGATTTTAGCGGCGTTAGCAGCCGATGCTCTGCCTGGTCTTCATTTCGTTCAAGTTCAGAACCTGACTAGAGATGATGCGGCGGTAGCCGTTGAACTATTGACCACAGACGATGGTCGCCTAATCCTTCTGAAATCCCCATTGGACTCACTAGCCAACACTGATCTGGGCACAGAGATTAGAGCACTTCAGGTGCTTAAGAACGTTTCACTGCCTTTTGGCATCTCTTCATACCTAGGCAAAACCTCTCCAAAGGCAATCAGAAACGCACTTGCTTTTGAATACGTTCCAGGTGCTCCAGCTGATTTATCTCGATTGAGATTGGATGATGGGCTAGTTAGCTCTATCGGCCAGGCTATTTCCGCTATTCACTCAATCCCTGCTTCCCTAGTTGCTGATGCTGGTCTACCTGAGTATGAACCTGCTGAGCGAGTGAGAACTCTTGTTGCTGAATTTGATAGAGCGATGGATACCGGCAAGGTTCACCCTGATCTACTTGAGCGTTGGCAGACTGCTCTATTTGATGTGAACTTGTTCAAATATCGCCCAACCGTTATTCATGGCTTCCTAAAGAGTGACTTCCTTCTAGCCGAAGGAGATCAGGTTGTTGGCGTTATTGAATGGGGTCAGCTATCTATTGACGATCCTGCTATTGACCTAGCCTTCTTCTACAACGAAGCATCTGAAGAAACGGCTGAAGCACTGGTTCTTGCTTATGAGGGCTCAACTAAGGCAGATAGAAACCTAAGACAAAGAGCACAGCTTCACTACGAGCTAACCCATGCCACCTTCCTTCTTGAAGCCTTGGCTCGAGGAGACGAAGAGGAGATTGAAGAAGCTATTTCAACAATCACCTGGCTGCACGAAAGGCTAATTGCTGGGGAGCTTCCTTCCCTAAAGCCAACTGATTTCAACACCAGCTCTCCTGAGGTCATTGTGCCAATCTCCCAGGCTGCATCTTTCACCGCTCCTGTGACCATCGTCAGCGAGTCAATTGAAATAGTTGACCTAGCGGAGGCCAGCCCTGTGGCAACAACTCAAGAGTCAGAGCCTAAAAAGGACGAAGACGAAGTTTTCTAGAAGGTTCTTTTCTTTCCCTAGGTGCAGGTAATCTAGGGAGTAAGAAAAGAAAGAAGCGTCATGGAAATCAGAATCGGTCTACAAAACACCGCTCGTGAACTGTCCTTTGAATCAAAGCAAAGTGCAGGAGAAATCGAGAAGAGCGTTGAAACTGCTCTTAGTTCTGGTGCAAAGCAACTAAAGCTAACCGATGAAAAAGGTCGAGTCTTTATTGTTCCTGTTGACGCTCTTGCCTACGTCGAGATCGGTGCTGAAGAAGCCCGAAGAGTTGGATTTATTGCCTAATGGAAATTGCATTCATTCTTATTTACGGTTCAATACTTGGACTGATGGCCCCTTACATCATCTCTGGCAGCGAAAACTATGGAGTACTACTTCCGCCAGCCCTTGCACTTATCTACGGTTACTTTGTATGGGCAGTGTTCACCTGGGTTGGACTTAGCTACAACGAGTTCTGGATCTGGGCAATCACAATGCTGGGTATGCCGGTTGTGATGATTGTTGGAATTCGTATTATTCGCCACAGAAGGTTAGCTAAAGAAACCGTAACCGTTTAGGTTTTTAGGCAGCTAAACCAATAGCTTCCATGCGGAGACCATGTGCTCCAGTTAGTTCAGAAATAAGTGGCTCAAGTTTTGCATAAGCTGCCAAGTTAACCTGGTTCTCTTCTTCAACACTTAGCTTTGTGGTCTTAGTGACGTGAGCAAGTTTGCGGTTGTCAAAAGCTGCTCTTAGTTCTAGAAGAACATCACCCATCAGTCTTCTTCCCCATAGGGCAAGACGGTGGCCTAATACAGGATCTGCCTGAATAGATTCATTCAAAACTCTCTTTGCAAACTTTTCAAAAGTTTTATCCTTCAAAGCCTTCTCGACTTCAGCCTGAAGATCATCATCCAAACCAGATGCAAGACGCGAATAGAAATCATCAAGGAGACCTGAAGTTAGATAAACCTTGATAACTACCTCATACCAATCAAGACCGCTGGTGTTTGAGTGAAAGACAGCAATACGTTCCTTGAACGGATTCATCTCAGCAGCAGGATCTGCTCCTAGTTCAACTAGTTTCTTTGAAAGTTGACGATACTTATCAAAACTCTTTGCTGTTGCTTCACTTAGTTCTGCTTTGTATTGGGTGTTAGGTGAATACTTCAATGCAGCAGTCAAGATTTCAAAGTTAGCTAGCTGAAGGTAAGCCAATTGACCTAGGAAGGCCTTTGGTTCTGGTGTGTATGGCTTTAGGTTGATCGCCTTGGTGTTTCTAGCAACCTTCTCCTCAGTGCGAGGAGCGACAGTAAGTTGCTTGGCAACCTTACGTAGACGCTTAAACCATTCGAACACCGAACCATCTTAACCTGCCAAATAGATGGTTAGACTTGCCTAGATAAGACAGGCGGCCAAAACTATTGGATTTTAGCGAATTAGGCATCGATTCAGACATCGTTGCTGCCCTTGCCTCAAAAGGCATAACCCAGCCATTCCCTATTCAGGAGCAGGCTAT
>CANLCU010000007.1 GCA_947489135.1 Micrococcales bacterium
GCTCTAAACCAAGAGCAACTAGATGTTCATTAGTTTTACTAAATGGTCTCGACCCAAAGAATCCCCGGTAAGCAGATAGAGGAGATGGGTGTGCTGACTCGATCAACTTAGCGTTCAGGGCGGTTTGAGCCACTTCCCTGCCAAGTGCAATCGCTGGTGAACCCCAGAGGATAAACACCAGCTTGTTTCGCTGAGCAAGTTGGATGAGAGCTTCTCGTGTGAACTCCTCCCAACCAAGTTTGGAGTGAGCTCCTGCTTTACCAATCTGGGTAGTTAGAGTCCTGTTCAGAAGTAGCACGCCCTGGCCACTCCATCTAGAAAGATCGGCTTGAGTCTTAGCCTCTACACCTAAATCATCACTAAGTTCTTTGACAATGTTGACTAAGCTCCTAGGCATCTTGTTTTCGGGATTCATTGCAAAAGCTAAGCCAATTGCATCGCCTTCAGTTGGGTAGGGATCTTGACCCAAGATGACCACCTTTATATTGGCTGGATCCATATCGAAGGCTCGCATCACTTGATTGAGATCAGGAGTTACTTGAGCCTCTGCCAACACTTTCTGTTCTATCGCTTCAAGCAATGGCCTTTGCTGGACTAGCCAAGTCTGCCAAGTAGGATGCATAGCTTCAAAGAACATGAATATAGGTCAATCCCGGTCTAGTTCTCTGCGTCGAGGATGAAGTCAAGATCCAGAGCCAAAAGAGCTCTGTCAACTGTCACAAGTTTGGCTCCAGAAGCGGAAGCTTGAGCGAGTATCAGACGATCGAAAGGGTCATGTTTAGCAAGTGAGCCAAAACGCAAGATCTCATTCGCCGCATTAGAGGTGAATTCCGAAACATGAATGTTGGCACTCTCGAATTGTTGAGATAAATCGTTAGGTATCTTGATTCCACCTAACATCGATTTCATGTTGAGCTCAGCAATGGAGATACTCGAGACTGACACGTCTTTAGCTGTTTGAATCAACTTTTTAGTCTTGGGCCCAAGCCTGCCTGGTGAGCCTGCTACCCAAACTGCTACATGGGTGTCAAGAAGGACTATGGATGGCAAGACTACGCCTTGTCGAAAAGTGCATTGAACTTAGCATCTAAGGCGTCCCATGCTGAGTCAGATAGATCGCTGATTTCACCTTTTGCAAACCCAAGCTTCCTAGAGGGAGTCTCTTCTTCATACTTGACTAACCTAAGGACTGGTTTACCAGCTCTGGCAATAGTGACTTCAGCTCCAGACTCTACTTCCTCAACAAGCTTGGAGAAGTGGGTCTTTGCTGCATGGATGTTCACAACTTTCTTCATAGCCTAAGCATAAGTGGACTAACTTAGTCCAGTCAAGAGACACGAACTAATTGTGGAGAATTGGATCTACTTGAACACATTTGACAAACCTATGGTGCGCCGTTTAGTGCCAAGATAGAAGCACCTCAAGAAAGAAGACTTACATGGACCAGAACCAACTCAAGAGCCAAGCTAATGCCAAGCAAGAGAAGCTTGTCTCGATAAGACGTGCTTTGCACCAGGTTCCTGAGTTCGGGCTAGATCTTCCTCAGACACTGGCTATTGTCTTGAAAGAGGTTGAAGGTCTTGGTGAGGTAACTCTAGGTAAAGGTATGACTGCTGCTGCAGTTGTTATTAGAGGTAGCCAACCTGGTCCAACTGTTCTACTGAGAGCAGACATGGATGCTCTAGCAGTTGAAGAAGACACTGGTTTAGATTTTGCTTCTACTAACGGTTACATGCACGCCTGTGGTCACGACTTACATATGGCCATGGGTATTGGTGCAGCACAACTTATTGCTGAGAACAAAGATCAACTAAAGGGAAATGTTGTCATGTTCTTCCAGCCAGGTGAAGAAGGCCATGATGGAGCAGGAGTCATGCTCTCTCAAGACATGCACCTAGCTTCTGGTGAAATGCCTATTGCTGCATTTGGTCTGCACGTATTCTCTATTCCTGAACCAGGAATCTTCCTATCTCGCAAGGGAACCTTAATGGCTTCTGCTGGTGATCTACTTGTCACCCTAAAGGGTAAGGGTGGACATGGTTCAATGCCATGGGCAGCTAAAGACCCAATCACCGGCATGATTGAGATTCTAAGTTCTCTCCAGTCATACATCGCTAAGAACTTTGATGCTCTAGACCCAATCGTTCTAAACGTAGGTTGGATCAAGGCTGGTAATGATCACACCACCAACATCGTTCCTGAGTCTGTGAGCTTTGGTGCAACAGTTAGATCTTTCTCTAAGAAGGGTTATGACGATACCCGCACCAAGATTCCAGCCTTCATCAAGAACATGGCTGCTGCCTTTGAGCTAGAAGCAGAGATTGAATTCACTCCAGCAACCAAAGTGCTAATCAATGACCACGGTGCCGTTGACCGTGTTGAGCGAGTGACCAAGGAACTCTTTGGCGAAGCTCGCTATGTCAACATGGAGCAACCAATCCCAGGTGGTGAGGACTATGCCAGCATCGTTGAAGTTATCCCTGGAGCATTCGTATTCCTAGGTGCTGCCTACCCTGGCACTACCCCACAAGACCGTGAAGCAAACCACAGCAATAAGGCTAAGTTTGATGATGGAGTGCTAGCCGATGGTGCCGCTCTCCTAGCAGCCCTAGCCTTTGACACTTTAGATGAGGCTGCATCTAAGTAATCCCCCCTCTGGTCAATGACGTCCAGGTAAACAAAAGTTACCAAAAGTTTCAGGCCTAGCTTGGCCTAATTCTTGTTTGTACTTACCCTTGAGACACACACCATAGAGAGAGATAAACCATGAGCAACCAACCTTCTGAATGGGGCTTTGAAACAGCACAGATCCACGCTGGAGCAGCCCCAGATGCAACCACCAATGCAGTTGTTACACCTATCTATAACACCACTGCCTACGTCTTCAACTCATCAGAGCATGCAGCCAATCTGTTTGGTCTAGCTGAGTTCGGTAACATCTACACCCGCATCATGAACCCAACTCAGGATGTTGCAGAGAAGAGAATTGCAGCTCTTGAAGGTGGAACAGCGGCTCTACTACTATCTTCTGGTCAAGCAGCAGAAACCTTTGCGATTCTAAACATCGCTCAGGCTGGCGACCACATTGTTTCCTCATCATCTATTTATGGTGGAACATACAACCTCTTCAAGTACACCTTGCCCAAGCTAGGTATCGAAACTACTTTCGTTGAAGATCAGGATGATGCAGCTGCTTGGGCCGCTGCAGTTAGACCAAACACCAAGGCATTCTTTGCTGAGACTATTGGTAACCCTCAGGTAAGCATCCTAGACATCCAGAAGGTTTCTGAAGTAGCACACAATGCTGGCGTTCCACTTATCGTGGACAACACTGTAGCTACCCCTTACCTAATCAAGCCACTTGAGCACGGAGCAGACATTGTTATTCACTCTGCTACCAAGTTCCTTGGTGGTCATGGAACAGTAGTTGCTGGTGCAATTGTTGACGGTGGAAAGTTTGCTTGGTCTAAGTCAGACAAGTTCCCAGGACTAACTACTCCTGACGAGTCCTACCACGGTGTTAACTACACGGCAGCTCTAGGTGATGGCATTGCTTACATCATCAAGGCACGTGTTCAGCTTCTTCGTGACCTAGGTGCAGCTATTGCTCCAACAAGTGCATGGCAGTTGCTTCAGGGAATTGAAACTCTAAGCCTTCGTATCGAAAGACACGTTGAGAACGCTAAGAAGGTTGCTATCTGGCTAGAAGCTCACCCACAGGTTGAGTCAGTTAACTATGCAGCTCTTCCTTCATCACCTTGGTTCGAAGCGGCTAAGAAGTATGCCCCTAAGGGTCCTGGTGCTATCGTCTCATTCGAAATCAAGGGTGGCCGCGAAAAGGGATCTAAGTTTGTTGATTCACTAGAACTCTTCTCGCACGTTGCCAACATTGGTGATGTGAGATCTCTAGTTATTCACCCAGCATCA
The DNA here is from genome assembly GCA_947489135.1 of Micrococcales bacterium. Classification (GTDB taxonomy): domain Bacteria; phylum Actinomycetota; class Actinomycetes; order Actinomycetales; family Microbacteriaceae; genus Rhodoluna. The sequence continues at coordinate 3,928 of CANLCU010000007.1, forward strand.
ACAACACACTCTCAGCTGACACCTGAACAGCAGATTACTGCTGGCGTAACCCCAGGTCTAATCAGATTGTCTGTTGGACTTGAGTCAATCGACGATCTGCTTGCAGATCTAGAAACTGGCTTTGCAGCAGCAAAGTAAGGGAAATAGCCTCTAACTAAATGGAATTTCAAACACCTGAGGACACCGTCCCCTCCGAGCTCATTACCGAAGAGCTAACCCGACAACTAGTCGGGAAGCCTAAGGCAACTGGAGCTTGGAGGGACGGTGATCCTTCTGGTGATAGATCTTTCGCAAACCTAAATCCCCTCTCTCTAGAATCCGGTAAAGAACTACTTGGTGCCAAAATAGCTTTTGAATCCTGGGGTGAACTAAATGCAGATTCCTCTAATGCAGTTTTAGTTCTCCATGCTCTAACCGGTGACTCTCACGCAGTTGGCAAAGCCAGTAAAGAACACCCAACCGAAGGTTGGTGGAGTGAACTTATTGGTCCAGGGCTTGCACTTGATACCAACAAATACTTTGTAGTTGCACCAAACATTCTTGGTGGTTGCCAAGGTTCAACTGGCCCTGCTTCTCTAGATAAGACTGGTCGTGAATACGGCTCTAGATTTCCCTACCTAACCATCAGAGATCAGGTTGCTGCTCAGGTAGCTCTTAGTGATGTTCTGAAGATTAATTCTTGGCATGCAATCATCGGTGGCTCTATGGGTGGCATGCATGTACTTGAATGGGCTATTCAACACCCAAGCAGAGTGCAAAGAATCGCTGTTATCGCAGCTCCTGCCGTTACTTCAGCAGATCAGATTGCCTTGAACTCAGTTCAGGTAGAAGCCATCAAGACAGACCCTAACTTTGCTAAGGGTAATTACTATGACGCTAAAGCAGGTCTAGGCCCTCATGCTGGTTTAGCTCTGGCTAGAAGAATGGCACTACTCAACTATCGCTCCCCGAGTGAACTAAATGAACGCTTTGATAGAGCTTGGCAGAGTGAAATAAATCCTCTTGGCGAAGGGGGCCGCTTCGCGGTTATCTCTTACCTAGATTTCCATGGCAATAAATTCACTAGAAGATTTGATGCCAATTCATACATCACACTTTTGGAAGCTATGAACTCTCATGATGTTGGCAGAGGCAGAAAATCGGCTAAGGCTGCTCTTGGCAAGATCAAGGCAAAGACTATGGTTATCGGTATTGATAGCGATCGACTCTTTCCTATTGAGAATCAAAGATTTATTGCCGAGAACCTAAATGTTGATTTAGTTGGCGGCAAACTACACACCATCAAGAGCTCTTTCGGTCACGACGGCTTCCTTATTGAATACAAGAAGGTCGGACCTCTTCTAGCTAAGCTACTTCGCTCTTAGCCTTATTCCCCAACTTAGTTAGTTGGATGTTTGCATAAACCAAGATGGCAATAAGTCCTAGGTTCTTGAGGATTAGTAGTGTTACTCCAAGTGCTTGACCATCAAGTAGCGAACCATAGAACACTGGGAAGATAAGCCAAGTGATGGCTGATGTGAAGATGGTCAGCCAAACAACTAGCTTCCAGTTAGCTGTCTTAGCCAGAATTCCAAACAAGACAGCAGCAACAATCCAGAGTTGATACTGCGGTGATCCAACCTTGTTAAAAACAATCAAATCCATAGTTGCAGTTAAGAACATCCAAGCAAACAGAGTTTTTGTGTCAGCACCTTGTCTCTTAGCTCTAAACCCTAGGAAAACTGTGATGGCTAGTGCTCCGAATTGAACAAGAGTCATCAAGCTAGCAATCTCTGCTACCCCTGCACCTGATACTTGGAAAGTAACAATGGTGTTGTCGTAGTAAACATCAGCACCAGGGATTTGTAACAAGATCTGAACCAACCAGATTATGGCTACGGTTGCTTCAACCTGAATGCCACGGCCAGATTGCATGGTGATGAAACTAAACATGTTTTCATTGCCACCAAGAAGTAGCCCTATAAGAACTAGAACACCGGTTCCTATCGCCATGTGAATTATGAATCTGACTCTTCTGTCTGAAACTACAAAACCTGTAAAGATTCCAGCCATCGGTGAAACCTTGATCCAGGTTGCAAAACTAAAGAACTGCATTGAAAGTGATTCTCTTTTCTTGAGAAAAGAGACAACTGCTAGAACACAGAGTGCAAGACTGAATACTTCTAACCTGCCAAGAGCTACAGGCCCGGTTAGGAAAATACAGAGAATAAGGAACCAAGCACCTTTAACTCGATCCATCTGCTTGCCCCAACCCAAGAGATAAGCAATCAAAAGCATGTTCACATTCACAACAACAATGAACCAACCGGTCATGTAGTCAAATGGCCATACCCATTCCACCAACATCACTGGAATGTTGGCTATGTATGGATAAACCCAAGGCAGATTGATGCCGAGTATCTTGCCGTCTGTGAAGCCTGCATTAGCCCAAGCTGAATATGTGTAGCGAACATCGCTGTATGGATCACCGCTTAGAGAACCTGCCCAGATAAGGATCATCTGAGCTACCAAAGCAACTGCCAGAACGAACCAGAACTTACTAAACAGCAGCTCAAGGCGTGGCAATAGATTTGCTTTCAACTGAGTTCTCCTTGATTGTCCCTTTTGCAAGTCTAGGCGCGAAGCTTTCTAGCCTTGACTAGGCTGGGGCTATGACCAAGCTATTTGAACCAATAACTATTCGAAGTAAAACCTCTAGAAACCGCATCTGGATTGCTCCAATGTGTCAGTACTCATGCGAGAACAAAGATGGCATGCCATCTTCATGGCATGTTGTACACCTAGGCTCTAGAGCTGTTGGTGGAGCAGGTCTAGTTATGTGTGAAGCAACAGCGGTTTGCCCTGAAGGACGCATTAGTCCTTGGGATGCGGGAATTTGGAATGATGAGCAAGCTAGCGCTTGGCGTAAAGTTACCGACTTTATTAGAGAGCACGGCTCTCTAGCAGCAATTCAACTAGCTCACGCTGGAAGAAAAGCAAGCAACTACAGATCTTGGTCAGGTCAAGGAGCAGTTCCAATAGCAGATGGTGGTTGGGAACCTGTTTCATCAACCAGTGAAGCATTTCCTGAATCCAATACTCCTCATGAACTAACTACCGAAGAGGTTTACGCATCCATTCAAGATTGGGTTGATGCAGGCGTTAGATCAATCAAAGCTGGTTTTGACGTGATTGAAATCCATGCTGCTCACGGTTATCTAGTGCACCAATTCCTCTCTCCTATTACTAACCAAAGAACAGATGAGTTTGGTGGATCTATAGAAAAGCGTGCCAAGTACTTAGTTGACATAGTCAAAGGCATAAGAAACGCTGTTGGTCAAGATATTCCAATCAGCGTTAGATTCTCCGCTACCGATTACCGTGAAGATGGCTTCACAGTTGAGCAGTGTGCTGAAGTTGCAAAGCTTTGTGAAGATGCGGGTGCTGATGTATTTGATATCTCAAGTGGTGGTTTGACTCTTGGAGTGAAGATTCCATTTGGTCCTGGCTACCAAGTTCCTATGGCTAATGATATTGCTTTAGAAGTTGAAGCACCGGTAGCTGCTGTTGGTTTGATTACTGAATCTAAGCAAGCTGAAGAGATCTTGCAAACAACAGATGTTGAAATCATCATGATTGGAAGACTGTCTCTAAGAGATCCTTATTGGCCACTAAGAGCAGCTCATGAACTAGGTGTTGAGGTTAACTACTGGCCTAACCAATACGTCAGAGGAACTTATCCTGCTTAGTCACGTCTAGTGGCGTCTTGAACTTCACCAACAAGTTCTTCAAGAATGTCTTCTAAGAACAGTAGACCAACGGGCTTCCCATCATCATTGAAGTTAGCCATCAGGTGCTGTCTATCTCTCTTCATAAGAGCAAGAGCATCTTCTAGTTCAACAGTTCCACCAATTGACTTCACAGTTCTAAGGAGCTTGCGTTCAACTGGTTCATCAGCTTCTTCTTCATCACTGTCAATAACATCTTTGAGGTGAAGGTAACCTTCAATCTCTCCTGAGTCATTAAGAATTAGGTAGCGACTAAAGCCATGCTTAGCAACTGCTTGTTCAATCTCTCTAGGTGTGACATCTAGATTGAAAGTAATAAGGTTCTCGATTGGAACAAGAATGTCTTGAACCTTCTTATCGGTGAACTCAAAAGTATTTCCAATAGCACCGGTAGCATCAATCAGCACTCCCTCACGGGTTGAGTGCTCAACAATGTTTTCTACCTGATCTAGTGTGTATGCACTGTTGGTCTCGTTAACTGCCTTCACACCAAATAGTCGAAGCACACCATTAGCCATACCGTTTAGAACAACAACCACTGGCTTCAAGACAAGGGATAGACCATAAGCAATAGGAACCAGAACTAGAGCAGCCCGCTCAGGAATAGAGAAAGCAATGTTCTTAGGAACCATCTCACCTAGGAGCACGTGTAGGAAGGTAACTACAGCAAGAGCAATAACAAATGATGTTGCATAAGTAGCGTCTTCGCCAAACCCTAGAGCGTAAAGAGGACCTTTTAGAAGTTGCTGAACACTTGGCTCAACAACAATAAGAATCAAAAGCGCACAAATAGTGATACCTAGCTGACAAGTAGCCACAATCAGGCTCACGTTTTCCATGCCCTTGATGGTTAGCTGTGCTGGCTTAGAACCTGCTTCTGCTCTTGGTTCTATCTGTGCTCTTCTAGCAGAGAAGATAGCGAACTCAGCGGCAACGAAGAATGCACTAGCTGTAAGCAGGCCTATGAATGAAAAGAGAGCAACGATTGGATCACTCATCTTTATCACCTGCCTCAGGAACCTTAGTTTCAGGAATAAATCGAATTCGGTCTACTCGTCTACCGTCCATGCGTTCAACTCGAAGTGTTCCGCCATCAATCTGGACTTCATCGCCAACAGCAGCTACTCGACCTAACTCAAACATTAGGTAACCCGCAACTGTTTCATATGAACCATCCTCAGGAACCTTGACTGCAAGTTTCTCTAAAAGCTCATCTGGTCTATACATGCCAGGGAAAGAGTAGGACTGATCTTTACCACCGGTTATTTCAACCTTGGCTCTATCGTGTTCATCACCAAGTTCACCAACTAGTTCTTCAATAAGGTCTTCGAGGGTAACGATTCCTGCTGTGCCACCATACTCATCAACAACAATCGCTAACTGCAGTCCATGAGATCTCAACACACCCATCAGCTTTTCTAGAGACATTGTCTCAGGAACTCTAAATGGTTCAACCATCAAAGCGGTAGCAGGAACTGTTGAACGCTTTTCTCGAGGAACAGATGCAGCTGCCTTGACGTGGACGATACCGTCAACGTCATCGGTTGAACCAGTGAACACAGGGAATCTTGAGAAGCCTGTGCTGTGTGAAAGAGAAATAACATCCTGAACTGTTGCAGAAGCATCAAGAGAGGTCAACTTGGTTCTAGGAGTCATGACTTCAGCAGCAGTTAGCTGAGATAGCTCAAGGGTCTTAGAGATTAGGTCCGCTGTTCTCTGCTGCAAAGCACCAAGGCTTGCTGATCTCTGAACTAGGTAACTAAGTTCCTCTGCAGTTCTAGAAGAGCTCAGCTCTTCTTTAGGTTCAATACCTAAAGATCTAACAATTGCGTTTCCAGTGTTATTCAACAACCAGACCAACCAGCCAAATACAAAAGTGAATGCTAGCTGGAATCTGATTACAGCTTTATTTACCTGCAGTGGAAGAGCGATAGCTAGGTTCTTTGGAATTAGTTCACCAATAAGAAATGAGAAGACAGTTGCTAGAACTAGTGAGAGCGCAAGCGCGATCCCATGCAGAGTTGATTCACTCAATCCTAGGAAGCCAAGCCCTGGCTCAATTAACTTGGCTAGTGAAGGCTCAGCTAGGAAACCGGTAAGCATTGTGGTCACGGTAATACCGATTTGAGCACTAGATAAATGGGTGCTGGAGCGCTTCAAAGCTCTAATGCTTGGGGATAGACCTCTCTCCCCTTGGTCACGACGACGTTCTAGTTCAGTTCGTTCAAGGTTGATGAGAGAAAACTCACTGGCAACGAATAGTCCTGTTCCAATCGTGAGAACCACACCTAATGCCAGTAAATACCACTCGGTCATCGGGCGAATACTTCTTTATAAGAAGGGTAGGGGTCATAATCCATAGCAATTAAATCATACAAGACCCTGTATTTATTGAATCCAGTGGGGATAACCCTGAAATTCAACCCTTTTAGGCTTGGTAGGCTTGGAAGGCATTGTTTCCGTGAAAGTAAGAGGTGAACCGTTGTCCGACGACAACTCACAATCTGGACAAGAATTCGGCGCTAACGAGTGGTTAGTCGATGAAATGTATAGCCAATGGCTCTTAAACCCAGAATCTATCGATAAAGAGTGGCAGCCAATCCTTGAGCGTTACCACCAGCTCAAGCAGGGTAACCAGCCAGCTGCTCCGGTAACTCCAATCACTTCTACCCCGGTAACACCTATTACTCCACAAGCTGTTTCTACCTCAACCGGATCACTTCCACTGGTAGCGAAGACAACTCGTGTTGAACCTCAGGCTCAACCTATCCCTGCTCAAGCTCCAACAGTTGACTCTGCTGAAGTTCATGAAGAAGCAGAAGATCAGATCAACATTCTTAAAGGAATGTCTAAGACTCTTGCAGCCAACATGGATGCATCTTTGACTATTCCAACTGCCACAAGCGTTAGAGCAATTCCAGCGAAGCTGCTAATTGATAACCGCATTGTTATCAACTCTCACCTTGGTAGAACTCGTGGTGGCAAGGTTTCTTTCACCCACATCATTGGATACGCAATTGTTAGAGCTCTAAAAGAATTCCCTAGCCAAAACGTTTACTACGAAGAAATTGATGGCAAGCCAGCTGCTGTTTCTCCTGCAAACATCAACTTTGGTCTTGCAATTGATATTCCAAAGCCTGATGGCACTAGAGCACTTCTAGTTCCAAACATCAAGAAGGCTCAAAGACTTAACTTTGCTACCTACCTAAACGCTTATGAGGGTCTAGTTAAGCGAGCAAGAGACAACAAGCTATCTGCTGAAGACTTCTCTGGCACAACAGTTTCTCTAACTAACCCAGGTGGAATTGGAACTGTTCACTCAGTGCCAAGACTTACTAAGGGTCAAGGTTGCATTGTTGGTGCAGGAGCTTTGGACTACCCTGCTGAATTCCAAGGTATGAGTGAAGAACACCTAGCGAAGATTGGTGTTAGCAAGGTTATTACTCTTACCTCTACCTATGACCACAGAGTTATTCAAGGTGCAGGTTCTGGAGAGTTCTTAAGAAAGATCAATGAACTACTTCTTGGTGAACGTGGTTTCTACGATGAAATCTTTGCTGACCTTCGTATTCCTTACGAACCAATTCGTTGGGCTACTGACTTTGAAACTACAGAAGCTGATGGCAGAAGCAAAGAAACTAGAGTTCAAGAACTTATCAACTCTTACCGTGTTCGCGGCCACCTTATGGCAGATATTGATCCACTGGAGTACCAGCAGCGATCACATCCTGACCTAGATGTTCTAACCCACGGTCTAAGCCTCTGGGATCTAGACAGAACCTATAAGACCGGTGGCTTTGGCGGTAAGTCAAAGATGATGGTTAGAGATGTCCTAAAGATTCTTCGTGATTCATACTGCCGAACAGTTGGTATCGAATACATGCACATCCATAACCCAGCAGAACGTAAATGGATGCAGGACCACCTAGAGGTTCCTTACGTAAAGCCATCACGTGATGCTCAACTTCGTATCCTCGAAAAACTAAACGAAGCGGAAGCATTCGAAACCTTCCTACAAACCAAGTTCGTAGGGCAGAAACGCTTCAGCCTTGAAGGTGGAGAATCTACTATTGCTGCTCTTGATGCAATCTTGCAGGCAGCAGCAGATCACCAGCTTGATGAAGTTGCTATTGGTATGGCACACAGAGGTCGTCTAAACGTTCTTACCAACATCGCTGGTAAAACCTATGGTCAAGTCTTCAGAGAGTTTGAAGGCAACACCGATGTAAAGACTGTTCAAGGTTCAGGAGATGTGAAGTATCACCTAGGTACATCAGGTGTATTCACTAGTGCAACAGGAAACACCACCAAGGTTTACTTAGCTGCCAACCCTTCTCACCTAGAAGCTGTGAACCCAGTACTTGAAGGTATTGTTCGAGCAAAGCTTGACCGAATCAATAAGTCTCCTGGAGAGAACCCAGTACTACCGCTACTGATTCACGGTGATGCTGCATTTGCTGGACAGGGTGTTGTTCCAGAGACTCTAAACATGATGAGCCTTAGAGGCTATAGAACTGGTGGAACAATCCACATCGTGATTAACAACCAGGTGGGTTTCACTACCCCACCTAACATGTCACGTTCAACTGTTTACTCAACAGACATTGCTAAGGGAATCCAGGTTCCTATCTTCCACGTAAACGGAGATGACCCAGAAGCAGTATTCAGAGTTGCTCAACTAGCTTTTGATTACCGTCAGACCTTCGGTAAGGATGCGGTCATTGACCTAGTTTGTTACCGTCGTCGTGGACACAACGAAGGTGATGATCCTTCGATGACTCAGCCACTTATGTATAACTTGATTGAAGCTAAGCGTTCAGTTAGAACTCTGTATCTAGAGTCTCTAGTTGGTCGAGGAGACATCACTCGTGAAGAGTTCGAGCAATCGAATGCTGATCTTCAAGCCAAGCTTGAGAAGGCTTTCATTGATGTTCACGAAGCCATGGCTCAGCCAATTGAACTTGTTTCAAGACCACAGGGTATTGGAACAACAGCTAGCGATCACCCAGAGATCAACCACGAAACAAAGATTGCTAAGGACGTAGTTGAACTTATTGGTGCAGCTCACAGCAACATTCCGCCTGCATTCAGTGTTCACCCTAAACTTCAGCAGCTGCTAGCAAAGCGTGTTGAAATGTCTAGAGAAGGTGGCATTGACTGGGGATTCGGAGAACTACTAGCTCTTGGTTCACTACTAGTTGAAGGTGTGAATGTTCGTATGTCTGGTCAAGACACCAGACGTGGAACATTTGTTCAACGTCACGCTGTCTTCCACGATCGTGACAATGGCCAAGAGTGGATTCCACTTAGAAACCTTTCAGAAGCTCAATCTAAGTTCTACATCTACGACTCACTGTTGAGCGAATACGCTGCAATGGGATTTGAATACGGATACTCAGTAGAACGTAAAGATGCTTTGGTTCTATGGGAAGCACAGTTCGGTGACTTCGCTAACGGTGCTCAGACCATCCTTGATGAGTTCATCTCTTCAGCAGAACAGAAGTGGGGTCAGAACTCTTCACTAGTTCTACTTCTACCTCACGGTTATGAAGGCCAGGGACCAGACCACTCTTCAGCGCGTATCGAAAGATACCTGCAGCTATGTGCTGAGAACAACATGACTGTTGCTCAACCTTCAACACCTGCTAACCACTTCCACCTACTTCGTCGTCAAGCATATGCAAGACCAAGAAGACCGCTAATCGTCTTCACACCTAAATCAATGCTTCGCCTAAAGGCAGCATCATCAAAGGTTGAGGACTTCACTACTGGTTCATTCCAGCCTGTGATTGATGATGAGCGTGGACTAAACAAGTCAAGCGTGAAGAGAGTTCTATTCTGTTCAGGCAAGATCTACTGGGATCTATTGGCAGAAGCTGAAAAGCGTAACGATCAGCACACAGCTATCGTTCGCGTTGAACAGCTTTACCCAACACCAGTTGATGAGATCAAGGCTGTCTATGCTCAGTACCCAGGAGCAGAGTTGTTCTGGGTTCAGGATGAACCAGCTAACCAGGGTCCTTGGACATATATAGGTCTATTCCTTCCTAAGTACATGGGTGGACAAGTAGCACAGATAGTTTCAAGACCTGCTAGTGCCTCTCCTGCAACTGGTTCAGCTAAGCGTCACGCTGTTGAACAAGCTGACCTAGTTGAGAGAGCGTTTAGCTAAAGATGGAAGAGCCACGTCGTAACATTCGAGTTGTCATCATTGGTGACGACATCGTTGGTGCAGGTGGCGACCCTAAAGGTTTGGGTTGGGTTGGACGCGTTATCGCAAAGACTCAAAGTGACTATCCAAGAATCGACTTCTATGTTCTTGCTACCCCAGAGGTAACAACTGCTCAGCTAAGTGAACAGTGGCTAGAAGAAGCTGCTAAGCGTTTTGCTCCAGATACAGACAACAGATTGATTGTTGCTTTGAACTCAAACGACATTAACGCTGGAATCACAATGTCTAGATCAAGACTGAACCTAGCGAACATCCTCGACACAGCAACAAGCAAGGGTGTTCAAAGCTTTGTCATCTCCCCTATTCCTAGTCGTAACCCTCAACTGAACTATGACATTGAACATCTCTCAGCAGGATTTGAAGATGTTGCTTCAAGAAGAAGCTTGCCGTTCGTAGATGCATACAGACCACTGGTAGATCACCCTGGATTCAACGAAGAGATAAAGAATTCTCAATTCGGATTACCAGGTCAACTAGGTCACGGCCTTATTGCTTGGCTTGTGCTAAACCAAGGTTGGTACAGCTGGTTAGATCTTCCAGAGCAAGAGATATAAGAAAAATCCCCGCCACTAGAGCGGGGATTTCTTTAATTCTCTGATTGGAACCTATTTTGCATCTTGGATGCAAAACTTACTTGAGCATTCATCGATGAGCTACTTATGAGTTTCGATATCTTGCTTTCGATTGCATACTCTTTCTTGCAAGTTTGACAACCATCCAGGTGAGCTAACACCTCGGATCTCTGCGCTTCATTGAGTTCATTAGCTAGGAAATCAAAAACTCTTCCTAGAGTGAGTTCGCAGTTATTTTCTGACATTGGATTACCCTTTACTTTTTCTTATCTTCATCTAAACCGATCCCAAAGCCAGCAGCCATCTCTTTCAAGACTTCACTTAGCTTTTCACGGGCGCGGGAAACTTTTGAACCAACAGTGTTCTGCTTTAGATCTAGCAGCTCTGCGATTTCTTTGTTACCTAGTCCAACAACAAACTTTTGGAAAGCAACTTCTCTGAACTCTTCATCGAGAGCGTTGATAGCTGCTTCAATGTCAGCCATACCGAACTTCTCAATGATTAGCATTTCCGGTGAGTCGGCTGCGTTGTTGAAGTCGTACTCGTCGAATCCGTAGTCGACGTTTCCTTCTTCATCTTCGTAGGCGAACTGGTGTTTCTTGTCCAGCTCGGTCTGCTTGATGCCGGCTGAAACAAGTTCACGCTTGGCGATCTTGTAGAGCCAAGGTCCAGGTCCATAGCCGATATCGGTGAAGGAATCCCATGACTTGAACGCCTTCATCAAGGCGTCTTGGGCAATGTCTTCTCCACGCTGGAAGGTTCCTGCTCTTGAAATGCAGTAGCGGCGAATACCCTCAAAGTAAGGTGCGGCGGCTATGGCGAAAGGAACACGACTAGGGGTCGGATTTGCGGGAGTTCCCATTTGGCTACTCATTGGTTGTGAGTTTAGTAGTTCTGATTGGTGATTGGTGCTGATTCTGGCGGTTGCACGGTAAACGTGACGGCGTGGAGCTGGCTGAGTTGCATTCTCTGAAATGTAAATAAGTATCATCCTCCGGGTTAGTTTGTTCGTCTTTGAACTGCTTTGGTCCTAAGGCACCAATAAATCATGCCGTTAGAATAGAGAACACATGACGGACAACATTTATTCCCGCTCGGCTAAAAGTTCTTGGCTTGCCCCAACAATTCAACATGCCATCTCTGGATCCGTCTCTTTGCCAGGCTCAAAATCGCTAACCAACCGTGAATTAGTGCTGTCTGCCCTTGCCTCATCACCCAGCCGCCTGATTAACCCCCTAGATTCAAGGGATTCCTCGCTGATGATTGAGTCCCTGATACAGCTAGGGACTCAAATCACCGTCAGCGAAAGGAGTGACTCTGTAATAGTCGCACCTACCACTGACATTGAGGGTCGAGAGCCCCTGAAAGCCCGTATTGACTGCGGTTTAGCCGGCACAGTCATGAGATTTGTACCTCCTATGGCAGCCCTATTTGCTGGCGAAATCACCTTTGATGGCGATGAAGCTGCCCGCAGAAGACCTATGAAGACCACCATTGATTCCCTAAGAGCACTTGGGGTTTCAGTCGAAGATCAGGGCTCTGGATCTCTACCTTTTACCATCACTAGCTCAGGGGTTATCGAAGGTGACTACCTTGAGATCGATGCCAGCGCTTCCAGTCAGTTCGTTTCTGGGCTTCTCTTGGCTGCTCCGAGATTTACTAAAGGTCTATCCCTTCGCCATGTTGGCAAAGACCTCCCTAGCCTTCCTCATATTGAGATGACTCTTGAATGTCTAAGACAAAGAGGCGTCAAAGTGTCCCAACCAGAAGAAACCCTATGGGTGGTTGAACCAGGACCGATTAGTGGTGGGGATATAAACATTGAACCTGACCTATCTAATGCAGGACCTTTCTTAGCAGCAGCTCTGGTTCTTGGTGGATCAGTAAGAGTAAAGAACTGGCCACTAACAACTACTCAGGTCGGTAAACACTTTGTTGAGATTCTCACTCAAATGGGAGCAAGCTTTGAAAGAGACGGTGATGATCTTGTCATCGCCGGAACAGGAAGCATCAAGGGACTAGATATTGATCTATCTATTGGTGGTGAACTCGCTCCGGTAATTATTGCTTTAGCTGTTCTAGCTGATGGTCCTTCCAGAATTACAGGTATTGCTCACCTTAGAGGGCATGAGACAGATCGTCTTGCAGCTTTGACTAATGAGATAAACAGCATTGGCGGAAAAGCTACTGAACTTGAAGACGGTATCGCTATTGAACCAAGTAGTGAATTACATTCAGGCACTTGGAAGACTTATGAAGATCACCGCATGGCAACTGCAGGAGCAATAATTGGTCTTAGAGTTCCTGGCATAACTATCGAAGACATCAGTGTCGTGAGTAAGACCATGCCTGAGTTTGTATCGCTATGGAATGGCTTGTTAGGAACCAACTCTTGAGTTGGTTGTATGAGCCAGAACCTGGCCAACACGATATCGATGAGAGTGATATCAGGTCTAGACCAAACCCTAAAGGCAATAAGCCAAGAACAAAGACAAGACCTACATATAAAGATGCTCCTATCGGAATGGTTATTCAGGTTGATAAGGGTAGATACACAGTCATCGTTGATGAATCTAGAGAGATAACAGCAACACTTGGTAAAGAACTAAGAAAAGAAGGTGTTGCTGTTGGAGATCTTGTTGCCCTTGCTGGTGATACCTCTGACACAGTTGGAGCGCTATCTCGAATAGTTCGAGTGGAACCTAGAACATCTCTCTTGAGACGAAGTGCTGACGATAGCGATCAGGTTGAACGAGTCATGGTTGCTAACGCAACCCAGATGCTCATTGTGGTGGCTATTGCTAACCCTGAACCTAGAACCAGATTGATTGATAGATACCTAGCTGCTGCATTTGATGCAGGTCTAAGACCTGCTCTATGTATTACCAAGGTAGACCTTGCTGATCCAACAGAGTTCCTCTCTAACTTCTCTGGATTATCAATTCCTGTAATTCTGAACAAACAGGAAAGTCCTTCACTAAAGGAACTCAATGACTTCTTGGCCAATGAGATCACCGTTGTTGTTGGACACAGCGGTGTTGGTAAATCAACTCTGGTGAATGCTGTCTCCCCTGGAGCTCTTCGTTCAACCGGTGGAGTAAATGCTGTTACCGGTAGAGGAAGACACACCAGCAGCTCAGTAAGAGCTATCAATCTAAACAGAGAAACTAACTCCTGGATTATTGATACCCCAGGCGTTAGATCCTTTGGTCTTGGGCATATCAAACTAGAGAACCTTCTAAAGAGCTTTGAAGACCTATGGGCTATTGCGGTTGATTGCCCTAGAGACTGCTCCCACCTTGCTGACTCCCCTGACTGTCTACTAGATGAAGCAATTGCTAATGGCACAATACCTGAAGCACGAGTTGATTCCCTTAGAAGACTCATGTCTTCTCTAGCCAACTCATCTAACGAGTAAGTTTTATACATGGACTTCAGTAAAGATTTAGCTCTTGCCCTTGAGATGGCAGATATCGCTGACAAGATATCTCTAGATCGTTTCTATGCTCAAGATCTAGTAGTTGAAACTAAACCAGACTCATCTCCTGTTACTGATGCTGACAGAAGCGTTGAAGCAGCTCTAAAACAAGTTCTTCAAGAACAAAGACCAGATGATTCCCTCATTGGTGAAGAGTATGGAACAGTTGGTGAAAACCTTCACGGCAAGGGAAGCAGAACCTGGATCATTGACCCAATCGATGGCACAGCTAACTTCATGAGAGGTGTGCCAGTATGGGCGACTTTGATTGCTCTGGCAATAGATGGCAAACCAGTAGTGAGTGTTGTTAGTGCTCCAGCTATGGGTAGAAGATGGTGGGCTGCTCCAGGACTTGGTGCACACACCAGACACATCGATGGTAGAGAAGTCCCAATTCAAGTTTCTAAAGTCAACAAGCTAGAGAATGCTTCACTTAGTTATAACAACCTGAAGCTATGGGATCAGTTGGGTCAGCTAGACCAACTAATAGATCTATCTAGAAAGATTTGGCGAACCAGAGCATTCGGAGACTTCTGGTCATACATGCTCCTAGCTGAAGGAACTCTCGAGATAACAGCAGAACATGATCTAAAGATTTATGACATCGCTGCTCTAGTTCCTATTGTTGAACAAGCTGGTGGAACTATCTCAGATCTTGATGGTGATCTAACTACCCAGAGCTCTAGTGTTCTAGCAACTAACGGAATCCTTCACAGAACAGTGGCTGAACACTTCAGACACCCAAACATCAAGAACTAGATTCCTGCTGCCTGACCGTCAACTCTGACATCGCTTCCCCAGGCTTGTGTTCCATTATCAAGAATCTTCAATAGTTGAACAGCAGAGCCATGGCCATACTCAGGCAATAGCATCACGTCATGCCCCTTAGCCTTCAACTCATCAATGACTTCAGCTGAGACTCTTGATTCAATCTGAAGCTTTCCTGCTCCAGTTTCATAATCAGATGAATCACCAATCAAGTGCTGCCATCTTGCAGCTTCACAAGCTTCTTGAACACTCATGCCTAAATCAATCAGGGCAACTATTAGCTGGAAGTTTGTCTGCACTTGGATGTTTGCTCCAGGAGTTCCACCAACATAGGCAAGAGATCCATCAGGGTTAGTGACAGTCCAAGCGTTAAGGGTGTGAGCTGGTCTCTTGCCTGGCTCAATCAGGTTAGGTGAGTTCTCATCCAAACTAAAACCTGTAGCTCTGTTGTTTAGAAGAACTCCGGTTCCCTTAGGAACAAAAGCAGAACCAAAGCCATGGAACACACTCTGAATCCAGGACACAGCATTACCTTCAGCATCAGCCACGATGAAGTAGGTAGTGTCACTACCTTCCTTAGTGTCTCCTTCAGGACCGTTATAGGCCTTGTCTGGATTGATTTGCTTTCTTCTCATTGCAATGTGCTCTTGAGAAAGAATTCTTTGAGTATCAACAGGAACAAACTCTGGATCAGCAATGATTTCATTGCGGTCCATAAAGCCAATCTTCTTAGCCTCAACCATTAGGTGAATACGCTCAGCTTCTGAGAGCTTAGCTAGATCATTATCTTCAACCAGAAGAAGTTCTTCTAGAAGAATCATTCCTTGGGTTGGTGGAGGTTGACCATGAACAGAGTAACCACGGTAGTTAGCAGTAAGAGGTGCTTCAACTCTGGTCACGTGATTAGCAAGGTCTTCATGGTTAAACCAACCATCAGTTCCAGAAACAATCTTGTCCGCTACCTCACCCTTATAGAAACCATCTCTACCGTTTTGAGCAATCAGTTTCAAAGTGTTAGCTAGATCTTTCTGAATAACAACACCACCAATAGCAAGCGATGTGTGAATGCCCATATCTGCAAAGAAGGTAACCTCCGGAAAGAGTTTCAATAGACCTTGAATTCTCAAGACGAAATCTCTTGATGCAGGAAAACCAAACTCTGCATACCTAATTGCAGGAGCAAGTATCTGTTCGATAGGTAACTTGCCATATCTCTCGTGGGCTGCGAACCAGGCTGCTACTGTGCCTGGCACAGTTGCAGATCTATAACCATGGTGATCAAACTTGTCTGTGAACTTATCTCTTGTTGCCGAGTGGCCTGCTTCACCGCTGCCATTGAAGGCTAAGTTCTCTTTTGTCTTTGCATGATGCGTAATTAGGAAAGCATCCCCACCAAGTTGAGATGCTCCTGGCTCAACTACTGAGATAACAGCACTCAGAGCAATCCCCGCATCTATGAATGAACCACCAGCTTTAAGAATCTCTAGTGCTGCTGAAACAGCCAGAGGCTGGCTAGCAGCAGCTCCACCATTTCTTGAGTAAACGACTCCGCGATGTGTTTTCATGTGCCTATTCTGCCCGAGTTAGGGCGAGAGTATCTAAATAAGGCCATAATTGAGAAATGGAATTCACTGGTAAAAACATCTTGGTAATTGGTGGCTCAGGAGCATTAGGTTCAGAGCTAGTGAGACAACTCTCTGCTCAAGGAGCAGTTGTCATGGCAACAGCAAGAAATGCTGACACAGCAGCTCGCATACCAGCTGAAGCAGCGGTGAAGCTAGTTGTTGATCTTGAGAGCCAAGACAGCATCAAGACCCTAACTGATTACCTACTAAACCTAAACCAGCCAATTCATGGCATCATCAACGCAGCAGGTGTTGTTGGTTTCGCCAAAGCAACAGAGACAACTGCTCAAGATGCTGCGAAGCTCATGCAGATCAATAACCTAGGACCAGCAAGCATCATCTCTGCTCTTCATCCACTTCTTGCTCTAGATAAAGAAGCAGGATCATTTGTTGCTGGAATTACAGGAGTTGTTTCAGAGAAGGTATTCCCAGGGATGTCTGCCTACACAGTTTCTAAGTCTGCTCACGCTAGCTACCTAGCAACAATCACTCAAGAGTTCCGCAGAGACAAGATTCAAGTTACCGATGCTAAGCCTGGACACATAGAAACAGGTCTTGCTTCAAGAGCTATCTTTGGAACTGCTCCGGCTTTCCCTGAGGGCATGACTGCTGGCCATTTGGTGAGCGTGTTGCTAGAGGGTATAAAAGAAGGCAAGCCTGTAATCGGTAGTACCGAGTTCTAGGCTTGCCTAAATTCTTTATTCAAGAAACAACTAAGTTTCTTCTAATCGTTTGAGTTACCTTGGCACTTGCAGCCTTCGCCACAACCGCATTCCTTGTCATCCAACATCTTCACACCTCCCAAAGAATCTCTAGTGTTTGAAGTATCGCAGACCCTCTAAGTTTTACCCTCAATTAGGTCAACTTGACTAGGTGTCTTTGTTAGACGTTGAACCTAAACTCAACAACATCTCCATCACGCATGACATAGTCTTTGCCTTCCATGCGGACTTTACCTGCTGCTTTGGCATCAGCCATGGAACCAGCAGCTATGAGATCTTCAAAAGAAACAATTTCAGCTTTGATGAATCCTCTTTGGAAATCAGTATGGATAACACCAGCTGCCTGAGGTGCTGTTGCACCTTTCTTTATGGTCCATGCTCTAGTTTCTTTAGGACCAGCAGTTAGGTAGGTCTGTAGGCCTAGAGTGTTGAAACCAATACGAGCAAGCTGGTCTAAGCCAGACTCATCTTGCCCAAGAGAAGCTAGAAGTTCATTAGCTTCTTCAGGAGAAAGATC
The DNA here is from genome assembly GCA_947489135.1 of Micrococcales bacterium. Classification (GTDB taxonomy): domain Bacteria; phylum Actinomycetota; class Actinomycetes; order Actinomycetales; family Microbacteriaceae; genus Rhodoluna. The sequence goes on from CANLCU010000007.1 coordinate 21,609, forward strand.
AATAAGTTCGCTCTCAACCTTGGCATCTAAGAACACTGCTTCTGCAGGAGCAACTAGGTCAGCTAACTGCTTACGTTTAGAGGCATCGCTAAGCACAGACTCATCAACGTTGAAGACATAAAGAATAGGTTTAGCAGTTAGCAGACCAAGTTCTTTAATTGGCAGTAGATCAATAGTTGAAACTGATAGAGGCTTACCTGCATTTAGGAACTCAAGGGCTTGGTCTACTGTGTCAAGAACAGCAGGCTCTACTTTCTTACCCTTAACTTCTTTTTCAATTCTTACTCGTGCTTTATCTAGAGTTTCTAGATCAGCCAAGATTAGCTCTGTGTTGATTGTTTCAATATCACTTGAAGCATCAACCTTTCCATCAACGTGAATAACATCAGGATCAACAAAGCCTCTTACTACCTGAGCGATAGCATCCGCTTCGCGGATGTTAGCTAGGAACTTGTTTCCTAGTCCCTCACCAAGAGATGCGCCTTTAACAATTCCAGCGATATCAACAAATGACACAGGAGCTGGAAGCAATTTTTCACTGGAGAAGATATTGGCGAGCTTCTGAAGTCTTGGGTCAGGCAGGTTTACAACACCGATGTTGGGTTCAATGGTTGCGAAGGGATAGTTCGCTGCCAACACATTGTTCTTAGTTAGTGCGTTGAAGAGAGTTGATTTGCCGACGTTTGGTAGTCCGACGATACCGATTGTTAGAGCCATTCAAGCAAGTTTACTTGCCTAAAGCCCTCTGCCTTCGGTGTCTTGGGCTTTGGGTTAGATTGAACCATGCCGCTAAATTTCACAGCCATCGACTTTGAGACCGCTAATGGGTCTTCAGCTAGTCCCTGTGCTGTTGGTTTAGTGAAGGTAGCTGAAGGCAAGATCGTCGATACCTTCTCCACCTTGATAAAGCCCCCTTATCCAAATGACTGGTTTGCAACAGGAAACATAGGTGTTCATGGCATCCACCCACAGGATGTGTTGGATGCTCCTACTTGGGCAGAAGCCTTAGAGCAGATGATTGGGTTTATTGGTATGGATGACCTGATTGCTCACAATGCAGGGTTTGACATGGGGGTATTGAGATCTAGCGCTGCCCTAATCGAGGCTAAATTACCTGATATTCGCTATGGTTGCTCCTTGATTATGGCTAGAAAGACCTACAACCTAGACAGTTACAGGCTCAATCAGGTGGCTTATGCCATAGGCCATGAGGAGTTTGACCACCATGATGCCCTAGCCGATAGTGATGCCTGTGCCAGGATTGTCATCCATATGGCTGACAGGCATGGGGTTTCTAGCCTTGATGAGCTAGCCAAGCTAACTAACCATAAGATCAAGAGCCTTAGGCCTGAACCTGCCTAAATCTAGGCATTTGTTATACTTTTCAAGTTAGCCGACAGTGCCGTTTGCTCTAATTAGCCAGATTTATTGGGCATCTAAACAGATACGAGTGAGTAGGAGAAACACATGTCGCAAGGACACTTTGGTGCTCCGGTTGTCACATTGACACCTGCCCCCACTCTCGACAGAACATACTTTGTAAATAACCTTCACCCTGGCCAGGTCAATAGAGCTGACGATGTTCGTGAAGAACTAGCAGGTAAAGGTATTAACGTTTCTCGCGGTCTCACTCTTGCCAACATTCATGCTCCAGGAGTAGTTCCTATTGGTAATGCTGATGTGAGCGTATTGGAAAGAACTGGATCATCTTTCCTAGTTCCAATGTGGGTTGAAGGTAGCCTACGTGTTTCAACAACAATTGTTGATATCCACGGAACAACTACCAAGGTCAATGAATCTCCTAGATCACTAAGTGAAGAAGACTGGCAGAAAGTTATTGATCTAACTGAAGCTGAAGTTAGAAACACTGGAGCTAAGTGGTTAGTAATCGCAGGAGCTCTTCCTACCTATAAGTCAACCGGTGTTTATGTTGACCTCCAGCCAATCTTTGATGCCATGAAAGCTATGGGAGTAAAGGTTGCTCTTGATACTTCAGGTGAACCACTTTCCTATTGGGCTCGTAAGGGCTGTGCAAATGTCATTAAGCCAAATGCTGAAGAACTAGCTTCTGCAGTTGGTAGAGAACTAGCTACCGTTGGTGATGTTGTTGATGCAGCTCGTGAACTTTGCCAACACGGCATTGAAGTAGTTCTTGCTTCTATGGGAGCGGACGGAATGATTGCCGTGACATTAGAAGGCGAATGGGCAGCTAGAACTCCTCCGGTTAAAGTCATCAACACTGTTGGTGCTGGAGATGCAACTCTTGCTGGATTCCTATCTGCTGTTGTGTCTAACCCAATTGCCGAAGGTGAAGAAGATTACGGTGTTGGCTTCAATGTTCCACTAGGTGTTCAAACAGCTGTTCGCTGGGGAGCTATTGCAGTTACCCAACCAACATCAGGTCTTGAGAATCTAGATAACATGCCTCCAGCAACTGTTGATTCAGAACCAAACCTAAATGTTCCACTCGAAGAAATAGCCAAACCATAGGAGTACTAAAGTGCCAGTAGCAACACCTGATCAATACGCAGAAATGATTGACCGCGCTAAGAAAGGTGGATTTGCTTACCCTGCCATCAACGTATCTAGTTCTCAGACAGTTAACGCTGTTCTGCAGGGACTAACCGAAGCTGGTTCAGATGGCATCCTTCAGGTAACAACAGGTGGTGGCGATTACTGGTCAGGTTCATCTGTAAAGCACATGGCAACCGGTGCTGCTGCTATGGCTAACTTCGTTAGAGAAGTTGCCAAGAACTACCCAATTACTGTTGGTATCCACACTGACCACTGCTCTAAGCCACACCTAGAGACATTCCTTCTTCCTCTACTAGAACTAAGCAAGGAAAGAGTTCGTAACCACCAGGAACCACTATTCAACTCACAGATGTGGGATGGATCAGCTGTAAGCCTTACCGAGAATCTTCAGATATCTAAAGACCTGCTAGCTCAGACCAAGAACCTAGGCATCATCTTGGAAGTTGAGATTGGTGTTGTTGGTGGAGAAGAAGACGGTGTTGAAGGTGGCGAAGGAGATCACCTTTACTCAACCATCGAAGATGGTCTACTAACTGCTGAAGCCCTAGGTCTAGGCGAAAACGGTAGATACCTAACGGCTCTTACCTTTGGTAACGTGCACGGTGTCTATAAGGCAGGAAACGTAGTTCTACGTCCAGAACTTCTAAATGACATTCAGCGTGCAGTTGGCGACAAGTATGGCAAGGACATGCCATTTGACCTTGTCTTCCACGGTGGTTCAGGTTCAACTCCTCAAGAGATTTCAGATGCAGTTCGCTTCGGTGTTGTGAAGATGAACATCGACACTGACACTCAGTACGCATTCACCAGATCTATTGCCGGTCACATGCTTTCTAACTACGACAAGGTTCTAAAGATTGATGGTGAAGTTGGCGACAAGAAGGCTTATGACCCACGTGCATGGGGCAAGGTTGCTGAAGCGGACATGGCTAAGCGTGTTGTGCTTGCAACCCAGGAGCTAGGTTCTGTTTCAAAATCTATGAGCATCTAAATGTCTGGTGTAGATCCTTTTTACGACAACGGGAAACCGAGGTTTAAAGGTTCCTACAAGAACAATGAGATGCATGGCTTTTGGGAGTTCTTTAGAAAAGATGGATCTCTTATGAGGTCAGGTTCCTTTGATGAAGGTAAACAAACTGGTGTTTGGAAAACCTTTGACAGAACTGGGAAGCTAGTTAAAGAAACTAAGTTCGACTAACGCTTCTGCTTATTGCTGGTATCTTCACCAGCAGCCTTTAGATCTTTTCTAAGCTCTTTAGGTAGTGAGAACTGAACATCTTCTTCAGCGGTCTGAACAATGTCAACATCTCCGAAACCTCGACGAGCAAGGTCTTCAAGAACTTCTTCAACTAGTACTTCAGGTACTGATGCGCCTGATGTCACACCGACAGTTGAAACACCATCAAACCATTCGTCTTTCATCTCTGAGGCAAAGTCCACTCGGTAAGAAGCTTTTGCTCCTGCTTCCAAAGCAACTTCAACAAGACGAACTGTGTTTGAAGAATTAGCAGAACCCACAACAATTACGAGCTCGGCATCGATGGCTACCTTCTTGATTGCAACCTGCCTGTTTTGTGTTGCATAACAAATGTCATCACTAGGTGGGTTTTGTAGAGTTGGGAATCTCTCTCTAAGAGCTTCCACAGTTTCATAGGTTTCATCAACAGACAAAGTGGTCTGAGAGAGCCAAATAACTTTCTCTGGGTCTCTAATGGTTACATTTAGAATTCCGTGACGACCATCAACTAGTTGAACGTGATCTGGAGCTTCTCCGGCCGTTCCTTCTACTTCTTCGTGACCTTCGTGACCGATAAGAAGAATGTCGTAGTCTTCGCTAGCAAATCTTTGAACTTCTCTATGAACCTTGGTAACCAAAGGACAGGTTGCATCAATAGTGTTTAGGTTTCGCTCTTCAGAAGCCTTGATAACAGCAGGGCTCACTCCGTGAGCTGAGAAGACCAGGATGCTACCTTCAGGCACTTCATCAACTTCATTGACGAAGATAGCTCCGCGACGCTCCAGGCTTGAGACAACGTGCTTGTTGTGGACAATCTCTTTACGAACATAGACAGGTGAGCCATGAAGGTCTAGAGCCTTCTCAACAGCAATAACGGCTCTGTCCACTCCAGCACAGTAGCCTCGGGGAGCTGCCAAAAGAACTCGCTTGCGCGAAGCAATAAGTCCTTGGTCGGAAGTATTCTGGGAGATAGACACAAGCCAAGTCTAAACCAGTGAAAGGAAACTGCCTGTGAACGAGCAAATCGCCATTGGTAAAGACCCAGATCATCCCTTCACGGTCCAACAGCTAAGCGAGAGAGTCGCTAATGCGGTCAAAGGTTGGGGAAATGCTTGGGTTGAGGGCGAAATCATCAAGTTCCAAGCCAAAGCCGGAGGCCATGCCTATCCGCAGCTTAGAGACCTTGCTACCGGTTCAACAATCTCACTGGTTATCTTCAACGGTGTCTTAGTTTCAGCTGGAGAAGAGTTCAAAGACGGCGACAGAGTTCTAGTCTCAGGAAACATGGACTACTACGTAGCCCGAGGAACTCTTAGCCTCAAAGTGTCTTCCATAAAGAAGGTTGGTCTTGGAGTTCTTATGGCTGAGATTGAAGCCAGAAGAGCAAAGATTTATGCAGAGGGTCTTGCTGATCCTTCAAAGAAGAAGAAACTTCCTTTCCTACCTGGCGTAATTGGTCTAATCACTGCTGAGAATTCAGATGCTGAGAAAGATGTTAGACAGAACATTCTCTTGAGATGGCCAGAAGCAGTTATCAAGATGGCTAACGTATCTGTTCAAGGAGAAGAATGTGCTCCGAGTGTTATTGCAGCTCTAAAGAAGATGGATGCAGATCCTGAAGTAGAGGTAATCATCATTACCCGTGGTGGTGGTGGTTTCCTAGATCTAGTTGGCTTTAGCGATGAAGCACTTGTGAGAGCAGTAGCTGCTTGTGAGACCCCTGTCATATCCGCTATTGGACATGAGAATGACAGACCTATCATTGATGATGTTGCGGACCTAAGAGCATCAACTCCAACCGATGCCGCTAAACGAGTAGTTCCTGATGTGGTTGATGAAAGAAGAAAGATTTCAGAATCTCTAGAGAGAATGAAATCAATCATTGGTTCATACCTAGGTCACCAAGTGACCTTGATTCAACAGATTAGACAGCATCCTCTTCTAAAAGACCCACATGCCTACCTAATTCAGAGAAGCGATGATCTAACTAGAGCTCTAGGGGAACTTAGAGATGACCTTGATTACAAGCTTGATAGACAATCCACTGACCTAGCCAACAAGAAGAGCCTCCTTAGATCCCTATCCCCGCAAAGCACCCTAGATAGAGGCTATGCAGTGGTTAGAGACTCAGAAGGAAAGGTCATAACTGACCCGAAGATGGCTAAATCTGGAACTTTGCTGAAACTTAGGGTTGCCAAGGGTGACCTGGATGCAACCGCAAACTAATCAACGATTAAACTGGAGACACTATGGCTGAGAAGAACCCAAACGCTGACATCGCAGAGATGACCTATGAGCAGGCTCGCGATGAGCTAACCAAGGTCTTGAATGAACTAGAGCAAGGCTCAGTAACCCTAGATCAGAGCATGGCTCTATGGCAGCGTGGTGAAGTGTTAGCTCAGAAGTGTGAAGAGTGGCTAACTGGAGCTAGAGCAAAACTTGATGAAGTTCTAAAGAAGAAGGACTAAATACCCATTGAGTGATTCAGCAGCTAGACACAGAGCCCGCCAAACAGTTATCAACCTGATTCTGGCCCTTGGTGCATCCATTGGTTTAGTTGTCACACTTGTCCTTATTGTTCCTAGAGATGATTCAAACCGAATTAAAGGAATTGATTACACCGCCATTTCTCAGCAGGCTAAAGCTGATTCAGCTTTCGATGTAATCACCATTACTCCCCCAGAAAACTGGTGGGCAAACAATGCTGCTCTAACAACAAACAACATTGACACAGTTCCTGTCTTCAAAGCAGGCTTTGTTGGTAGCGATATCAAATACATTGGCTACACCCAAGCCTTCAATGCCAACCCAACCTGGCTAGCTCTATCGCTAAATGGCAAAGTCCTAACCGAGCAGTATTCTTCAAAGCACTACAAGTGGGATGTCTACGAATCAATAGTTGATAATAACCCTAAGAAGACCATGGACTACATCATGGTCTTGAACTACAAAGCTGAAGACTACCTACTTCTCTACGGAGTTGCAGATCCAAGTGAATTCAAATCTTTTATTGACTCAATCGATAAAGAACTGAACGGAGTGCCACAAATTGACTAGATCAAATAGACCACAGACTCCGGCAGAGGCCTGGTCAGCAATGCTCGAGGGTAACCAGAGATTCGTAACTGATAACCCATCTCACGCAAGACAAGATTCTGGCCTTCGTCAGGAACTAGCCAAAGAGCAAAAACCTTTCGCTGCCCTATTTGGTTGTTCAGATTCCAGACTTTCAGCGGAAATCATCTTTGATGTTGGTCTAGGTGACCTATTTGTAGTTCGCAACGCAGGACAGGTTATTGCAGAGACCATTCTTGGTTCTTTGGAGTATGCAGTTGAGGTTCTGGGTGTTCCTTTGATTCTCGTGTTAGGTCACGATGAGTGCGGAGCAATTAGAGCGACTATGAACTCAACTGAAGGACAAGTTATGCCTCAGGGTGAGTTCATCCATAACCTGGTTGGAAGAATTACTCCAACTGTATTGGCAGCTAAAGCCAACGGCCTCAACGAAATTGACCAGATTACAGCTCTACACATCAGAGGCACCATCAACGAACTAATCGCTAGATCAACCCTCATCGCGCAGCGTATTGAATCAGGTAAATTGGCAGTTGTTGGAGCAAACTACAAGTTAGCCCTTGGTGAGATTCAAGAGATTGTAACCATCGGCAACACCAAATAGATAAGGCAAGTGAATGGAATACCGCATTGAACACGACACCATGGGTGAAGTCAAAGTCCCAGTAGACGCTCTATACGCAGCTCAAACAGCAAGAGCAGTAGAGAACTTCCCAATTAGCGGTACCACCCTAGAGCGAGCACACATTGCCGCATTAGCCCAGATCAAGAAGTCAGCAGCTCTAGCTAACGCATCTCTTGGTGTTTTAGATAAGAACATCGCAAATGCTATTGCCTTCGCTGCAGATGAAGTTATCTCAGGTAAGCACGATAAAGAATTCCCTGTGGACATCTTCCAGACTGGTTCTGGAACTTCATCAAACATGAACATGAATGAAGTTCTAGCAACCCTTGCAACAGCAAAGCTGGGTAGCAAGGTTCACCCTAACGACCACGTAAACGCATCTCAGTCATCAAACGATGTCTTCCCTACTTCAGTGCACCTAGCAGTTACCTCCGCTCTTATTCATAACCTGCTTCCATCTCTAGATCATCTAGCTAAAGCATTAGAAATAAAGGCAAAGGCTTGGGAGGCTGTAGTTAAGGCAGGACGTACTCATCTAATGGATGCCACTCCTGTGACACTTGGTCAAGAGTTTGGTGGCTATGCTGCTCAGATTAGATATGGCATTGAAAGAGTTGAATCAACCATCGCTAGAGTCGCTGAAGTTCCTTTAGGTGGAACTGCTGTTGGCACAGGCATCAACACCCCTAAGGGTTTCCCTCAGGAAGTCATTCGCCTACTTGCAGCAGAAACAAAACTTCCGGTTACCGAAGCTAGAAACCACTTTGAAGCTCAGGGGGCTAGAGATGCTCTAGTTGAAGCATCAGGTGCTCTAAGAACTCTTTCTGTTGGTGTTACCAAGATTGCTAACGATCTTCGTTGGATGGGATCAGGACCAAACGCAGGTATTGGTGAACTTTCTATTCCAGATCTACAACCAGGTTCATCAATCATGCCTGGCAAAGTCAACCCTGTTATCCCTGAAGCAGTTCTAATGGTTGTTGCCAGAGTTATCGGTAACGATGCAACTGTTGCTTGGGCAGGTGCCACAGGTAACTTCGAACTCAACGTTGCTATTCCTGTTATGGGGAACGCTCTACTTGAATCAATTAGATTGCTATCTAACTCCCTAGTGTTATTAGCTGATAAGACCATTGATGGTCTTGAGGCAAACGTTGAAAGATCAAGAGCACTAGCTGAGTCTTCTCCATCAATAGTTACCCCGCTAAACAAATACATTGGCTACGAATCAGCAGCCAAGATTGCTAAGCATGCTGTTGCTAAGGGTCTAACAATCCGTGAAGCAACTATTGAGCTTGGTTACGTGGATGGCGAGAAGCTAACCATGGAACAGCTAGATAAAGCTCTAGATGTTCTATCAATGACTAAGCCGAGTGAGTAACTAGCCAATAGCTACAGGTTCCAATAAAACTAAGTAACAGGTAAGGCCCTAGTGGGATACTCGTACCCAAACTAACCTTGCCTTTAGTTAGCAGAACCAGAATCACTCCAAAGGCGAGAACAAAGGCTATGCCGATAGCTACTATCGGCAGATAGATATTGAAATAGCCCAAGATTAGAGCTAGCACTCCTGCTAACTTCACATCCCCCATCCCTAGAACATCAAAGTGATTAGCAATGATGCCAATGACTAAAACAACTAGCGAGCAAAGAACACAAACAAGAAACCGTGCCCAGTCCATCGAGATTATGGTGGCAACTAGCTGAGATACAAGAGCTATCGGATAGGCGGGCAAGACTAACCTATTTGGAAGACGATGTTCTCTGAGATCTATTACAGCTAAGGGCCATGCCACCGCTAGCAAATACAGAGCGGGTATTAGAGCTAGTAATTCAGATGGACTGGGCACCAACCCAAGTTAGCCAAGAAACAATTTTGCTTCTTGAGTTTTACACAGGGTCTAAATATTGCAGCCTAGTTATCTAGAAGGCTGGTGACCATATCAGCAATAGGTGAACGCTCAGATCTAGTTAGAGTCAGGTGAGCAAATAGTGATTGACCCTTTAGGGCTTCAATCACTGATGCAACTCCATCGTGTCTACCAACTCTTAGATTGTCTCTTTGAGCAACATCGTGAGTCATGATTACTCTTGAGTTTTGTCCAATGCGGCTAAGTACTGTTAGTAGAACGTTTCTCTCTAGCGATTGAGCTTCATCAACGATGACAAACGTATCGTGAAGAGACCTTCCTCTGATGTGTGTAAGCGGAAGAACTTCCAGTAAGTCTCTATCAATGATGTGATCAATTACTTCTTTGCTTACTAGTGGTCCTAGTGTGTCAAAGACTGCTTGTGCCCAAGGATTCATTTTCTCTGCTTCTGTTCCAGGTAAGAAACCTAGCTCTTGACCACCAACTGCATAGAGTGGTCTGAAGACCATAATCTTCTTGTGAGCACGTCGCTCTAATACTGCTTCTAATCCAGCACATAAAGCTAGAGCAGACTTACCTGTTCCAGCTCTACCACCTAGAGAAACAATTCCAATCTCTGGATCTAGAAGAACATCAATAGCTAGTCTCTGCTCAGCACTCCTACCGTGCACACCGAAGAGATCTCTATCTCCACGCACTAACTTGATTCTCTTGTCCTGGGTGACTCGACCTAGAGCACTTCCTCTTTCACTTGTGATAACGAGACCACAGTTAGCAGGTAGGTCTTTGACCTCCGGGTGGTCATAGATTTCACCATCATAGAAATCACTCATCTGATCAGCACTTAGAGCAATCTCAGCAATGCCTGTGTAGCCAGAGTCAACAGCCATCTCAGCTTTGTACTCATCAGCTAATAGACCAAGGGCTGAAGCCTTTACTCGAAGAGGTAGGTCTTTAGAGACAACAGTGACATCGAAGCCCTCATTAGAAAGATTCGCAGCTACTGCCAAGATTCTTGAATCGTTATCGCCTAGCTGAAAACCAACTGGAAGAACTTCAGGGTTGATGTGGTTTAGTTCAACTCGAAGAGTTCCACCCTCACCAACAGGAATAGGGAAATCTAATCTCTCGTGCTTGATACGAAGATCATCTAGGTTTCTTAGAGCTTGCCTAGCGAAATAGCCGATCTCTGGATCGTGACGCTTTTTCTCTAGCTCGTTGATAACGATGATTGGAATTACAAGTTCATGTTCTTTGAAGCGGAACATCGCTCTTGGGTCTGAAAGAAAGACCGAAGTGTCTATGACGAAAGTCTTGATTGCCGTATCCGGCTTGACTGGTTGGGCCTTAGCAGTTGATTTTGTGGTCTTGGTCGTAGTACTGCTATTAGCGGCCATTTATGCTCCAATTCACTTGTTGAAGTTATGTTAGAACTTCTAAGCCAAATTGGCAGGTCAACACGCTTAGTGTTTTAAAGAAGTTACTTGTAGTTCACCTAAGCCCCGAAACGTCTATGCCGCTTAGCAAATGCTCGCAGCGCTCTCAAGAAATCAACCCTTCTGAAATCAGGCCATAGAGCTTCTTCAAAATACAACTCACTGTTGCTGCTCTGCCAAAGCAGGAAGCCACTTAGTCTTTGTTCTCCTGAGGTTCTAATAATCAAATCAGGATCTGGTTGTCCACCGGTGTAAAGGTGCTCGGTAATAAGTTCAGGTGAAAGTAATTCAGCTAGGTCTTCGATACTGTTTCCAGCTTCAGAATGTTTACGAAGAATCTGTTTCATAGCTTCAGCAATTTCATTGCGACCACCGTAAGCAACAGCAAGGTTCACATCCAGTCCCTTTAGATCTGCTGTTGCTTTCTCTGCTACTTCAATTCTTTCTCTAAGGGCCGAAGGAAGTGCATCTCTATCTCCTACTAGCCTTACTCGCCACTTCTTAGCTTCTGCTAGTTCAGTTGCAACATCACCGATGATTCTCAAAAGATCATCTAGTTCATCAGTTGATCTCTTAGTTAGGTTCTCAATGGAGAGCATGTAGAGAGTAACTACTGGAATCTCTAGCTCATCACACCAGCCCAGGAATTCATGAATCTTCTTACCACCAGCTGTGTGACCTATCTTGGCTTTAGCTCCAAAGTTTCTTTCAGCCCATCTCCTATTGCCATCAAGCATCACAGCTACGTGCTTAGGTAGGTCAACTGAGGTGAGGTCTCCTAGGATTCCCCGCTCATAGAGCCGATAGATCAACTTACGCATGTCTTAAGGTTACCTGCATGAAGCAGGCATCAGAGTAAAGGCCATAAGGTTTAGGTATGAGTAATGAACAGCCAGATCCCCTATATCTTCCATTAAGCGAAACTATTCCAGAGAACGCATTAGATCCAAAACCTACCTGGCGAGGCTGGATCCACACCGGTGTATTGCCAATAGTTATAGCTGGTGGAATCATTTTGCTAGTTCTAGCCGATGGCGTGATTGCCAAGGTCGCAGCAGCCATATTCTTTGCTTGTTCATTCCTGCTATTTGGTAACTCAGCTCTCTATCACCGCTTCAACTGGAAGCCAAAGATGAGAGTTGCTCTAAAGAGAATTGACCATGCCAACATCTTCTTACTTATTGCTGGAAGCTACACGCCAATGGCAATGCTCGCTCTTGAGAGGGACAAAGGAGTAGTTCTACTTCTTAGTGTTTGGATAGGAGCAATTGTAGGAGTGTTCTTCAGAGTGTTCTGGATCAATGCACCTAGATGGCTTTATGTTCCTCTTTATGTGGGTCTTGGTTGGGCAGCGATGTTCTACATCGTTGACTTCTTGAACTTCAACATAGTTGCAATGGTTTTGATTCTTGCCGGTGGTCTTTGCTACACAGCAGGAGCCGTGTTCTACGGTCTAAAAAGACCTAACCCATTCCCAGGTCATTTTGGTTTCCATGAAATATTCCATTCACTAACTGTGATTGCATTCATGTGTCACTGGGTAGCAGTGCTACTAGTAAGTCTTAACCCACTAGTTGGTTCGCTAGGAAACTAGTTCTTCTTAGTCTTAGCAGCTTGCTCTTCAGCAAGCTCTCTAGCAATCTCATCACGGTAACGAACTTTACGTATTCTTCTGACCATGTCAAAGATAATAAAACCAGAACCGATAGCCATGGCTAGGGTAAAGATCCAACCAATGGTTCCGGGGCTTGCAGCAATTGCTTCGGCTTCTTCTTCGGCTCTAAGTATCAATGTATTGAAGTTCATGAGTTAACCTTAACCTGTGCAGCAGTTACCCGAGCAAATAGCCCAGCGTTATGGCAAAAGCCCTCAGCAGGAGGGTCAAAGACGCAAGGCAATAATCATCACAGCGAGCGTCTTTGCTGCCCTATTCATCATCTGGGCTAGCTGGGCAGGGCTTACTGCCAAGAATGATCCAACAGTCAAAACGACCTCTTTTGAGGTCATAGACCAAACCAGTACTTCTGTGAGCTTTGTGGTCACAAAGCCAGCCAATTCAACCGTTATTTGTGCCGTTCAGGCCCTCAAAGAGGATTATGCAATAGTTGCCCACAAAGAGGTCATAATCCCTGCATCAGGCTCTGGAGACAGCACAGTCATCAATGTTCCCTATAAAGCAACCCTTAGAAC
>CANLCU010000008.1 GCA_947489135.1 Micrococcales bacterium
CGATTACCGCTACTTTGATTGTCATGAAAAATAACCTATCAACTATCTAAACAAACTCATCAAAGAGGTCATCTTTGACATCGCCTACGGCAATGAAAGACTTCTTTGATTCACTCATAAGTTTGGCAACTAATTGAACATCAGCCAAGCTGACTGAGTCATATCTGCGAAGAGATTCATCTAGGTCAATGAATTCACCATCGGTGAGTTCTGCTCCAGTGAGCCTAGACATACGTGCCTGAGTGCTCTCAAACTTCAGAGCCAAACCGCCTGAGATGTTGCCCTTGGCTAGATCAAGCTCTGCATCAGTAATACCATCGGCTGCTACCTTCTCCAGTTCAGCGAGCATTAGCTTGATGACTTCTTTGGCCTTTTGTGGTGAACAACCTGCATACAAACCAAAGGCAGCAGCATCGCTATAGCCCTGGTTGAAAGAGTAAACAGAATAAGCAAGGCCGCGCTTCTCACGAATCTCTTGGAATAATCTTGAAGACATTCCGCCACCAAGAACAGTGTTCAAGATAGCCATCGCATAACGACGCTCATCCCCTGCAACAAGTCCTTGTCCACCCAAAACTATGTTTGCCTGAGCAATAGGTCTCTTAATTACCTTTGCAATTGGCTCTACTTCTAACTGCTGAGTGCTTTGCTCGCGCCAGGCTCTTGGTGTTGCGGTTAGGTTCAAATCCCAACCAGCTGCTTCTAGGTTTTCTCTAACAAGTTCTAGAAGACCATCGTGGTCTACCCCACCAGCAGCAGCAATAACTAAATCCTGTGGGCGATAGTTTCTTTGGTAGTGATCCCAAACTGCATCTCGAGAAACAGCATTGATTGTGGCTGGAGTTCCACCAATAGGTCTACCTAGTGGGTGTCCACCTAGAACAGCTTCAAAGAATTCTTCATGTGCAACATCCTGAGGATCATCATCATTCATGGCTAGTTCTTCAAGAATTACTGTTCTTTCATTCTCAAACTCAACTGGGTCAATCACAGATGAAGTGAGCATGTCTGCGATAACTTGAACAGCAACTGGAATAGCTCTGTCCTGCACTCTTGCGTAATAAGAAGTGTGTTCTTTACCGGTAGATGCATTAGATGCTCCACCAACAGAATCAAAGGCAACTGCAATATCTAGTGCAGTTCTAGTCTTTGTTCCTTTGAACAAAAGGTGTTCCAGGAAATGAGTGGAGCCATGGTGTCCATCAACTTCGTCTCTTGAACCAACGGCCACAGAAAAAGCAACCGATGCTGATTGAGCACCAGGAACAACCTCAGTTAAAACGCGAACACCGCTCGGAAGAACAGTACGGCGAACCGTGCTGCCTCCCGAAGCGGTGAACTCAGTTTCGGGTTGATCGAGAATAAATTGGGTAACGCTCATCTCGAACTAACTTGTTTCTTTACTCTTCGTCTTCGTCAGCTGAAGCGACTTCGCCTTCAACAACAGGAGATAGCGATAGCTTTCCTCTGTCATCAATCTTGGTTAGCTCAACTTGAATCTTCTGACCAACAGTTAGAACATCTTCAACATTCTCAACACGCTTGCCAGCTAGCTTGCGTAGTTCTGAGATGTGAAGGAGTCCATCTTTACCTGGGGTTAGCGAGATGAATGCACCGAAGGTAGCAAGCTTCACGACTGTACCCAAGAAACGCTCTCCAATTTCAGGAACGTGTGGGTTAGCAATTGCGTTAACCATTGCACGAGCTGCTTCCGCTGAAGTTCCATCGGTAGCACCAATGTAGACAGTTCCGTCATCTTCAATCGAGATGTCAGCACCAGTGTCTTCTTGGATCTGGTTGATCATCTTGCCCTTAGGGCCAATGACTTCACCGATCTTGTCAACTGGAATCTTCACCGCAATGATGCGAGGAGCGTTTACAGACATTTCGTCAGGCTCGTTGATAGCTGCCTTCATTAGGTCAAGAATGCTCAAACGAGCTTCCTTAGCCTGGCTTAGAGCACCAATCAAAACATCGGTTGGAATACCATCAAGCTTGGTGTCCAGCTGAATAGCTGTAACAAACTCACGGGTACCGGCAACCTTGAAGTCCATGTCCCCCAATGCATCTTCTGCACCAAGGATGTCTGTTAGAGCAGCGTACTGAGTCTTGCCATCTACTGTGTCTGAAATAAGACCCATAGCAATACCTGCAACAGCTGCACGTAGTGGAACACCAGCGTTGAATAGTGAAAGTGTTGATGCACAAACAGAACCCATTGAAGTTGAACCGTTTGATCCAAGTGCTTCAGATACCTGACGGATTGCGTAAGGGAATTCTTCACGTGAAGGAAGAACTGGAACCAACGCACGCTCTGCTAGAGCACCGTGACCAATTTCACGACGCTTAGGAGTACCAACACGACCAACTTCACCAGTTGAATAAGGTGGGAAGTTGTAGTTGTGCATGTAGCGCTTAGAGGTCACAGGTGACAGTGAGTCAATCTGCTGTTCCATCTTCAACATGTTCAAGGTAGTGATACCCAAGATCTGAGTCTCTCCACGCTGGAAGATGGCTGAACCGTGAACGCGAGGAATAACATCTGTCTCACAGTCGATAACACGAATGTTTCTTAGACCACGACCGTCGATACGTACGCCTTCTTTTAGAACACGAGTACGAACAACCTTCTTGGTTACTGACTTGTAAGCAGCTGATACCTGACCTAGTTGAGCCTCATCAAGGGTCTCTGCAAGCTTGTCCTTAACAGATGCCTTTAGAGCATCGTCTTCGTTTTGACGAGTTGTCTTGTCAGCGATCTGGTAGATGCGACCTAGTTCTGCCTCAGCCAAGTTTGCAACTGCTGAGTAAACCTCATCAGTGTATGGAGCAAACAATGGGTAGTCAGCAGTTGGCTTAGCAGCTTCAGCTGCAAGCTTCTGCTGAGCCTTAACCAACTGAGCAATGAAAGGCTTAGATGCTTCTAGACCTTGAGCAACAATCTCTTCGTTAGGAGCAGATGCTCCTTCATTCTTGATTAGGTTCCATGAACCTTCAGTTGCTTCTGCTTCAACCATCATGATTGCAACATCTTCTTTACCGTTTTCGATAACTACGCGACCAGCAACAACCATGTTGAATACTGCACGCTCTAGCTGTGAGTGCTTAGGGAAAGCAACCCACTGACCATCGATAAGTGCAACACGCACACCACCGATAGGACCTGAGAATGGGAGACCTGCAAGCTGTGTTGACATAGATGCTGCGTTGATAGCAACAACGTCATACATCTCATCTGGGTGAATTGCCCAAACTGTTACAACAACCTGAATTTCGTTACGTAGACCATCTGGGAAAGATGGACGTAGTGGACGGTCAATTAGACGACAAGCCAAGATAGCTTCTGTTGAAGGACGACCTTCACGACGGAAGAATGATCCTGGGATACGTCCTGCTGCATACATACGCTCTTCAACGTCGATGGTTAGCGGGAAAAAGTCGAACTGATCTTTAGGTGTTTTACCTGCTGTTGTGGCTGAGAAGAGCATAGTCTCTCCATCAATGTATACAGCTGCAGCTCCTTGAGCCTGCTGTGCCAAACGGCCTGTTTCGAATCGGATTACACGCTTACCGTGCTTACCGTTATCGATGATTACTTCTTGTGCTTTAATTTCTGGACCTTCCATGGTCCCTCCTCTGTTTTTTATTCATACGAAAGCGCATGGCAAAGCCCTTGTTTAGGTAACTTATTTATGCACTTGAGCCCCCGCGACAAAATTTCTGCCCGTTTATATTTGAGGGATGCGCTGGACAACAGTAGAAAAGCTTGGGAAATACGCCCAAGGTTCACAACCGATGACCAGCAAACCTGCCGTTTTGACTCCCCCATAGCCTAACAGAGGCCCCGACATTCACCTATAGGTTGAATGTTTTGGGTTTAGAAGGGGACTAAACGCTTGGATTCTCGGGGTTTTTGGGTGGAACACGCTTGTTGCCTTCTTCGAAGCTCTTTGATTTACGAGTTGTGAAGAATCCCCAAACGAGTAGGAAAGATCCGGCCATGTATAACATCGAGAAGATCATGGTCCAAAAGCCTGCGACTAGCTCATTTCTAGCCAAGTTCAATTGAGTATTGGCCTGATCTGCATCACCTGCCAGAATGCTAAATCCAGCGCCTAATCCGAGTCTAAAAATTGCCCCGTAGTAGACGACCATGCCGATAAGAAATGGGATGATAGCTGGCACCTTGAGTAGAAGCCACGCCCAGGAATACCCTGCATCTCGGAGTCGTCGAACCGTAACCGACAATGTTGGGATGAATAGAACCAACACTTGAAAAGCCCAGAGCTGAACCCATTCACTCAGCAGGTATCCAATACCTGCAAGCAGCAGGTTGAACAAAAACCAGTACCAGTACTCAGGCCTGTTAGCGACACCAGCAAATTTGAAGTAGTTTCTAAATCCAGATTTGATTGCGTTGATAAATCCCATGTTTTACTCCCCTAAACATCTATAAGCAAATTTTAGGTTAGATCAGTAGAGGTAACCCAAACTAAAGGTTCACGTTTTTATTACAAAATTCAAGGAATTAACTTAAAGAGAAGGCATTTCTGGACCTTGAGGGGCAACACGCTTATTGCCCTCTTCAAAGCTCTTGCGGCGTTGGAGTGGAAATATTAAGTTCACTACGAGTGAGGTAAGGCCTAGGTAAAGCAGGCTAAATAGGACGATTAGTAGTGAATCTTGCAATTGAGGGTTTGACATAACTTCTGTGACAAATGCCTGCCCTAATTGCTCATCAGTGAGTGTGAGCGCAAGTTCATCGAAACCTGCCTCAAAGAGTTGGATGAACATAAGAACGAAACCATAAATAAAGGGAATGAACCCAGGAACTGGAAGCAAGATCCATGTCCAAGAAAAGCCCGCATCTCTAAGTCTTCGAACTGTCACTCCTAAACCAGGAAGCAAGGTGGCTAGAGAGAATAAACCGGAGATAGTGCCAGATCGGTCCAAGGCGTTGGCAACAATTGAAACTAGGAAAGTAAATAGCACCCAGTACCAGTACTCAGGACGAGTCGCTGTTCCCCTAAAGTTCGCGTAGTTCTTAAAACCAGCTTTGATTGCACCAACAAAATCCATGATTGACTCCCATCAATTCCTATTACTTTTTAGTCTAGGTCTGATATGCAAAAAGCCACCTCCGAAGAGATGGCTTTTTGAACAAAAACAATTAGCGACGTAGGCCTAGTCTTTCGATTAGGTTACGGTAGCGAGTGATGTCTACCTTCTGAAGGTAACCAAGTAGACGACGACGCTGACCTACCATTAGCAGCAGTCCGCGACGGCTGTGGTGATCGTGCTTGTGGTCCTTTAGGTGCTCAGTAAGCTCCTTGATGGTCTCAGTTAGAACTGCTACCTGAACCTCCGGAGAACCTGTGTCACCTGGGTGAGTTGCGTACTCGTTGATAATTGCTGTTTTCTTTGATGCGTCCAGTGCCATTTTGTTCCTCTCGGGGCTCGCTGCGCGGCGCTATAAACCTTGTGTCTAAAGCTCTTGGAGATCCGCGGCCGGTTCACGGCAACTTCACAAGCATAGCCAAGAAAGCAGATAACTGCTAGTCGAGGCTCTGTTTAGGACAGGATTGCCCTGATTTTGTCTAGGTCGTTGTTGATTTCAGCTACCAGAGACTCAACGCCATCAAACTTGGCTGCATGTCTGATGAAGTCCACATATTCAACAGTGATGACCTTGTCATAGAGGTCTAAACCTTGAACATCAATTACGTGAGCCTCTAGAAGCCTTGGCACTGCCTCAAAAGTCTCATTTATTCCTACAGATAGTGCAGCCATGTATCTCTCGCCATCGGCATAGAGCCAACCAGCATAAACAGCATCTAGAGGAAGGAAGCCTTCAGCTGCTCTAGACATGTTTGCAGTTGGGAAACCTATTTGACGACCGATCTTTAGTCCGTGCTCAATAACACCTTGAGTTGCATGCAGTCTGCCTAATAGCTTTGCTGCCCCTTTGACGTTTCCTTCAAGAAGGAGTGCTCTAATTCGGCTAGTTGAAACAATCTCGCCATCAACTAGGAAGTGTGGAATGACCCGAACCGCAAACCCGAGCTTGAGTCCAAGCTCTCTCAGAGTATCAACATCACCCTGCTGATCAACACCAAATCTGAAGCCCTCACCAATAGTTACAACTCTTGCCTTTAGAGCATCTACCAGAACGGTTCTAACGAACTCTTCTGGAGTGAGTTTAGAAAGGTATTCATCAAATGGGAGATTCAGAACTAGTTCAATGCCTGCTTCATCAAGTAACTCAGTCTTCTGAGTTGGGCCAATCAATGCTTGAGGTTCAGTACCAGGACTGAGTATTGAGTGTGGGTGTCTATCAAAAGTAACCACCACTGGTATCAATGAATGTTCTTCAGCGGATTCAATAGTTTCAGCAATCAGTTGCTGGTGACCTAAGTGAATACCGTCAAATTTTCCAATGGTCACAGAAGATTCTGGAAGACCAACCGGGATTTCATCTTTAGAACTAACAGTTATCATCGCTTCACTCTCCTAACCCACCAGAGTCCAAAAATTGGAAGTAATAGAGGAATAAAGCCATAGCCCATTCCGTAGTAAGACCAAACACTTGGATGATCAAAAAGCGAAGGCACTGTAAGGCTCAAAGTTCCGATAATCAAAACACCAGCCAACTCAAACATGAGTGTCTTGTTGGCTAAATCATATTTTCTTTTTGCTAAGGCAAAAGTAGCAACTATGTAAACAACAGCTGCAAGAAGACTTAGCCAATAAGCCAGAGGAGCTTCTTCATATTTTCTGAGAAGTTGATAGCTGGCTCTAACTGATGCGGATAGTGCAAAGACACCATAAATGGCGATGACAACTGTGCCAACGCCTCGACTCTTTACTTTCTCCGTCATAACTCCCAGCCTAACTTGTCAAAAGTGGAGATTAGATTGAGAATCTAATGCCTGTCCAGATCTGCCACATTCGAACCAGCATTACAGCCACAGTAAAGCCCGCTACCCCTAGGACCAAAGTAGACCAACGAGTTCTTTCAATGACAGCCCAGGCAATAGCCGCAGGTGGAACTACAAGTGCAGTAATGATGTAACCGAAGAACTCAACTGTGTCTCCCTGTGCCTGCTGGCCCTGGACAACCAGAACAATAGACACAACAAGCTGAACTAGAAGCAGTGCTTCAACAAGGATTATTGAACCAACGCTCCACCAAGATGGCGGTCTCTTGATGATTCCAAGAATGAGTGCAAATGCTCCTGCTAAGGAAGCGAAAGCCAATTGAAAGTTATATCCCCACTCAAGCATTTACTTCTCCATCATTGAAAACAACTAGGGACTTTAGGCTTTGGTTTCCTGCAGACTCAGCAACTGCAACCAACACACCTTGGCTAGTCAAAGCAGTGATCTCATCCAAATGATGAGCAATTCTCTTACCCTGCCTGATGGCTAAGGTTTCCTCAGAGGTGATTTCAAGAGTAGGCAGAACTGACTTCACCGCTTCAACGGATTTCAAGATTGGTAATGACTCCTCAAAGCCTTCGAGCTGGATCGCGTTTTTGACATCGAACGATCCGATACGAGATCTTCTAAGTGACGTTAGATGACCGCCAACTCCCAGAGCTTCACCTAGGTCTCTAGCGATTGCTCTGATGTATGTGCCACTTGAACAGTCAACAATCACATCAAGGTCGATGAAGTTCTCTTCACGGCGTACATCCCCTATAACATCAAGTCTTGAGATTGTTACTTCTCTTGATTTGAGTTCAAATACTTCTCCAGCACGAACTCTGTCATAAGCCTTCTCACCATTTACTTTGATGGCTGAAACAGCAGAAGGAACTTGCTGGATCACTCCCCTAAGTTTTGCTAGCTCTTGGTTGATTTGATCAACTGTTACTGCAGCTACTTCTTCGGGTGTGGCTGTCTTTAGATTTTCACCTTCTCTGTCATCAGTGATAGTTGATGAACCTAAACGAATTGTCGCTTCATAGGTTTTATCTGCACCAACAACAAAGGTAAGAAGTTTTGTCCCTGATTCAATTCCTAGAACCAACAACCCTGTAGCCATTGGATCTAATGTTCCAGCGTGACCAACTTTTTTGGTGCCAGCAAGTTTTCTAACCTTCGACACAACATCATGACTTGTCATTCCGGCAGGTTTATCTACCAATAACAATCCAGGCGTAGCCAAAAGTTAGTCTCTGTCTTCTTTATCGATAACTTTTGGCTCTTTGTAAGGGTTTTCCCCTGCCGCGAACTCAGATTCCTTAGCCATCTTCTTCAACTCAAGGTCTCTAGCTCTAGCTTGAGCTAGAAGATCATTCATCTGAGCAGCGCTTTCTGGCACATCATCAGAAATGAATTCAATGGTTGGAGTTAGACGAATAGATAGTTGATGACCGACCTCACCGCGGATTTTGCCACGGTGACGCTCAATCACTTCACTGCTCTTCTTCTGCTGCTCAGTATCGCCAAAGACGGTGTAGTAAATACGTGCATGGGATAGATCCGGTGTGACACGAACATCAGTGACAGTTACAAAACCTAGATCTGGGTCTTTGACAACCTTCTCTAGAGCTGCTGCAACTAGTACTTTGATTCGTTCAGCCAGTCTTCTTGCTCTAGCTGCATCAACCATTAGACCCTCGGCTTCTCACGCATCTCGTAGGTTTCAATGATGTCCCCTACCAAGATCTCGTTGAATCCTGCAAGACCAATACCACACTCAAAGTCAGTCTTAACCTCGGTTGCATCGTCCTTGAATCTCTTTAGAGATTCAATCTTTAGGTTCTCTGCAAGCATTGTGCCATCACGAGAGATACGAGCAAGGCTGTTTCTCTTAATTGAACCTGAGCGAACGATAGAACCTGCGATTGTGCCAACCTTTGAAGACTTGAAGATCTCGCGAACCTCGGCTGAACCAAGAGCGGCTTCTTCGTATTCTGGCTTGAGCATTCCCTTGAGTGATTTCTCAATGTCATCAAGTGCTGCATAGATAACTGAGTAGAAACGAACGTCAACACCTTCACGGTCAGCTCGTTCCTTGGCCTTGTTATCTGGCTTGACGTTGAATCCAATGATGATTGCGTTGTCAACTGTTGCCAGGTTAACATCGCTCTCAGTAACAGCACCAACACCACGGTGGATGATACGTAGCTGAACTGAGTCATCAACTTCAATCTTGAGAAGTGCATCTTCAAGTGCTTCAACAGCACCAGAAACGTCACCCTTGATGACCAAGTTGAGAGATTCAACCTTGCCCTCCTCGAAGGCCTTGGTGAAGTCTTCGAGGCTAACGCGCTTACGAGTCTTAGCAAGAAGAGCATTTCTATCTGCAGCTTCTCGCTTCTCAGCGATCTGTCTTGCCTGACGCTCATCTTCGGTAACAACAAATGTGTCACCCGCACGAGGAACAGACTGCAGACCTAGAACCTGCACAGGTCTTGAAGGACCTGCTGATTCAACTGCCTCACCGTTCTCGTTGAACATCGCACGCACACGACCGTGAGCAGCACCGGCAACAATTGAATCTCCAACACTTAGAGTTCCTGACTGAATCAGAACTGTTGCTACCGATCCACGTCCCTTGTCTAGGTTGGCTTCAATAGCAACACCACGAGCATCACGGTTAGGGTTAGCGCGAAGATCTAGGGCAGCATCTGCAGTTAGCAGAACAGCATCTAGAAGTTCAGGAATACCAGCACCGGTTAGAGCAGACACATCTACGAACAGAACATCGCCACCGTACTCTTCAGCAACCAAGTTGAACTCAGTTAGCTGTTGACGAATCTTGGCAGGGTTTGCTCCCTCTTTATCAACCTTGTTCACAGCAACAACAATTGGCACACCTGCAGACTGAGCGTGGTTCAACGCTTCAACTGTCTGTGGCATAACACCGTCATCGGCTGCAACAACCAAGATTGCAATGTCAGTTACCTGAGCACCACGTGCACGCATAGCTGTAAACGCCTCGTGACCTGGTGTATCGATAAAGGTAATCGGACGATCAACACCTTCGTGCATGCTGTGAACTTGGTAAGCACCAATGTGCTGTGTAATACCACCAGCCTCACCGCCTTGAACATTCGCGTTTCGGATCTTGTCAAGCAAACGAGTCTTACCATGATCAACGTGACCCATAACGGTCACAACTGGTGCACGGAATTCCATGTCTTCGTCGTCTTCTTCGAAGTCAGTTGAAATGTCTAGACCGAATGAATCGAATAGCTCTCGCTCTTCATCTTCTGCTGAAACAACTTCAAGCTTGTAGCCAAGCTCTTCTCCAAGAATCTGGAATGTCTCTTCATCCAAAGATGCAGTTGCTGTTGCCATCTGACCTAGGTGGAATAGCACCGTGATCAGCTGACCAGCATTGGCATCAATCTTGTCTGCGAAGTCCTGAATAGATGAACCTCTGCGAAGACGAATAACTGTTGTGCCATCACCGCGTGGAACTACTGCACCACCGAGGCTTGGAGCTGAACGCTGTTCAAACTCTTCGCGCTTAACTCTCTTTGACTTTCTAGCCTTAGATGAACTTCTTGAGCCACCCTTACCGAAAGCACCGGCTGTACCGCCACCGCGACCACGACCACCAGCACCTGGACGACCTCCCGGAGGACCGAAACCTGGAGCTCCACCTGGAGCACCTCCCGGTGCACCACCAGGACGAGGAGTAAATCCACCTGGACGAGAAGATCCGCCAGCACCAGCTGGACGAGGAGCTCCACCTGGTCTTGAAGGACCACCAGCACCAGCTGGACGAGGTGCTCCACCTGGACGAGTACCAGATTGACCTGGTCTACTCATACCTTGGTTAGAAGAGAAAGGATTGTTTCCTGGTCTTGCCATCGGACGAGGAATACCCATGCCCTGTGCTGCAGCAAATGGGTTGTTTCCTGGACGTGGAATACCAGCAGTTGGAGCTACCGGAGCAGCAGGAGCAGCTGGCTCGACAGGAGCAGTATCAGCAGGCTTTGCCTCTTCAACAGTTTCTTCTTTAGCAGCAGCTGCCTTAGTTGTCTTTGCCTTAGCTGGTGCTTTCTCAACCTTAGGAGCTTCTTCTTTTGGCTTAGCGTTTGGATACGCTGCACGAAGCTTGTTTGCCACCGGAGGGGCAATGGTTGACGAACCGCTCTTGACGTATTCGCCCAATTCGTTTAATTTGGCCAGTGCCTCGGCAGTTTCAATACCGAGCTCTTTGGCAATGTCGTACACGCGTGGTAGCGCCACTTTATATCTCCTGTCTGGGACCCACCCCAGTCAGGGCAGGCTTATTGCTTTGAGGAACTCATTTCGAGGTGCTCATTAGATCTCTAACATCATTTCGGCCTGTTCTATTTGTTTGACTAAATCAGTTACTTGCTCAAGGTCAGCTTTTCCGCGAAATGCTCGCCCAAAGGCTTTTCTTTCAACCGCGGTTTCAAGACATTTCGTTTTCTTGTGTATCCAAGAGCCACGACCGGGCATTTTCTTTTCGGTATCAACACTCAGGTTTCCCTGAAAATTGGCTATCCGAATCAAATCTGATCGGTTGCCACGCTGGCGGCAGCCAACGCAAGTTCTAACTGGATACATTCTAATGCCTGCATTCCCTAAAGCTCTAGCCTTTAATGTAACGGCGTAGGGCTACTGTTTATTCCTCGTCTTCGAGGTCATCAGCCATGATGTCAATCTTGGCTCCGGTTAGCTTGCTGGCAAGTCTAGAGTTCTGACCTTCCTTACCAATAGCAAGTGAAAGCTGGTATTCGGGGACTAGCACGCGAACCTTAGGGTGTTCTCCCCTAACAGCAGCACCGTCATTAACTACGAATGAGGCTGAAACTTTGGCTGGAGACAGGGCTTGAGCCACAAACTTAGCAATATCTTCTGAATAATCAACGATGTCGATCTTTTCATCGTTCAATTCAGCTGTTACTGCTCTAACTCTCTGGCCTAGCTCACCAATACAAGCACCCTTAGCATTTAGCCCTGCAACTGAGGTTCTAACCGCAATCTTGGTGCGGTGACCAGCTTCTCTAGCAACCTGGACAATTTCAACCTGCCCGCTGGCAATTTCAGGTACTTCAAGAGCAAATAGCTTACGAACAAGGCTCGGGTGAGTTCTAGAAACATTGATCTGAACCTGACCTCTAACGTTCTTGTCGACCTTGGTCACATAAAAACGCATTCTCTTACCGTGAGAGTAGTCCTCACCAGGAACTTGTTCTTCTGGAGGCATGATTGCTTCTGCATCGCCTAACTTTACATAAACCATGTATGAACGAGGGCCCTGCTGAATTTCACCAGCAACAATATCTTCAACCTTGGCTTTGAATTCCCCATAAAGACCTTCATCAGAGATACCTCTGATTCGCTGAGCAATAACCTGCTTCGCAGCATTAGCAGCAATACGACCAAAATTCTCAGGAGTCTTATCTACTTCAGGAACCTTTGAACCATTAGGCAAGGTAACTATTAGTTCGCCAGCTTCATTGCGTTCCTCAGTGTCAGGAACCATGATTACGATTTTGCCAGTCTTCTGGTCTAGTACTGCACGAGCTGGATCGCTGTTGCCTACGCTCTTGTGGTAGGCGGCTTCAACGGCGGCTTCAATAATTTCAACAAGTTCGTTGAAAGGAATTTCTCGATCTCTTTCAACAAGTCGAAGAGCACCCAAATCGATGTCCATGAAACGCCTCCTGGCCGCTAGTAAGTTATGCAAGCCACAAAGAAAGGACTATGTGAGCTCGGCTACCGCCAATTCTACCTTGACAGAGCGTCGCTCGCCAGAGCGTCTATCCCAAAGATCTACTTCTCCATTTTCTAGACCTCTACCCACAATGACAATTTGAGGGATTCCCAGTAGTTCAGCATCGCTGAATTTTACGCCTGGGCTTACCTTTAGGCGGTCATCCAGAATGACTGACTTGCCCTTGGCTTCAAGCTCTTTAGCCAATTTGGCAGCAGTTTCGTAAATTACATCGTCCTTACCAGCGGCAACAACGTGGATATCTGCAGGAGAAACAGCAGCAGGCCAGATCAGACCTTTTTCATCATTGTTTGCCTCAGCAAGAACAGCAATGATTCGAGTAACACCGATTCCATAAGAACCCATTGTCACAGTAACCAATTTGCCGTTTTCGTCTAGGACCTTGAGATCTAGTGCCTCAGCGTATTTTCTACCTAACTGGAATACGTGTCCGATTTCAATTCCTCGAGCAAGTTCCAAAGGTCCGCTGCCATCAGGAGCTGGATCTCCAGCACGAATTTCAGCTAAGTCAGCAATTCCATCGGCTTCAAAGTCTCGACCTGCTACCAAGTTGAAAGTGTGCTTATCTTTTTCGTTAGCACCTGAAATCCAAGAAGTACCTGTCACAACTCTTGGGTCTAAGAGATAACGAATCTTTGATTCAGCTTTCTCGCCTAAGAATTGAACACCGTTCTTGACCGGTCCAATGAATCCCTTGACCAACTCAGGATGCTTGACAAAATCTTCCTCGTTTGCTGTTTCTACTTCGTAGCCAGCAAATGCAATTTCTGCTCTCTTCATTTCAAGCTCGCGATCGCCTGGAATAGCAACGACGACAAGAGATCTCTTGTGCTTGATATCTGTCAAAGCCAAAACAACATGCTTAAGAGTGGACGCCGCAGTGACATCCTTCATCCCGAGTGAATCTTGGGCGAAAGAAACAAATGAATTTATTGAAGTGGCCCCTGGAGTCAAGTGTGTTTCGGCCTGAGGTAATCCTTCAATGCTCAACGCTTCTGGAGCTGAGATAGTCACAGCTTCAACGTTGGCAGCATAACCACCAGCTGATCTAACGAACGTGTCTTCACCAATTGGAGATGGTGAAAGGAATTCTTCAGATGCTGATCCGCCCATTGCTCCTGCATCTGCGCGAACTATTACGTACTCGATACCTAGACGTGTAAATATTCTTTCGTATGCATCTCTTTGCGATTGGTACGAAGCAACAAGTCCTGCGTCAGATACATCAAATGAGTAAGCGTCCTTCATCACAAACTCGCGACCACGCAATAGACCTGCACGAGGTCTAGCCTCATCACGATACTTGTTTTGAATTTGGAACAGAGTTAGTGGCAAATCTTTATAGCTTGAGTAAAGATCTTTCACCAAAAGAGTGAACATCTCCTCGTGAGTTGGGGCTAGAAGATAATCCGCTTTCTTTCTATCCTGCAGACGGAAAAGGTTATCGCCGTACTCGCTCCAACGACCTGTAACTTCAAAAGGTTCGCGAGGCAAAAGTGCAGGGAAGAAAACTTCTTGAGCTCCAGCAGCAGCCATCTCTTCACGAACAATCTGCTCAACTTTATCTTTTACTGCAAGACCCAACGGTAACCAGGTGTAGATACCAGGTGCTGCTCTGCGGATGTATCCAGCTCTAACAAGAAGCTTGTGGCTGTCCACTTCGGCTTCAGCAGGATCTTCTCTTAGTGTTCGCAAGAATAACTGCGACATAGAAAGAATCATCAATTAATCTTTCTTCGCGACAACAACCTGAGGGCTGCCGACTAGGCTTGGGTCCATTTCGCCAGCTAGTCTGTTTGCCTCTTCAATTAGAGTTGCAACGATTTCGCTCTCAGGCACAGTCTTTATTACTTCACCCTTAACAAAGATTTGACCCTTGCCGTTTCCTGATGCAACACCAAGGTCTGCTTCACGTGCTTCGCCAGGACCATTAACAACACAACCCATAACAGCTACACGAATTGGTACTGTCATGTGCTCAAGCCCCGCTGTTACATCTTCTGCCAGCTTGTAAACATCAACCTGTGCTCGGCCACAAGATGGACAAGAAACAATCTCGAACTTACGAGGACGAAGATTTAGTGCTTCAAGAATCTTTGCTCCAACTTTTACTTCTTCAGCTGGTGGAGCTGAAAGTGAAACACGGATTGTGTCTCCGATTCCCTTGCTCAACAAAGCTCCGAACGCAACAGAAGATTTGATTGTTCCTTGGAATGCAGGACCAGCTTCAGTCACACCAAGGTGCAACGGCCAGTCTCCTTGCTCAGCAAGTAGTTCATAAGCACGAACCATAACTACAGGGTCGTTGTGCTTCACAGAAATCTTGAAGTCGTGGAAGTCGTGCTCTTCAAATAGTGACGCTTCCCAAACAGCAGACTCAACTAGTGCTTCTGCAGTTGGCTTGCCATACTTCTGAAGAAGTCTTGGATCTAGCGAGCCTGCGTTTACACCGATACGAATTGATACGCCTGCATCTTTTGCAGCCTTGGCAATTTCGCCAACTTTGTCATCAAATTGACGAATGTTTCCTGGGTTAACTCGAACAGCACCACAACCTGCATCGATTGCTGCGAAAACATACTTTGGCTGGAAGTGAATATCAGCGATAACTGGAATCTGAGATTTCTTCGCAATGATTCTTAGGACATCTGCGTCTTCTTGAGTTGGACATGCAACACGGACAATGTCACAACCAGTGGCTGTTAGCTCGGCGATTTGTTGAAGTGTGCCGTTAATGTCAGTTGTCTGAGTTGTTGTCATGGATTGAATGGATACAGGTGAGTCACTACCGACACCGACATTTCCAACCTTGATCTGGCGAGTCTTACGTCTTGGGGT
This sequence comes from Micrococcales bacterium, assembly GCA_947489135.1. GTDB lineage: Bacteria > Actinomycetota > Actinomycetes > Actinomycetales > Microbacteriaceae > Rhodoluna. The sequence continues at coordinate 15,569 of CANLCU010000008.1, forward strand.
CAAGACAGGTGGGGTATTTGGTAGACCTAAGTTAATAGCTGGCACTTAAAATCACTTCTTCCTGATGCCAAAACGACATCGACATGGCTTTAGTCTAAACCGCTCGGCTTAGATGTCCCTTGAACTTATAGGGAAAGCGGATTCAGGATGTCCCTGAGCACTAGAACTATGGTCAAGACAATAAGCAGGCTGGCTACAAAGTAAGCAATGGGCATCATCTGGCTGGTGTCAACGGGACGTACCCATTTCTTCCCTCGAACCCTAAATACCCTTCGTTTGATTGACTCGTAAATAGCTCCGGCTATGTGACCGCCATCTAAAGGAACTAGCGGAACCATGTTAAAGACAAACAGGGCAACGTTTAGGGACATCAGTAGCCCGAGCTGTGAAAGCATCTTGTCTTCAAAGCTGATCGAGGCATCCGAGGCGATCTGACCAGAGAACTGTCCCAGTCCAATGATCGAAATAGCGCCATTTTCATTTCGTTCAGAGCCAGGTGCTATTTCTGTAAGAGCTGCTCCTGCTTGAAGAGGGAGTTGAATGATCATGGCTGCTGTATCGGACATCATCATTCCAACTTGACCAAGCGCAGCACCAACACTTTGAGGAACACGCTCAACTTCTAGATAGACACCAAGGTAGGGTCTTGATTCGCCTGCTGATGTCAGCAAGGTTGGCTCAATGGTCAGACTTACCTGCACGCTATTTCGATCAACGACCATTGAGACGCTCTTACCAACAGAATCTTGAAGTTGCGATTCAACATCTGACCAATACTCAACAGGCTGACCAGCAAAGCTCAGAATCTTGTCCCCTGGCAATAAACCAGCTTTGCTAGAAGGAGAAACAGGATTTGGATCAGCACAGTCTTTATTTGTTTCGCTAGGAACACATGACAAAACATCTTTTACAGTGGAGGTTCTTTCGTAGGCACCAAAACCAGAAAACAAGACAACTGCAAGAACCGCTGCAATTAATAGGTTGGCAAATGGTCCACCAAACATGATGATGAGTTTCTTCCAAGGAGCAAGCTGATAGAAAGTCTTACCTTCATCCTCTTCAGCAATAACGATCTGCTCATTAGGTTGAGCACCTGCAGTAAGTCTTTGCCACCAATTCTTCTTGGCATTCGCAGCTTGAGTTGGAGGAAGCATTCCTACCATTTGGATGTATCCACCAAGTGGAATCAACTTGATGCCGTATTCGGTGTCACCTCTTTTTCTAGAAAAGAGCGTTGGGCCAAAGCCAACCATGTACTTAGTGACTTTTACGCCAAACTTCTTTGCAGGCCACATGTGGCCAATCTCATGCAAAGCAATTGAGATTGCTAGTCCAATAAGTAAGAAGACCCAGCCACCGATGTTGTTTATTAAATCCATTTGTCTAACCTAACTAAGCTGACCGACATTCAGTATTTAGCTTCGATTGGCTATCAGTCGATTGGCAGTTTCTCTAGCCCACACTTCAGCAGCAAGCACTGATTCAAAAGTCATCTCTTGTTGTGGTTTGTGAGAGGCCACAACCTCTTCGATAATTTCTATAATCTCTGGGAAAGAAATTGCTTTGTCGTGGAAAGCATCAACTGCCTGCTCGTTTGCTGCGTTATAAACAGCTGGGTAAGTAAGACCAGCAGAACCAACCTGTCTAGCGATCTTTACTGCTTTGAACACATCTTCATCTAGAGGTTCGAATGTCCAAGTATGTGCCTTGGTGAAATCAACTGGTGGGCTTACATTTTCAATACGCTCAGGCCAGGTCATCCCTAATGCAATCGGTAGCTTCATGTCTGGTGGTGAGCATTGAGCAATGATTGAGCCGTCAATGAAACTCACCATTGAGTGGACAACTGACTGAGGGTGAACAGTAACTTCAATCTGATCAAAAGGAACATTGAAAAGTAGATGAGCTTCAATAAGTTCTAAACCTTTATTGACCATGGTTGCTGAGTTAGTTGTTACTACTCTTCCCATAGTCCATGTCGGGTGCTTCAAAGCTTGCTCAGGTGTAACTTGCTTTAGTTGCTCAGCAGTGAAGCCTCTGAAAGGCCCTCCTGATGCAGTCAAGATAAGTGTTGCTACTTCTTTAGAATCTCCCGCTAAAAGACACTGAGCTAAAGCAGAGTGCTCAGAGTCAACTGGAACTATTTGTCCAGGAGCTGCGGCCTCAGTTACTAATCTCCCACCAACAATTAGTGACTCTTTGTTGGCTAGAGCTAAACGCTTGCCTGTCTTCAAGGTTGCCAGTGTTGGAGCTAAGCCAATAGATCCTGTTATGCCATTGATAACCACATCAGCATCTGTATTTTCAACTAGAGCTGTAGCTTCATCAGCACCAATAGCCACGTTCTTTTCATTTACTGAGAACTTGCTGGCTTGAGCTGCTAGTAGTTCTTTATTTGAATTACCAGCAAGACCAACAACCTGAAACTTGTCAGGGTTAGCTTCAATAATCTCTAGGGCCTGGGTACCAATAGAGCCCGTGCTGCCCAGGATGATTATCTTCTTCATGTCTCAATCTTGCCACCAACCCCGTAATCCCTGCTGTTAGTGGCTTCTGGCAAGATAAATCTGCCAGGCGTAGAATTAGGGCATGACAATAGAACAGAAAAGACTTCTTGTTACTGCTATCCCAGGGCCTAAATCTCAGGCCCTTCATGCACACCGTCTAGAGCACGTAGGTCACGGTGTTGGAACCTCACTACCTGCATACATCGACTCAGCTCATGGTGCGATCTTGGTTGACGTTGATGGCAACCAGTACATCGACATGGGTTCAGGTATTGGTGTTACAACAATCGGTCACACAAACCCAGGTGTAGTTGCAGCTGTGTCCGAACAGGTAGCAAAGCTAACTCACACTCTTTTCACTGTCACCCCATACATGCCTTACGTTCAGGTTTGTGAAATTCTAAACAGACGCATGCCAGGAAACTTCGTCAAGCGTTCAGCTTTGTTCAACTCAGGTGCTGAAGCAGTTGAAAACGCAATCAAATTGGCTAGAAAGTTCACTAAGCGAAACGAAATTGCAGTATTCGATCACGCTTATCACGGTAGAACAAACCTAACCATGGCTATGAACTTCAAGAACATGCCTTATGCAGATGGCTTTGGTCCTTTTGCTGGAAGCGTTACTCACGTTCCAATGTCTTACCCATTCCATGACCCAGAGGGCATGACCGGAGAAGAAGCCGCCACTAGAGCAATCAACTATATGGAGAAGAGAATCGGAGCAAAGAACTTCGCTGCAGTAGTGATTGAACCTATCCAGGGTGAAGGTGGATTTATTGTTCCAGCTCCTGGCTTCCTAAAGACTTTGAGCCAGTGGACTCACGCCAACGGAATTGTTCTAGTAGCAGATGAGGTTCAAGCAGGTATTGCTAGAACTGGCCAGTGGTTTGCATCAGAGCATGAAGAAGGTTTCGAGCCTGATCTCATGACAGTCGCTAAGGGTATTGCCGGTGGTATGCCTATCTCAGCAGTTGTTGGTAGAGCAGAAATCATGGACTCATCTCACCCAGGTGGTATTGGTGGAACCTTCGGTGGTAACCCAGTTGCAGCTGCTGCCGCTATCTCAGTCCTAAAGCAGATTGAAGATGGCGGAGTACTTGAGAAGGCTAAGCACATCGAGACAGTCATGATGGCTCGTCTAGAGCAGATGAAGGCTAAGTATCCAGTTATCGGTGAGATCCGTGGCCGTGGTGCAATGCTTGCAATCGAATTAGTAGTTCCAGGAACTCGCACTCCTAACTCAGCAGCTGTTGATGCAGTAGTCAAGCACTCACACCTAAATGGAGTAGTTATCTTGAATGCAGGAACCTACGGCAACGTAATCCGCTTCCTACCTTCTCTTGCCATCAGCGATGAACTTATTCACGACGCTCTAGATGTTGTTGAAGACGGACTAGCAAAACTCTAAAAACCAGAGGACAAAACCCAATGCACTCATATGCAAACAGAGACAAATTAGCTAAACTTTTTGCAGATGAGGTTGAGCTTTTCATAGCTAGGCACCCTGAATCAGCCAAGCTTCATGAAAGTGCGAAGAGTGCCCTAATGGGTGGTGTGCCAATGTCTTGGATGTCTAAGTGGCCTGGCCCTCACCCTGTTTATGTAACTAAAGCCAAGGGCTCTAGATTCACTGATGCTGATGGCATTGAATACGTTGACTTCTGTCTAGGTGACACCGGTGCCATGGTTGGTCACTCCCCTGACGCATCTGTTAAGGCAATCGCTGAGCAACTATCAAAGGGAATCACCCTGATGTTGCCTACCGCTGATGCCGCTATTGCAGCTCAGACACTAGCTGATCGCTTTGGTATGGCTAAGTGGCAGTTCACCCTTACAGCTACCGATGCCAACCGACACATCTTGAGATATGCAAGACATGTTTCAGGCAAGCACAAGGTTGTTGTGCACGACTACTGCTACCACGGAACAGTTGATGAAACATTTGCTGTTCTTGATGACAATGGCAACACTGTTAGCCGCGAGAACAATATTGGCCCTCAGGTAGATCCAAGTGAAACAACCATCGTTGTTCCTTTCAATGACCTAGAGGCAGCTGAAGCAGCTTTCGCAACCGGTGAAGTAGCAGCAATGCTTATCGAGCCTGCGATGACCAACATTGGAATTGTTCTTCCAGAACCTGGTTATCTAGAAGGACTTCGAGAGCTCTGCACACGATATGACGTAATCCTTATCATCGATGAGACCCACACTCTAAGTGAGGGTCCTGGTGGAATGACTGCTAGAAGAAACCTTCAGCCAGATGCAGTTGTTCTAGGTAAAACAATCGGTGCGGGTATTCCTGCAGGTGCTTTTGGTATGACCGCAGAACTAACTGCAAAGGTTCAGAAGAGTCTTCACCTAGAACATATTGACGTAGGTGGTGTTGGTGGAACTCTAGCTGGCAACGCTCTATCAATGGCAGCTATCGCTGCAACACTAACCAAAGTGCTAACTCCTGAGGCATTCGTTTCCATGGAAGCTCTGTGTGACGTTTGGACAAAGAATGTTCAAGACTTGATTACTAAGTATGGTGCTCCTTGGCAGGTAAGTCAGTTGGGCTGTAGAGCTGAATACTCATTCAGATCAGAAGCACCTAAGAATGGTCGAGAAGCAGCTGATGCAGACGACTTTGAATTACAACAGTATCTTCACATCCATGCTCTAAACCGTGGAATCTTGATGACACCATTCCACAACATGGCTTTGATGTCACCAGCTCACACAATTGAGGATGTTGAAAGACACAGAGCTCACTTCGAAGAAGCTCTTATTTCTCTGTTTGCTTAATGCTTCTTAAGTAACAGACGGCGTTTACGCTCACCGTTTATTTGGGTTACTAGCACAAGCAAGATTGCTGCGATGAACACAGCACTACCAATAACGTTTGCCTCAGCAGGAACACCTCTAGCAGCTGCTGTGAAGACATAGCGAGGGAATGTCATATCTGCACCAGCGTTGAAGTTGGTGATGATGAAATCATCAAAGCTCAAAGCAAATGAAAGTAGAGCAGCTGCTGCGATACCTGGCAGAAGTAGTGGGAAGGTAATTTTCCAGAAAACCTGTCTTGGGTTGGCGTAAAGGTCTTTACCTGCTTCTTCCAATACTGGATCAAGGCTTGAAACTCTTGCCTTTACCGTTACAACAACAAAGGACAGACAGAAAACAATGTGTCCAAGAATGATGGTTCCAATACCCTTTTCAACTCCAAGGCTGAAGAACTGTGAAGCTAATCCTGCTCCAAGAACAACTTCAGGGGTTGCCATAGGTAAGAACAAGAGAAGGTTTGTGGACCTGCGGAACTTGAAACGATAGCGAACCAAAGCAATTGCGATCATGGTTCCAAGAGCTGTGGCGGCAATTGTCGAAATAACTCCAATAAGAACGGAGTTACCAAATGCTTCACAAACACCTTCACGATCACAAACGTTTGTCCACTTATCAAAAGTGAAGCCACGCCAAATCAGGTTGGTCTTTAGGGAATCGTTGAATGAGAAGACAAAGGTATAGCCAATTGGAATCAACAGATAAATGAAAGCGAGAATCGCATACAAAGGAAAAGCGTATTTACCCAAACTAAATTTCATTAGAGCAAATCCTCCGTTCCAGACTTCTTGACGTAGCCTGCAACAAGAATCAGAATCGCACCCATCAAAAGAACAGATAGCGCAGAAGCTGCCGGATAGTCATTGCTAATGAGGTAATTCGATTCAATAACATTTCCTATCATGGCCGTTGAACTCGACCCTAGGAAGTCTCCCGATGCATTGATGTAGTCACCGGCAATTGGGATAAAGGTAAGCAGAGTACCTGAAATGATTCCAGGCATTGAAAGAGGAATAGTGACTTTTCTAAACACCTTTGAAGGTGATGCGTATAGATCAGAACCTGCTTCAAGGTAGCGAGTGTCTAGTCTTTCTAGAGATGTGTAGAGAGGAAGGGTCATGAATGGAATGAAGTTATAGGTTAGACCAAAGATAACCATGAACGGTGTACCAACAACATACTGATCTGACTCAAGAAGCCCAAGCTGCTGCAGGGTTGTCACAATCCATGACTCGTTAGAGAAGATCTGCTTCCAAGCGAGTGTTCTAAGCAAGAACGAAATGAAGAATGGAGCAATAACCAAGGTAAGCATTAGCTTCTGGAGCAATGGATAAGGACGAGCCTTCACACCAATGAAGTAAGCCAATGGATAAGAGATAACTAGAGCAAGAACAGTAGCTGCAAGTGCATATCCAAAAGATCGCATCATTTGTGGGAAATAGTCTGAGACAACTACAAAGTAGTTGTTGAACTCAAATGCTGCTACGTAATCTCCAATAAAGCCATCCGGATCTGGCGCTTGAAGAGAAACCATAATCAGAGCAATAAGAGGTGTAAGGAAGAAAACTCCCAGGTAAGCAAGCCCAGGTGCGAGTAGCGCAATTGCTACCTTGCCCGATTTTGTAGGTTTAGAAAAACCCTTTGGCTTACTAGAACTGAAAGCTGCGAAGGCCATCTTCGCTAGACCGCTTTGCCTGTGTTAGGTAAATCAGCTAGACCAAATGAGTGTTCGACTGACCAAGAGATCCATACTTTTTCACCAAGTTCAGTAACAGGTGACTTCCCCACGTTTTGAGCAAACACAGTTAGGTTTCCAAGTCCTGGAACTTGGATCAGGTACTGGTTGCTAACACCGGTGAATCTAATGTCAATAATTTCACCAGGACCGATGATGTTAGTTGAAGAGCTAGCAGTTGGCTTCTTAGATGTGAAAGTAGCTTTCTCAGGTCTAAATCCAATTGCAATCTTGCCCTTGTGCTTTTCAGCTCTAGCCTTTGGAACAGAAATCTTGTTTCCTGCAACTTCAATGCTGATTGAGTTCGCTGAACTTGATTCAACTTCACCAACCAAAAGATTTGATTGACCAAGGAACTTGGATACGAACACAGTCTTTGGTCTGTCATACAGAGCTTCAGGTGCACCCATCTGCTCGATGCGACCCTTGTTCATAACAGCAACAGTGTCTGCCATGTCCATAGCTTCTTCTTGGTCGTGAGTCACGTGCAAGAAGGTAAGACCAACTTCAATTTGAATAGCCTTCAACTCAATCTGCATCTCGCGACGAAGTTTGAGATCCAGTGCACCTAGTGGCTCATCAAGAAGCAGTAGAGACGGTCTGTTGACCAATGCTCTAGCCAAAGCAACACGTTGCTGCTGACCACCAGATAGCTGCTGTGGCTTACGGTCTGCTAAGTGAGCTAGCTGCACTAGGTTCAATGCCTCTTTAGCTTTTACTAGTGGCTCGTCAATCTTTCTCTGACGCAATCCGAACGCAACGTTCTCCAACACATTCATGTGCGGGAAAAGAGCATAGGACTGGAACACAGTGTTGACTGGACGCTCGTGAGGCTTAGTCTCTGTTACATCCTCGCCACCGATAAAGATATTTCCGGAGGTTGGAGTTTCAAGACCAGCAACTAAGCGAAGAGTTGTAGTTTTACCGCAACCTGAAGGGCCAAGCAGAGCAAAGAACTCCCCTGCTGGGACGTGAAGGTCAAGCTCTTCAATTGCAGTGAAACCAGGGAACTCTTTGCGAATCTTCTTAAGCTCTAAGTCAGCTCCGCGGGCAATAAATTCCTTTGCCACTACGCGCCTAGTTTGATCTTTTGGAATGCCTTAGTGAAAGCTTGCTCTTCCTTGCCATCAAGAGCTCTAAAGCCCTGAGTCAAAGATAGGAACTCTTCGCTTGGGAAGATCAACTGGTTCTCAGCAAGAGCTGGGTCAAGCTTGATGGCTTCTTCCTTTGCTCCCATAACTGGTGTGATGTAGTTCACGTAAGCAGCCAATACAGCAGCGTTGTATGGGTCGTAGTAGAAGTTCATTAGCTTCTCAGCGTTCTTCTTGTGAGTAGCTCCCATAGGAATTACGAAACAGTCGGCTGAGATTGTTCCACCTGATTCAGGAAGAACGAAACCGAAGCGGTCGTAACCTGCTTCAGCGTTCAACTGAATGATGTCACCTGACCAAGCGATAGCAGCAATGGTGTCACCGTTTACAAGGTCATCCTTGTAGCTGTTTCCCTTGATGCGAGCAATCTGACCTGATGTTACCTGCTGTTCAATAACTTCAATTGCAGTCATGAATGCATCTTCAGTAAGGCTGTTTGCATCACCAATAGAAACACCCTGGGACATCAAAACGATTCCAACGGTGTCGCGCATCTCGCTTAGAACACCAATGCGTCCCTTAAGTGCTGGGTTCCAAAGGTCTTCAATAACAGCAGGAGCTTCTTTACCGGTTGCATCCTTGTAAGCCTTCTTGTCGTAAGCAAAACCAGCAAGAATACCTTGGTAAGGAAGTGACATTGTGCGCTCTGGGTCATATGCCTCACCTAGGTAAGCAGGCTGAAGGTTCTTCTTGTTTGGAAGATTTGCATCATCAAAAGTCTGAACAGTTCCCTGGTTGATCCACCGAGCTGCCATCCAAGAAGTTGGGCAAGTGATATCTGCACCAATGTCCTGACCTAGTGCTAGCTGGTCTTTAACTTTTCCGTAGTAAGAGTCGTTGTCATCAAAGTCTTCGCGGTAGGTAACTGTAATACCTGTTTCGCTCTTGAACTTTTCAAGTGTTGGGTAGTTTCCGTTGTCATCGATGTCAACGTATAGTGACCAGTTGCTCCAAATAAGAGTTGGGTCTGAATCACTGACATCGGTAGCCGGAGTTAGCTTCGGCTTATCTGACGGAGCACATGCTGCAAGTAGAGCTGCTGCTGAAGTTGCAACTGCACCACCTAGAACTGCTCGACGAGTAACTTTATGGGCTAAAGCAGCTTTAACCATTTCGCGTAGTTGTGGATCTTCTGGAAGGTTTTGGTTCATAACCTTTTGCTCCTTATATACAAGGGCCGTCAGACGGCCGAGTTTGGGCACCGACTGCGCGAAAGAACGCATTGCTTAAAATAATGCCACACCCCGCAAGATTTATAGGCAAAAAGACCAAATCGGTATAACTCATTTTGAGAGCCCGTTGGGCCCAAACGGGCTCAAATAAAGCCTAAAGAATTGGGGTATTCTTGATTCTGGTTGGAGCAAGGTAGCTCACACCTAGAGGAGAATCATGAAGATCGCTGTCCCTGCAGAGATCAAGAACAACGAATTCCGCGTAGCAATTACCCCAGCGGGAGTCCACGAACTCGTAGCCTCAGGCCACGAGGTTTACATTCAAAAAGGTGCCGGCCAAGGCTCAAGTATCTCTGATGAAGATTACTCAGCAGCCGGAGCAAACATCCTCCCTGACGCTGCAACCACTTGGAACACCGGAGACATGATTCTCAAGGTTAAAGAACCTATCGCAAGCGAATATGGTTACCTTCGTCCTGGCTTAGTTCTCTTCACCTACCTTCACCTAGCAGCCGACCTAGAACTTACCAAAGAACTAGTTGCCAAGAAGGTAACTTCTATTGCTTACGAGACAGTTCAGACCCCAAATAGACAACTACCTCTTCTTGCTCCGATGAGCGAGGTTGCTGGTCGTCTATCCGCTCTAGTTGGAGCACAGACTCTCTTCGCTCAAAACGGTGGACATGGAATTCTTTTGGGTGGAGTACCTGGCACAAGATCTGCCAAGGTTGTAGTTCTTGGTGGAGGTGTTGCAGGAACTAACGCAATCGCCATGGCTGTAGGTCTTGGAGCTGACGTAACTGTTCTAGATACCAACATCAACCGTCTTCGAGAACTCGATGCTCTCTATGCAGGACGCTTGAAAACTCTTGCAAGCAACAGTTTCGAGATTGAACGAGCAGTAACTCAAGCAGATTTGGTTATTGGTTCTGTATTGATTCCAGGAGCAAAAGCTCCAAAGCTTGTAACCAATGCACTGGTTAAGAAGATGAAGCCAGGATCGGTTCTTGTTGATATCGCTATTGACCAGGGTGGGTGTTTTGAAGATTCAAGACCAACCACTCACGCTGAACCTACATTCAAGGTTCACAACTCTGTCTTCTACTGTGTTGCAAACATGCCTGGTGCTGTGGCTCACACATCAACCTATGCACTTACGAACGCAACCTTGAGCTATGCAAAAGCTATTGCTAACAAGGGCTGGTTGGAAGCATGTAAGCAAGACGCTGCTCTAGCACTGGGTCTAAACACCCATGATGGCAAGCTTGTTAGCCAGCCAGTAGCTGAGGCTCACGGACTTGACTTTGTTGATTCAGCGAAGGTTCTGGCATAGCCAACTGAATCGAAAGATTCTTGAACCATCCCCTGCCCGCAGGTAGCTTTTCATTCCATTGGTTCTTAGGTAAGCCTGCTGCAAGATGCTGATCTAGGTTTCCTTGTCGCAAATAGATCAGATTCTCAAATCTCCGTTGAAGAGACAGCGGCATGAGGAACGAACTAGACATTACACAGATAATCTGTCTCCCACTTTGAAACGCTTCCTCGAGCTCTTGAATAGTTGGACAGTCTAAAACAATTGAATCTGTATTCAAGCGGGCGGAATTACAAAAAGTGCTCTTCCCAGAGCCACTTGCTCCAACAACGAGAAGTGAATTGCTATTCAGTTCTCCAAAAGAAAAGTTCTCGAAACGCTGTTGAATAGGAATATCGAAAACTCCCAGCAAGTCATCCTTAGATATGACTCGCAGAGGAAGTCCATTCGTCCACCCCTCAACTAAATCGGGAAATAACTTGGTTTCATTGAGATTAGGTATTGACTTTGAAATTGGAAAGTCAAAACTAATAGTGCTACTCCCCCAGATAGCAATTGCTCTTGATGAGTTAGAGACTCCAGCTCTCACCCCAGGTAATAGGGAAATGAGATCGCCTGGGTCCATTGCACCTAAGGCAAACCTCATGCTCAAGTTAGTTATCAGTGCTCTAGGAATTCCAGAAAGTGATTGGCTAGTGGCTATCAAGTGAACCCCTAGAGATCTGCCTCTAGCTGCAATTGAATCTAAAGTTCCAATAGCAAGCGGATGAGAAGTGATTATGGCTGGGAGCTCATCGGCAAGGACAATCATTCGAGCTAAGTCGGGATATGAATCTATGGATGAAACTCCTGCTTGAGCCAGAAGCCGTTCACGTCTCTTTAGTTCTCCAGCTAGATATAGCCAGAACCTCTCGTGCCTGCCTTCGTCTAAGTCGGTTACTAGGGTTAGCGAAGCTGGATGGTCGTTTAGCCCTCTGAGCGCTGCTCCGCCTTTGAAGTCTGCTAGCACCAACTGCAGTTGACCTTTGTGAACACCAACCAGCATTGAAGAGGTAATGAGCTTCAGGAACTCACTCTTACCTGAGCCTGTTGAGCCAACTATCAGTGCATGAGGTCCATCTTTGACTAGATCAAACTCAAGGTTGTTGCCTTCTGCAACACCTGCCCAGAAGGGTAATTGTCCAACCCGGTTTGACCTATAGAACGAAGCCTCAAGTTCTTGAGTTCGATTCCGAACTTCTCTTTCAGCAGCAAGTTTGCTGAAGTGTTCGAAGAAAATATCGCTGTATTGCTCTTTGAACAACCAACCTGATTTAGCTAGAACTTTATCCCCGATTGCTAATGCATTGGGCGTTACCCATATTGGTTGATCGCTGAAGTCTTCATCTGGCTCTTTACGCTTCTTACGCATCAAAGCCATAGTCAACGCGGCAGACAAAACACTTACGAATGTGAAAAGAGCAAACTGCCACATACCCGTAACCAGCGCCATGACCACACCAAGTAGTAGTCCAGGAATGAGGGCAAACCAGCGCATGATTAGATGTTGCCCTAATCACAGGGTAAAACTAATGCCCGCTATCTTTATGTGGATAACGGGCAGTTAGTTGTCTATCTAGAAACTAGTCTCCGATGTAGCTCATGACGTGCTTGATTCGGGTGTAGTCCTCAAAGCCATACATTGAAAGATCTTTTCCGTAACCGGAGTGACGGAAACCACCGTGAGGCATTTCAGCAGCTAGTGGGATGTGAGTGTTAATCCATACACAACCGAAGTTCAATCCCTTAGCAAAACGCATTGCTCTGGTGTGGTTGCTGGTCCATACAGATGAAGCCAAACCATACTTCACATCGTTCGCCCAACGCATTGCTTCTGCATCATCTTTGAAGCTTTGGACTGTAACTACTGGTCCAAAGATTTCACGTTGAATATGCTCATCGGTCTGCTTCAGGCCAGTTAGCACAGTTGCTTCGTGGAAGTATCCCTTTCCTGAAATAGCCTTTCCACCGATAGCGATAGATGCGTGATCTGGAAGTCGATCAATGAACCCTGTTACCTGAGCTAATTGGTTTACGTTGTTTACTGGGCCAAACAAGATGTCATCTCTGCTTGGGTCTCCAGTAATTGCGTTAGCCTTAACTTCAGCAGTAAGAATTGCAACGAATTCATCGTGAACACTCTCGTGGACCAAGATACGTGTTGCTGCTGTACAGTCTTGACCCGCGTTGAAGAAACCTGCAACAACAATCTGTGCTGCTGCTTTTTGTAGATCTGCATCAGCAAAAACAATGACAGGTGCCTTGCCACCAAGTTCAAGGTGTACTCTCTTGAGATCAAGAGCTGCACTCTTAGCAACTTCCATTCCAGCTCTAACCGAACCTGTGATGGAAACCATCTGAGGAATCTCGTGCTCAATCATTGCTCGACCTGTGTCACGGTTTCCAGTGACTACGTTGAACACACCAGCAGGTAGGAACTCACTTGCAATTTCTGCCAAGAGCAAAGTTGAAGCAGGAGTTGTGTCAGATGGTTTTAGAACAATGGTGTTTCCAGCAGCAATTGCTGGAGCAAACTTCCAAGTTGCCATGTTCAGCGGATAGTTCCATGGGGTTACCTGTCCGATGACACCAATAGGTTCTCTTCTGATTGAAGATGTGTGATCTTTGGCATACTCTGCGGTAGCCCTACCCTCAAGGTTTCTAGCTGCTCCAGCAAAGAAGCGAATCTGATCAACCGAAACCAAAACTTCGTACTCAACAAGTGTGCTTCTTGGTTTACCAGTGTTTTTTGATTCAACATCTGCCATCTCTTCAGCTCTTGCTTCTAGAGCATCAGCGATTCTGAATAGAGCTAGTTGACGTTCACTAGGAGTTGTTTGACTCCAGGTCTCAAATGCTTTGTCGGCTGCTTTGTATGCAGAATCAACATCACTCTCGTTTGAGACAGGAGAAGTTGCATAAACCTCACCATTAGCAGGGTTGACGATGTCTAGGGTTTCACCAGATTTGGCAGCCACATGGCTTCCATTGATGAAGTTCTTTAGTTCCTGAGCCATTTGAAAACTCTCCTTCGAGCCTTGTAAAGGGGCAAACTTTGGGTATTTCTATTGAATAAAGACTAATACAGCCATGAGATTAGGAAACAATCCGTAGGTGAAAAGGCCAAAATGATACGGAATCTATACCAAATTGGTAAATTTAGTGCGATTTCTGAAGTCAAATGGCCAAATGTGTGCCAAAATCGCAGTATGGCTAGAACAGAGCGGGCAAAGGCGTCGGTTCTCGATGACATCTCTAAAGAGATCATCGAGCAACTCCAGATTGACGGTCGCAAGCCATACAGCGAGATTGCTAAGGCTGTAGGCCTTAGCGAAGCAGCAGTTCGCCAGAGAATGCAGAAGCTTCATGACACCGGCGTTATGCAGGTAGTAGCGGTAACAGACCCTCTTCAACTTGGCTTCTATCGCCAAGCCATGATTGGTATCCGTTGCACAGGTGACATGACTGAATTAGCTAACAAACTCTCTGCAATGCCCGAAGCAGACTATGTGGTTATGACCGCAGGATCTTTTGACATCTTGGTTGAAGTCGTAGTGGAAAACGATCAAGACCTAATTGATGTATTGAACACAAAAATCAGAGCACTTCCAGAAGTGGTTTCTACTGAAACATTTGTGTATCTCAAACTCCACAAGCAGTTCTATAACTGGGGTGTTAGATAACTAAATAGGTTTGGGCACCAAAGTGGTGCTCGAAGTGGATTGCCATTCGGCAATTCAAAAACGAAACACAAACACAATGTAAAGAGTGATATCAAATGGCAACCAAGGAGAGCATAGCCCGAAAGCTTGTCTCAGCGATTACGCGAGGCAAGGCTCCTGCTAAAAAGCAGGCCAAAGCAAGAGCCGACCAAGCCACTCCGCTTCTTAAGGCTCGTAGAGCTGGTAAAGAAGCAACCCCGGCAATGCTGCAAAAAGCTGCAAAAGAGAATTTGTTTTTGCACTTCACCCGTCACAGCCCTTACCAGAAGAACGACATTCCTATAATCACTAAAGCTGAAGGACATCACTTCTGGGACATTAACGGCAAGAAGTACTTCGATGGAATTTCATCGCTGTTTGCCGTAAACGTAGGTCACGGTCGTGAAAGATTAGCTGAAGCAGCGGCAAAGCAGATGAAGAAGTTAGATTACTTCCCGATCTGGTCACACACCCACGCTCCAGCGATTGAACTAGCGGAACGCATACTTTCATATGCGCCGAAGAATCTATCTCGCGTGTTCTTCACTACCGGTGGTGGTGAGGCAAACGAAACAGCCTGGAAGCTAGCCAAGCAGTACTTCAAGATGACTGGTAAGCCACTCAAGCACAAAGTTCTAACTCGTGCTGTTGCTTACCATGGAACATCACACGGTGCATTGTCACTAACAGGTATTCCATCTATGAAGAAGATGTTCGAACCTCTAGTTCCAAGCACATTCAGAGTCCCTAACACCAACTGGTATAGAGCTCAGGATGACTTCAAGAACGAAGAAGAGTTCGCGATGTGGGCAGCAGACAGAGTTGAAGAAATGATTCTGTTTGAAGATCCAGACACCGTTGCTGCGTTCTTCATCGAACCAGTTCAGAACTCAGGTGGTTGTTTCACCTCTCCCCCTTCATACTTCAAGCGTGTTCGCGAGATTTGCGACAAGTACGATGTGCTGTTGGTGGCGGATGAAACAATCGACGGTTTCGGACGTATTGGAACAATGTTCGCTAGCGAAAGATATGGATTAGAGCCAGACATGTTGGTTTGTGCAAAGGGTATTACCTCGGCCTACCAGCCGCTTGGTGCCCTAATGCTTACCGAGAAGCTATTCGAGCCATTCAAGCACGGAACTAACATCTTTGCTCACGGTTACACATTCGCAGCTCACCCTGTAGCTTGTGCTGTGGCTCTTGAGAACCTAGACATCTTCGATGAAGAAGACCTAGTAGGTAACGTTGCTCGTAACGAACGTGCCTTCAAGAAGACCCTAGAGAAGCTAAAGGATCTGCCTATCGTGGGAGATGTTCGTGGAGCAGGTTACTTCTACGCAATCGAACTAGTTAGAGACAAGACAACTAGAGAAACCTTCAACGACAAAGAGTCTGAGAAGCTTCTCCGTCAGTTCCTAAGTCACGACTTGTATGACAACGGCTTGTATTGCCGCTCAGACGACCGTGGCGACCCTGTAGTTCAGCTAGCTCCTCCTCTAACCATTGGTCAGAAGGAGTTCGATGAACTAGAGCAGACACTTCGACAGAGCCTTTCCAAAGCAGGAAAGATGTTCGAGTTGATGTAATCAACAAGTTCACAAGAGAACCCGGTTATCCACCAAGCATCACGGATGACCGGGTTCTCTTTTTAACTAGGTATTCTCTAGATGTGAAACTAAGCAAAGACAACTACATCGCCTTCAGCTCTCCTATTGGGATGATCCAAGTAACTGAAGCCAACGGCAAGGTAACCGCTATCGACCTAGCTGTATCAGGAACAAGAGCGACAACAAACACAAACCCAGTACTCAAGCAAGCCCAGAAAGAAATTGAGTCCTACTTCGCAGGCAATCTAACCAAGTTCACCTTTCCATTAGATCTAAGTAAGGGAACCGAGTTCCAAAGAGCAGTCTGGAAAGAGATTGCCAAGATCAAGTTCGGTCAAGTAAAAACTTATGCCGACATCGCACGAGCCATCGGCAAACCACTAGCAGCTAGAGCAGTTGGTGGAGCAGTAGGTTCTAACCCAATCCCCTTAGTTGTTGGCTGTCACAGAGTCCTAGGTTCCAGCGGAAAGATAACTGGCTACTCCGGTGGTAAGGGTCTGCCAACCAAAAGGATTCTTCTCAAGCTTGAAGGCATCGCAGTCAAAGAATGAATGACTTTGTAAGAAAGCATGATGATGGCCTTCATCGCTGTAAATGGGCTGGCGTTGATGAGCTTTATGTGAATTACCATGACACCGAGTGGGGGGTTCCAGTTACGGGTGACCAAGAGATGTTTGAACGCATAACCCTTGAAGGGTTCCAGGCTGGCCTCTCCTGGATAACCATCCTAAAAAGGCGTGAGACATTCAGAAAAGCTTTTCACAACTTCAACGTCAAGAAGGTAGCCAAGCTCAATGATGCAGACGTTGAGAGACTCATGCTTGATGCTGGAATCATACGAAACAGAGCAAAGATTATTAGCACCATCAATAACGCGAACCTTGTCCTCGAATTACAAAAACAAGGCGAAAGCATAAGCGACATTGTTTGGAGCTTCGCCCCTGCTAAATCAAAGCGAACAACTGCCGCCAGTGTTTTTGAATGGCGAGCAACCAGTCCTGAATCAGATCAACTTAGTAAGCACCTCAAGAAACTAGGGTTTGGTTTTGTTGGATCAACAACTATGTATGCACTTATGCAGGCAACTGGTTTCGTAAACGACCATGCACCTGGTTGCTACCGCAGGAAAGCACTCTCTTAAAGAGTTTTACTTCTTTCTAATAACTTCAGAAGTAATTAGGTAAATAATCTTGCCTTCGACTTCTAACCCCAACCCAGCTTTCTTAGCTACAGCTTTTAGTTGAGCCAAAGTCTTTGGTGCTTGCTTTGCTCTTACGAAAGCACCAACCAGTTCACCCTTTGCAGTTTTGTTGAAGTGGTTAAGTGCGCGTCTCTGACCTTTGCTATCTTCAGCCACAACTTCAACCCAGTAAGAATCAAGATGCTCAGGTATAGGAGCTAAATCAACATAAGCCTTTGATCTAAGGTCAATGATTGGCATGTCAACAAGACGGTTGAAGGCTGCTACTTGGTGTTCTTGCCAAACTTTCTTTAGGCTCAGTTTAGGTAGGACTGTATTGGCTGAAAGTCTGTACCAAGGGATTCGATCTGTTGCAGAGATAAGTCCAAATAGAGCACTTTGAATCAAGACGTTAGCTCTCATAAGTTCGACTTCATGACTAGTGAAGGTATCTAGCCCAATGGCTTTATAAAGTGTGCCCTCATAACGTTCATAAGCTGGCATGGTTGATGCCTGTCTAATCCCTAGGTTTAGTTCCCTGTCCCCTAGTTGCTTAGGGCTTAGCTTCAGAGCCTTCACTGCCCCAGCCTTGGTCCTACAAACCTTGATGAGAGCATCCAGGACTAGATCTCTAGCCTCATTGAGTTGCCCATAGCTCAGATGAACCTGCTCAATGGTCAGATTGGTTCCACCAATCTTCTTGGTTTCGCTAGGAGGCAACAATAGGAGCATCTAACAAGCCTAAACTTAGAACATGGTAAAACTTACGAAGATATACACCCGAACAGGGGATGAAGGACTGACCGGACTGAGCAACTTCAGCAGAGTTAGAAAGACAGACCCACGCATCGAAGCTTATGCTGATGTTGATGAGGCCAACTCAGCTATTGGTGTTGCCGTGTCCCTAGCTCAGAACGAGTTCGACAAAGAAACCCTAGATCTTCTTTCTCAGATTCAGAATGACTTGTTTGACCTAGGTGCAGACCTATCAAACCCTCTAAACGAGCACTATGAGTATGAGCCTCTACGTGTTGATGCAGTTTGGATTGACGCTTTAGAAGCAGCTATCGACAAGTACAACGCAGAACTAGAAAAACTAGACTCCTTCATCATCCCTGGTGGATCAGGACTAGCAGCTGGTCTTCACCTAGCTAGAACCGTAGTTAGAAGAGCAGAGCGAGCCACCTGGCACGCTATTGAAGAACACGGCACTGAGCCAGGTAAGAAAGGCCACACCACAGGTGGTGTTAGCTTGACTGCTGTGAAATACCTAAACCGTCTTAGCGATCTACTATTCGTTCTAGCAAGATACGCAAACATCAAGCACGGTGGAGACATCAAGTGGGTACCTGCAGCTAACCGCAGAGAAGCTCCTGCTAAGAGAAGACCTGAACAGGACTAGATCTTAAACAAAGAAAAGCCCCGAGATTATCTCGGGGCTTTATCTTTTAGATCTTTAGGCTAG
>CANLCU010000009.1 GCA_947489135.1 Micrococcales bacterium
TTGACCGACTTAGGCCCCTGCTCACGGATGATTGCTGAAATCTTCTTAGCCTCAGGCTGTTCGATGCCATCTTTTAGTGTGGCTTCGATACGGAATTCTTTACCTGAAGGAAAAGGCTTGCCGTCATCAAGGCTCTTTAGTGAGATGCCGCGCTTTACTAGCTTGCTCTGGAATACATCCAGAATTGCCTTTACGCGTTCTTCGCTGTTTGCCTTCATCAGGATTTTGTCGCCTGACCATTCAATAGATGCACCAACACCTTTGAAGTCGTAGCGCTGTTCAATCTCTTTTTGAGCCTGGGTTAGAGCGTTAGACGCTTCTTGCTTGTCAACTTTGCTGACTATGTCGAATGAGGAATCTGCCATAAGAGTGATTCTAACTAACTACTGGGCTGAAGCAGCTCTGGCTGTGCTGCTACGAACAATTAATTCGATAGGCCACTCAGTCACATCAGGTACGGTCTGGTTTGGGTTATCCAATAGTTCAAGCATGGTCTTAGCCATAAGCTCACCCTGACCCACAACATTCTGGTTGATTGTTGTAATGCCAAAGAAGTCTGCAAGCTCGTGGTTGTCCACCCCAACAATAGATAGATCAGCAGGAACGCTTAGACCTAAGTCTTTAGCTGCTAGCAATACTCCCACTGCTAATTCATCAGAAGAAGCAAAGATAGCGGTTGGTGCATTGTGCGGATCACCTAGAAGATTCTTTGCAGCCGCATAACCTTCGCTAATTGCATATCTAGGTACTGCTCTATACCAACCAGGTCGTGGCTCAATGCCGGCTTCTCTTAGAGCTTCTTCGTAGCCAACTTTTCTAACGTCGAAGACTTTATAGAAGTTATCGGTTGATTCGCTCTGACCAATCATTGCGATCTTGGTGTGACCCATGGAAATCAAGTGGTTGGTAGCAAGAGCACCTGCAGCATGGTCATTAATTCTGATTGTCTTTGCACCAACAACAGAACCACCTAATGAAACCAAAGGCTTGTTCACATTTGTAAGTGCAGCAATCTCTTCTTCACTCATCTTTACTGAAACACAGATAACAGCATCTACTCTCTTTCGAGGGAGTGACTTAGTGAAGATAGATTTACGGTGCTCATCTCCTGAGGAGAGGTTATAAAGAGTTACGTCATAACCAGCTGCAACTAGTTCTCTGTCGATAGCTTCTAGAACTGTTGCAAAGAACCAACGGTCAACATAAGGAACTACAACACCAATGTTCTTAGTTCTACCAGTTACAAGTGTGTAGGCAGAAGCTGAAGGGACATAACCCATGCGATCAGCTACTGATTGAACTAGTTCCTTGGTCTCGATAGAAACATAGTCCTTGCCACTTAGTGCTCTTGAAACAGTTGCTGTTGAGACCCCAGCCTCACGAGCAACATCAACTATGCCAGCCACTTAAAACCTTTTCTGTAAATGTATGCAAATCCCTATGTAATCTATCTGCCCTTACACACCCTTACAGGTAAGAAGACCACATTGAGACCTATTCGTTGCATAAAGGCGATTAGCGGAGAAGACCAAATTTCAGGTATTGTTGAGAAGCACCCGTCCGGCTGATTACAGGCGGCCGGGAGCACTGGCTAGTTACCCAAGCGGCCAAAGGGATCTGACTGTAAATCAGCCGGCTCAGCCTTCGGGGGTTCGAATCCCTCACTAGCCACACTGTTTTGACTCGAGGCATGCTTCTTACATGTCTCGAGATCAGAACCTCATTGATCTAGATGCTGGAAAGTTGCCAATTCGAGGATCTCATTCACATTTCTTCTAAAATCTTTCACAAAACTTAAGATCTGTGTAATACTAAAAGCACAAAGACCCGATTACCGAACTGTCACCGTATGGTGTGCGTGTCTCCCCGAGAGACTAGGTATCGGGTCGATTTCTTTAACGGCTCCTTATGGCACCTTCCAAAAATCCGACTTCCCATGGCTCGAAAATGGAGCAAGCATGGCTTTGTAAGAAGCTTGGTTTTTGTCCGATGTGTCGCTTGAGCGTCTTATGCAACCGGCGAACATGTCAGCAACCTGAATCAAAGAGTCGGTGTGAGATTTTACATAACTAACTTTTCTAATGAATTCAGTACCAGATTTATTCACCTCTGCCAGCAAGTATTTTCTAGCCGCAGACCTGTATTCTCGACTGCCTGTTCCATCAATTTTTACAGTGGCACCTTGGATAGTTCCTCCCGAATTGGTTAGGACAAGTTGAATCACGTAGTTGTAGAAGGACTCAGTGCCATTTTGAAAGACATGCCTATCAATTGTTCTTTTATCCACCACTATGGATCGGATAAAGAATAATTCAGGATTTAGCGAACTGAAGAATCTTTTCTGCAATTCGAGCTTTGTCTTGGAAAACTTAAATTCACTGTGACTTGACCTGCCAAGCTCATTACGAAGCTGTTTCACCAGGTGAGCAGTATGTTCTGCGTTCTCCGCCGACTCGAAGACGCAGCAAGCGATGACAAATAGATGGCTTGAACCGCTCTCAAGCTTGAAACCCGCATCGCCTGAGTCATCGATGAACACATACATTTGCTCAAGTGTAGGCGAATCATGCATCGAACGGCCTTCGCCCAAGACGTATTGGGGACACCCAGAAACCAGATACTCTCAGCTGCGCAAGCAGCACTTCTTACGTAAGTTGTCTAGCAGCTTCACGCTTCAGACTTACGCCAGCGGCATCAACCGAGTTGCGGTAGCACTCTAAAGCGTGATCTGATTGATCTAGGCCCTCGTAAACCTCTGCCATCTGAGCCCAGATTTTGGCTGTTGCACGAGACTTATTGTTGTCTTTTAGAAGTGAGGCAGCTTCAAGAAGGAGGTTCAGCGGCCGTGATTCAACTTTGCAAGCCAGAAGTACTTGAGCGTTGTCAACCAATCGCTCAGCTTTTTCCAGTTTTGGTAAGTGATTGCAGTAACTCAACGATTCATTAGCCTTTGAAACAGAACTTTCAATTTCCCCTCTCAGGAGGTAGGCCATTGCGAGAGTGTTCAGGGTGTTGGCAAGGTCTGCATCGCTTTTCTCTAGACCAAAGAGTTCAATTATTTGAAGTAAGTCTGCGATGTCGCTGTCACTAGGAACTCTGTTTGTCAGGCATGAAATAAAAATGGACCCCTGGATAAGGCGGGCCTGGGACATCTTGCGATCGAGCCCTGCAATAAGTTGGCTCGCACCTACAATCTGTTCTCTTGCTTGAACGAAGTCCCCGCGCTCATATGAAACCTGGCTTGCAGACCAAAGACCTACAACTGCGTCCCAGGTTGTGTCTACTGAATCTGGTCTGGATTTGATCAATTCACTAGCTTTGGTCAGATCTCCAACCGCTAGGTAAACAGAGGAAAGAGTTGCTTTAGTTTCAAGCTGTAGTGATGTGGTGTCGAAGTTTTGCTGAGCAAGGTGTTCAAGGTGCTGCTGACCCCAATATATTGCTGAATAGAAATCGCCGTGATTTCTTTCAAGCCTTATTAAGCCCAAGACTGCTCGCTGGAGAGACTTGACGGGAAGCGATTTATTTCTAGCAGCGGTCTCTAATGCTGAAATCGCTACCTGGTTGTCTCCATCTCTCACAGCGATCAAACCTTGAAGGAGTAGGGCTTCATTCTCATTCTTGAGGCGTGGTAGCCATAGCTTGGCAGCCCGAGAGGAGTTGTTTTGAAGCTCCAGGCATGCCTGAAGTAACTCGGTTGACTCAGATTTGCTCGGAGCGTCTTCGTCTGAAATGCCTAGTCTGAGGTGGATGGCCCCCAAGATCTCAGGGCTAGCATTTCGTTGACCGCGTTCTATAAGGGATAGGAGGCTAACCGAGCAAATGCCTTTAGCAGTATCTTCAAGGGACCGCCCAGCCCGAAGCCTTGCCTGCCTCAAATATTGTTTGTCAAAGTCTTTCACAAGACAACACTATCTTGACAAAATAGCTCAGAGAGCGTGTATGCTCTTCATGTGTCAAAAATATTGACACATGTGAAATACAAGGGGCCAAAATGATCGAGTTTATTTACTTTCTCATCACTGGGGGACAATCGAGTCAATACGAAATCACGACAACAGGCACTCCTGTCTGCTGCGAGTTCGAATAAAAATAAAAAGGGGTAGCTGTGTCAAAAAAACAAATTGCACTGGCATTACTGATTCTAGGCATTGTGGGGTTTTCCGCCCAAGGTATCTATGCACAGGTGCAGAAATCAAATTCAATCTCTCAATGGGACAATCTCAAGCCAAAACTAGAGGAAAGTCTTGCTGATGTCGGTGACGAGCAACTGGTCGAATCCTTGAGGGGAAGAATCGTAGAGCTCATGGAGGCAAGGGCTACTTTGTCGAACGTTGATGTGACAACTGCTCAAAGGACTGATCTGGAATCATCCTCAGAGATACGTCAGACCGTTGAAGAGCTGGTGTCAAAAGTTTGGACCTCCAGAAACCTAGCAAAAAGAACTGACGACATAGTAGCTGGTTGGAACATTGCAAAATTGCATCCAAACTATAGACCATTTACAAACGCTAAGTACGTGTTGGATTCTTGGCAAGGAATACGAGTTGCGGAAGGCGGACTTTCAGCAGAAGCTATTGTGACAGGTACAATGACATACGTTTACGACGACGGAGCTATCGCTGACAGCCTCGATCAAAGTCAAATTAAAGTTGTCAAAGAAAACGGAATTTGGCTCCTCGATGAAACTGTCATGGTGTACGTGGGGCGATGAAATTGATGAAGAAGAGGACGGCCGTTCTAATTTCGGCAATTTTTGCCTTCCAGGCAGGGTGGGCTGGATCTTCGAGCGCAAGCACGTTGGGTTATACATACAACAGAGCAGCTGCAGTCGCCTATGCAAATAAGTGGTCATGCAATGGGAGCACATCATGTCGAAACGGCGATTACCAAAACCTTGGAGATGAAGACTGTACCAACTTTGTCTCTCAGGCTCTATTCGCCGGAGGCGTAACTGAAGTAAAAACTGGCCAGGGCTTCGAGCAGTGGTGGTACGACGGCTATGAAGGCCTATGGCTAATTGGACCCTTGAACCGCTCCCTAAGCTGGGGTCTGGTCACGAACCTTTCAACTCATCTACAAGCAACAGGAAGGGCCACCGGAGTTACTCTCACCAACATGACAACAAAGTACTCTGGAGCTCATTCCGCAGGCGGTGATATTTTTATGTATGACTGGGGGAAAGGCGAAGGCTATTCACACATGGCGTTATCTACTGGGCGTGAAACTTACTACCCGTATACAGATCCAATATACGGGTCTTACACAAACATCACCGGTGGTTCAGGAGATTCAATTTCCCAACATTCAACCGATAGGGATCATGCTCCTTGGAATTGGGGATATTGGACAACCACATTGGAATACCGCGCAAAATACAGGGTCAAGCTCCTAAAAATGAATTAAAACAACGATTCCCAGTACCTCAAACACTGTTCCTGATTCTGGGCATTCCAGTAATAGCAGCAGTTAGTTTCTTGGTTGGACCACCTAAGCGTTACAAGTTCAACCCAAGGTTGGCTCTCGACTAGACCAGCTAACTCGAAGAGGATATTCAGGTATTCTTTAGAAGCACCCGTCCGGCTGATTACAGGCGGCCGGGAGCACTGGCTAGTTACCCAAGCGGCCAAAGGGATCTGACTGTAAATCAGCCGGCTCAGCCTTCGGGGGTTCGAATCCCTCACTAGCCACGAATGCCCCAGCCCTCCACGGCTGGGGTTTTCACTTTAATTAGGTCTATGCGACTTATGCGGAGTCCCGCTTAGTCTCTGGCGATAGGTTGTACTGGTGAGTAAAAGCGAAATACAAGAAAAGCCAGTGCACGTGAAGAACGTAGCCAAGGGTCTAGGGCTTGGGCTCACCGCTTACCTAATTTGGGGTTCTTTTCCACTGATCATCACCGGGCTAGCTTCTTTTGCTAATCCTTGGGAGATTGTGGTTTGGCGAATAGTGTTTGGCTTTGCTACGGCTGTAGTTCTGATTTCTGTAACTCGTTCATGGGCCTCACTTCGAGCTGTATTTAGAAACCGCAGCATGCTTGGCTGGATTGGGCTCAGCTCAGTTCTGATCATGATCAACTGGCAAGTGTATGTAATAGGTATCGCATCTGGTCGTGTGCTTGAAACCTCGCTCGGTTACTTCATCAATCCTTTGGTGACTATTGTGCTTGCTGTTTTCTTCTTGCGAGAGAAATTGAACCTAGTTCAGTGGATGGCTGTGGCTTTGGGAGCTATCGCTGTAACTGTCCTCAGCATCGATTACGGGCATCTGCCATGGGTGGCTTTGACTCTGGCTGCAACTTTTGGAGTTTATGGTTTGGCAAAGAACAAACTTGGGGGTCAGGTAACCCCATTGAACTCCTATGCCATTGAGTCGGGGGCACTATTGCCGGTGGCAATTATTCAAGGGGCAATTGTCGCGAGCATCAGCCCAGGGCTTCAGATCACCTCACAAGGTTGGCAGGGTGTGGCTGGGTTAGCGTTCTTTGGAATAATGACTGCTATTCCATTGATCCTCTTTGGCACCGCTGCTGAGAATCTTCCATTGAGTTGGATCGGCTTCATGCAGTTCATGACCCCTAGCATCCAGTTCGTTTTAGGTCTAACGGTGTTCAAGGAGCAAATGTCACCGGCTAGGTGGGTTGGCTTCATTTTGGTCTGGTTGGCCTTGCTCATTCTGACCTCTGATGCGTTAAAGAGGAATCAGGCAAATCGCAAGCTTCGTAGCTAAATAAAGGGCTTTAGCCCGAATGTTTCGTTCGTATAACTTTTCCTAGCCCAAGCAATAATAATTCGTAACACTCTGTTTTACCCCGAATCCGTTGGCTATGCTTTACCCAAGCGTTTCAGACTATGCTGGCGCGTGCCCGTTGATGTTGACGGGCAAAAACATTCTGAAAAGGACAAAATAATGACCGTATTCTCAAAGAAGAAACTAGCGGGTGTTCTAGCAGTGGTTACCGCCACAGCACTGGCACTTACTGGTTGCTCAACTCCATCGCCGTACGCGGCTGGAGATGGTGTACTAAAGATTGGTGGAGTTCTTCCACTAACCGGTTCACTTGCTTTCCTATCACCACCTGAAATTGCTGGTGTTGACTTGGCTATTGCCGACATCAACGCAGCTGGTGGAGTTCTAGGTCAGCCAGTTGAATGGGAACTAAAGGACTCAAGCGACGGTGACAACCCTGCAATCGCACCTGCATCAGCAACCGAGCTACTTGACTCAGGTGTTGACGCAATCGTTGGTGCTGCTGCATCAGGTGTTACACGTTTGATCATCGACCAGGTCACAAAGGCTAAGGTTGTTCAGATTTCAATGTCAAACACTGCTCCTGACCTTTCAACATGGGACGATGGCGGATACTACTTCCGTACAGCTCCAAGCGACCTTCTACAGGGTGCAATTGTTGGAAACCAGATCGTTGCTGCAGGTAAAGAAAACGTAGCAATCATCTACCAGCAGAGCCCATACGGTGAAGGCCTTGTCGCTAAGGCTAAGGCAACTCTAGAAGCTGCTGGTGCAACCATCGTTTCAGAGCTATCTTTCCCTGAAGGCGAGTCAAACTTCGACACCATCGTTGACCAGACAGTAGCAGCAGGCGCTGACTCACTTCTAGTTATTTCATACGATGAGTTCAAGAAGATTGCTCCAGCTCTAGAGAAGAAGGGCTTCCCAGGAAGCGACATCTTCCTAGTTGACGGAAACCTAGCTAACTACTCAGATCAGGGCTTCGCGTCTTATCTTGAGGGTGCTAAGGGAACTCTTCCTGGTGGCGAGCTAAACGAAGACCTAAAGGCTCGTGCATCTGCTCTTTTCCTAGACAACTACGGTGAAGAACTAATTGAGTTCTCATACCTATCTGAGACATACGATGCAGTTATGCTTCTTGCACTTGCTGCAGAGCAGGCTAAGAACGACTCAGGTGAAGCGATTGCTGCCAACATGATTTCAGTTTCAACCGGTGGCGAGAAGGTAACTAACTTCGCTGATGGTCTAGCTGCTATCAAGGCTGGTAAAGACATCGACTACGAGGGCTACTCAGGTCCAATCGAGTTCGATGAAAACGGAGACCCAACCGGTGCTTCAATCGGTATCTACCAGTACGGCAAAGACGGAAACTACGTGTTCCTAGAAGCTGTTGCTGGTAACTCTGTAGAGTAACTCGCAATTCAAAACTAAAAAGAATCCCCCGAGCAAATGCTCGGGGGATTCTTTTGTTTATAGACCTAAAGGCCATTCAAATGTTTTTAGAGTTCAGCTAGATTACCTAGATATAGCTCGACCATCTTTGGATCGTTTAGAAGGTCGCGACCAGTTCCTGTGTATGCATCTTTACCTTGGTCAAGAACATATGCGCGGTCACAAATTTGCAGACAACGACGAGCATTCTGCTCAACCATGATCACAGTCACACCGGCAGCATTTACTTCTTTGACTCGAATGAAAGTCTCATCTTGTCTAACAGGTGACAGACCAGCTGAAGGTTCGTCCAGTAGAAGCACTGATGGGTCAGTCATAAGTGCACGACCCATTGCAACCATCTGACGCTCACCACCGGATAAAGAGCCTGCGCGCTGGTTCTTACGCTTGCCTAGGTCAGGGAATAGTTCTGTTACAAACTCAAAGCGTTCTTTGAATCGCTTTGGAGTTTGGAATACACCCATCTCGAGGTTCTCTTCAATGGTCAAGCTTGGGAAGACGTTGTTTGTTTGTGGAACGAAGGCTACGCCTTTCTCCACTAACTTGTTTGCCTTTAGACCTGTGATGTCTTCACCCTTGAGGAGTACTCGACCAGATCTAATGTTTACCTGTCCAAACACTGCCTTTAGCAAGGTTGATTTACCTGCACCGTTAGGTCCAATAATTCCAATTAGTTCACCTTGGTAGGCAGTTAGGCTACAGCCATTAAGAATGTTGATTCCAGGAAGGTAGCCAGCAACTAGATCTTCAGCGTGTACTACTAATTCGCGACTGCTCATTTAGTGTCGCCTTTCTTGGAACGAGTTGATGCAGGCTTTGACATGGTGCCAAGGTCAGTGTCGTGGTGAGCACCTAGGTAAGCATCAATCACAGCTTGGTCTTTCATAACTGTTGATGGTGGACCTTCGGCAACTACCTTGCCTTCAGCCATGACGATGACCCAGTCACTGATGTGGCGAACCATGTGCATATCGTGCTCAACGAATAGAACTGTTGTGCCATTAGATTTCAGATCTTTGATGTGATCTAGAAGACTTTGGGTAAGTGCTGGGTTCACACCTGCCATTGGCTCATCAAGCATGATCAGCTTTGGTTCGCTCATCAGTGCTCTTGCCATCTCTAGAAGTTTTCTCTGACCTCCAGAGAGGCTAGCTGCATAGTCTTCACGCTTTGCATCCAGTTTGAATCTCTTGAGCAAAGTGTCCGCTACTTCGGTGATTTCCTTTTCGCGACGAATCCAAAGAGGACGAATCAATGAAGTTAGGAAACTTTCACCAGGTTGCTTCTGAGCACCAAGGCGCATGTTCTCAATGACTGTTAGAAGGCTTAGGGCTTTGGTTAGCTGGAAGGTTCTAATCATTCCTAGGCGAGCAACCTTATAAGGAGACATACCAGCAAGGTTCTGTCCTTCAAATGACCAGTTACCCTGGTTCGGCTTATCGAAACCAGTTAGCAGGTTAAAGAATGTTGTCTTACCTGCACCGTTAGGACCAATAAGAGCAGTAATTAAACCTCTTGGGATTTCAACGTGAGCAACATCAACAGCAGTGAGTCCACCAAACTGACGCTTCACACCATCGGCAATAAGAATCGGATCTACCTTGCGGCAACCTGGTGCTACTTCACCAATACAGATTTTGTCTATAGACACAGATTTAGAGTTAGACATTGAACTGGGTCTCCCTCTTGTTTCCAAACAGACCCTGCGGTCTAAAGATGACAAGCAGCATCAGTGATAGACCGATGAGTAGCAAACGAATCTGAGCTATGTCTGGCTGAGTTAGGAATGGCAGTAAGCCAAGCTCTACTAATCCACCCATGATGCCCTGAGTGATGCTAATCAATGCGATGAAGATCATTCCACCTGCAATAGGACCAAGGATTGTTGCAGCTCCACCCAAGAGTAGAACTGACCAAATAGTGAATGTGAAGTTTGTAGTCCAAACCTGAGGCTGAACGTTTGAAAGGTTGAGCACGAAGATCATTCCACCGATGCTAGCGAACACACCACCAATCATCAGAGCCTGCAGCTTATAGAAGAAGACGTTCTTACCAAGGCTTCTAACAGCATCTTCGTCTTCACGGATACCTTTTAGTACTCGACCCCAAGGTGAGCGCATAAGAAGACGCAAGATTAGAGCACCGATAATTACAGCACCCCAACCAACCATAAACACGTATAGCTGATCTGCTCGGTATGAAACAAAGCCGAAGTTGTAGTTACCTTCTGGAATAGGGTTTAGTGCCCAGAATTCAGCACCAAACTGGCTCAGTCCGTTAGAACCACCAGTGACCTTAGAGAAACCAATAGTTGTCATGAAGTATCTGAATACTTCAGCTGTAGCAATCGTCACAATAGCTAGGTAGTCAGCACGAAGTCTCAGGGTTGGGATACCTAGAATCAAAGCAAAGATGATCGAACAAAGAAGACCCATAAGAACTGCCAAGAACAACGGCAGCTTCAAGGTGTCGATGCTGATAACCATTCCGTAAGCTCCAACAGCTGCGAAAGCAGCCTGCCCGAAGTTCAGAAGACCTGTGAAGCCGAAGTGCACTGCCAACCCTAAAGCACAAAGCACGAAGGTGATTGTGGTTGGACTCAGCATTTCGCCTAAGGCGAGTTTCAATATGTTCAGAATGTCCATTTACCTATCCGATTCTCTGCTTTTTGCCTAGAACACCCTGAGGGCGAACAAGCAAGACAACGATGAGGATGATTAGAGCCGCTGCATACTTCAAGTCAATTGGGATGAACAGAGCTGATAGCTCCACAACAAAACCGATGATCATTGCACCTACGGTTGCTCCAAGTGCCTTACCAAGACCACCTAGAGTAACGGCTGCAAACAAGAGGAGAAGAATTTGTGCACCTAGGAGGTAGTTGGCTTGGAACTGAAGTCCATAGAGGATACCGGCAAGACCGGTAAGGGCTCCAGCCATTACCCATACGATTCTGATGATGCGCTCCACGTTGATACCGGTGGCTGCTGCAAGAGATGCGTTATCTGAAACAGCACGAGCAGCTTTACCGATTCTGGTTCTGGTTAAGAACCAAGCAACAAAGGCAAGGGCAACAACGCTTAGTCCCATTGACACCAGCGATGAGCTTGTTGTGTTAATTGGGCCTAGAACAACCAATTCGTATTCGCTAGACAGAACCTTGGTATCACCTTGGAAGAAGAGAATGTAGAGCTGGCGCAGCATTATGGATAGACCGATTGAAACAATCATGATCTGGTTTAGCCCCAGTCTTCGCTTTCGAAGAGGTTTCCATAAAGCAGAGTCTTGAAGCCAACCGAAACCGGCACTCAACACAATTGTTATGGCAGCTGCAACTAGAAGAGGCAACTTCAGTTCAACGTGGAATAGCCAGGTGAACAATGCACCAAAGGTAACCATCTCACCGTGAGCGAAGTTATTAAGTCCCGTGGTTCCGAAGATCAATGAGATACCGATAGCAGCAACTGCTAGGAGAAGACCAAGGTTTAGACCAGCAAAGAGTCGAATGATTATCTGATCACCAATAGGTTGAATCACTCTGGTGTCTTTACCTAGAGGAAAGAGAACAGCAGCGGTGTTTGTGACAGTTAGGTTGGCTTCACGAATATTGGCTTCAGGATCGCGAAGGCCAACTCCTTTAGGCAAGGATTCAAGCAGAATCTCTACTTGGTAGATGCCTTTCTTTTGTACTTCTAGAAGCCATTTACCTTCAGAGTTTGATGTTGCAATCTCATCTATGCCGTTACCGGTGATTCGGAACTCAACGCCTTCAACCGGCTTCTTTTCGTTCTTAACAGTTCCTGTGATGATCAGTGCTGAGCCATCAGTTTGGGCAGCTGAAGCCTGAGAAAGGATTGGGGCACCAAAGATTGAGATGAGTATGGTGAACGCAGCTAAGAGACGACCGAATCGACCCATTACAGCTCTGAGGGCGATGTCCAAACCAACCTCCATTTTTATCAGCGCATGTCGCGCTTCTTTTCACTATCCCTTGAGATTACCCGAAAAACCCGCATTAGATTGGCCTGTAATAAGAAAGAGACAGAGCTAAACCCCTTACTGCAAGGGAAAACCTTGTCATCTAAGCCCTAAACACAACGCATCTGCCAAATACCATTGGTCTAGTGAACATCCAGAAGATTACCTACCCGCAAGACCTGCCGGTTAGTGCTCGCCGTAGCGAGATTCTGGAGGCCATAAAGGACAACCAGGTGGTTGTTATAGCAGGAGCCACAGGTTCAGGTAAGACCACCCAGATTCCTAAGATGTGTCTTGAGTTGGGGAGAAGCAGCATTGCTCATACTCAACCAAGAAGAATTGCAGCCAGGGCTGTAGCGGAGCGAATTGCAGAAGAACTAAAGGTAGATCTTGGAGATCTAGTTGGCTACCAAGTTCGTTTCACTGACAAAGCAGGACCTAAGACCAAGGTCAAGGTGATGACCGATGGAATCTTGCTAAATGCTATGCAAAGAAACAGGAAACTTGAGCAATACGACACCATCATCATTGATGAGGCTCACGAGAGAAGTCTTAACATCGACTTCCTGCTTGGCTACATAAAACAACTTCTTCCTAAGCGACCAGACCTTAAAGTAATCATCACCTCAGCAACTATTGACCCTGAGTCATTTAGTAAGCACTTCAATGATGCTCCCATCATTGAAGTCTCTGGAAGAACATTTCCAATTGAAGTCAGGTATCGTCCAATCAATCAGGATGAAGAAGACAATCCAGATCCAGATGCCAGCACAACTGCTAGAGATTACATCGACGGCATCTTGAGTGCTCTAGATGAACTAGCTACAGAACCTAAAGGTGATGTTCTTGTATTCCTCTCAGGTGAATCAGAAATCAAGGATGCTCAAGAAGCTATTCAAGGAAGAATCACTTCTGGTTCTCTAGGTAAAGGAACTGAAGTACTCCCTTTATATGGAAGGTTGTCTTCTGCTGAACAACACAGAGTATTTGAAACAAGCAAGCTTGCAGGACTGCAAAGAAGGATCATTCTGGCAACTAACGTTGCTGAAACGTCTCTTACTATTCCAAACATCAAGTATGTAATTGATGCTGGAACTGCTCGTATCTCTAGATATTCACCTGCAGCTAAAGTTCAACGACTTCCTATTGAAGCTATCTCTAAGGCAAGTGCTAACCAGAGAGCAGGTCGTGCTGGTAGAACTAGCCCAGGTGTTGTAATCCGCCTGTATTCAGAAGATGAGTATGAAGCTAAATCGGAATTCACGGATCCGGAGATTCTAAGAACCAACCTTGCATCTGTAATCCTTCAAGCAGCTCAACTAGACCTTGGTGAGATAACAAAGTTCCCTTTCCTTCAAGCCCCTGAGCAAAGGGGAGTCAAAGACGGCCTTGCTCTTCTAGGGGAACTTGGTTGTCTGAAAGACCCGAAGAATAAGGTAGTTGAGCTGACTGCTGTTGGTAAGGACTTGGCTAGACTGCCTATCGAACCTCGCTTCGGTCGCATGCTGTTGGAATCGAAGAAGCACGACCTAGTTCGTGAAGTGATGATCATTGTTGCTGGTCTTACTATTCAAGACCCTAGAGAACGACCAGTAATCAAGAGACCTCAAGCAGATCAAGCTCATGCCAGGTTTACCGATGTGACCAGTGATTTTCTCACTCTTCTGAATCTATGGAACTACATAGAACAGAAACAGAAGTCTCTATCTTCTTCTGCATTTAGAAGACTCTGCAAAGCAGAGTTTTTGAACTACCTAAGAGTTAGAGAGTGGCAAGACTTAGTTAGACAGATTACGTCTATCGCTAAACCTCTTGGACTAATTCCAGGGATTGCTAAATCGGATCCTGATGGCATTCATAAGAGCTTGCTTTCTGGTTTGTTATCTCAGATTGGTTTGAAACAACTAAGCGATAAGAAAGCAGGGGACTTAGTAAAAAAGAGTGACAAGCCAATCAAGACCAGTAATGAATATCTTGGTTCTAATGGCAAGAAGTTTGTTATCTTCCCTGGATCAGCGCTAGCTAAGAAACCACCTGTTGCTGTTATGAGTGCGGAACTAGTTGAAACCAGCAGAGTCTTTGCACGCATGAATGCTGCTATCAATCCTGAGTGGGCTGAGAATCTGGCTGGAGATTTAGTAAAGCGAAGCTTCAGTGAACCGCACTGGGAGAAATCGCAAGGATCAGTAGTTGCTTACGAGCGAGTAATGCTCTTTGGAGTTCCTATCGTCGTCTCAAGAAGAATGCAGTATTCAAGACTAGACATGAAACTCTGCAGAGAACTGTTTATTAGACATGCTCTAGTTCAAGGTGAATGGGACTCCAAGCAAGCCTTCGATAGAGAGAACAAAGAGTTACTAAAGCGCTTAGAAGAACTTGCTGAGAATTCTAAGAAGCCTCTCTATGCTCCGGATGATGAAGATGTCTTCCGCTTCTACCAAACAAGAATTCCTCAAGAGGTTGTATCAACCAGAAGCTTTGAAGGTTGGTGGAAAAAAGCTCAGAGAGAAACCCCAGCTCTTCTAACCATGACTAGAGAAGATCTGCTTCCTCAAGAAACCACTGAACGTATCGAGATTCCAGATAGCTGGACCTTCGGAGAAGATACCTACAAGCTTGAATACAAGTACCAGCCAGGCGAGATTGAAGATGGGCTGACAGTAGTTCTTCCTATTGAAGATCTGCCAACAGTATCTAGAGATGCCTTTGACTGGCTAGTTCCCCAGCTAAGGAAAGACCTAATCTCTGAACTGATTAGAACCCTGCCTAAAAACATTAGGAAGTATGTAGTTCCAGCAGCTGACTGGGCTAACAAGGCACTGGCCACCCTTCCAGAGAACCCAACAGAACCACTTCTTGATACCTTGGCCAAGACACTTAGGACACTCAGCGGAAACCACATGACAGGTGCTGATTTCAAGTTAGAAGAACTGCCAGTCTCACTACGCATCACCTACAAGCTCATTGCTGAAAACAAAGAGGTTAAAGGTGTGAGCCTTGATATAGATGAACTAAAACAAAAGTTTGATCCTGCCTTCGTGAAACACAGGCCAGGTATGGCTAAAGTCCTAACTCCTAACGTAGATGCATTGAAGTTGAAACAGAAGTTTGTATCTGAAGTAGTGGCTTTAGTGAAAGCTCCCGTTGCTCAGGTAACTGAAGAACTTACTAAAGAGGAGAAGCTAGCAATTGTTTCGGTTGGCTATAGGAACATCGCTGCTTTTGTTGATGACGTGATTCTTGCTCTCATCCAAGGTGAGGTAGAGAATCAAACAAGTGCCAACCTAAACGCTCAAGAGATCAGTTCTAAGGTTTCAACTCAGGTTATTGAAGAGTGCAGAAATTGCATGAACTTAGTTTCTGAGATTGCTGTTATCTCACGAGATGCAAGCAAAGCCATCTCTAACATTCAAGACATCTCTTTGTTGTTTGTATTGGCTAACCAGAAGAAGCATCTTGCTCAGCTAATGACAAACAAACTAATCAGCACAACAACAATTCAGAGATTCGATCGTCTTCCTGTTTATCTCCAAGCAAACAAGATGCGAACAGCCAAGTTATTAGAAGATGTTGAAAGAGATAGACGACTAGAGATTGAACTCAATCAAGCGATTCTCTTGTTTGAGAATGCAGGTGGAGCAATCCCACTTAAAGATGGAATGCCAGAAAACATTGTTAATGCCAGATGGGCACTAGAAGAATTCAGAGTGAGCTTATTTGCTCAAAGCCTTGGAACTAAAGAACCAGTATCTCTAGAGAGAATCAAGAAGATTCTAAATTCTTAGTCAAACCAAGTTGTTGGTGAGCCAAGAGAAACAAGCAATACAAACAGTGCTGTAAGTCCAACAACAATCACAAGCACCAAAGTAATTGGTCTTGCTATGAACCAGCGGAATACACGATCAATAAAGCCCTTATCTCTTGGGTCATCAGAAGTAGTTGTTCTCCATGCACCTTCAAGAGAACCATTCTTCTTCACTGCCATTTCAAAAGGAATGGTTGCGAAAGGAACTATCGCTAGAGCTACAGCTAGAGCAGTCTTTCCAAAACCCCATCTCTGGTTCACACCAGTAAGAGCTGCTGTTACTGCGTACCCCAAGAACACTGCTCCGTGGATGCTTCCGGCAATAGCTACGGTTAGCGGATCTAGCCCTACTGCTCTAGCAATAAGAGCAGAGATAAGCAGTGTCCAGGTAACGGCTTCTGCTTTAGCGAATGTGTTGAATAGTTTCTTAGGGCTCATGGTTACTTCCTGTTTGGGTACCTATCTATTAAAGACCCTTGAGCCATAGAGTCTCGTTAGGGCGAACCTCGTCGCTTACTCCCTCGAGGCTAGAGATCAGAACTTGGCCTTCAGGCATTGAGATTGCAACACTACCGAAGTTGTGAATTACAAGAATCCCATTGTTCCTAAAGGCAAGGGAACTATTGGTGCAGAGTTCTGTAACCCATTCAAATGAACCGTGGCCTAGATCTAGTTCTTTTCTAAGGGCTAAAACTGCTTTATACATCTCAAGAGTTGAACCTGCTTTGCCTTCTTGAAGATCTCTCGAGTAGTTCTTATAGATATCTGGTTGAGGTAGCCAGGCACTTCCAGTTGAAGAGAATCCGTTTGATGCGTTCACTCCAGCTTCCCAAGGAAGTGGAACACGGCAACCATCTCTTCCAACTCTTGCTCCATTGGTTCTAAAGAAGGTTGGGTCTTGTCTGAATTCATCTTCGAGAGTGGTGTGTTCAGGAAGACCTAGCTCTTCTCCTTGGTAAAGATACATAGAACCAGGAAGAGCGAGAGTGAATAGTGTCGCTGCTCTTGCTTTAGTTAGACCTAGCTCATTATCAGGTTGAGGATTCTTAGGACCAATGCCATCAGATGCTGTTGATCTTCCATAATCACCACCAAGTCTTGAAGCATGTCTAATCACATCGTGATTAGAAAGCACCCAAGTGCTTGGTGCTCCAACACTGTCGAATGCTTCGAAGGATTCGTTGACTGTTTTGAAAATAGATTCAGCGGTCCAGAGTGAATCTAGATATCTGAAGTTAAAGGTTTGATGGAATTCATCTGGTCTAACCCATAGAGCCATAAACGAAAGAGGTAGAACATATGCCTCTCCACACATCACTCGCTCACCTGGATAGCTATCTAGGATTGCACGCCATCTTCTAAAGATGGTGTGAACAGAATCTTGGAACCACATCGGAGGATTCTCTTCACCTTCAATAAAGCCAGCACCTGCTCTATCAACATAAGGATGATCAGGCAGTCCTTTGGCTTTAGCCATGGCGTGTGGCTGGTCAACTCGGAAACCATCAACGCCTCTGTCTAACCAGAACTTGAGGACATCTTCAAAAGCTTCTTGAACTTTAGGGTTCTCCCAATTGAGATCTGGTTGAGATGAATCAAAGAGATGGCAGTACCACTGGCCTAAAGAACCATCAGGGTTTGTGACTCTGGTCCAGGCAGGACCTCCAAACATAGACACCCAGTTGTTAGGCGGTAAATCTCCATTGCCATCTTTGAAGTGGTAGAACTCTCGCTCGGGTGAACCCTCAGGAGAGTTCAGAGCTGCTTGGAACCAAGCATGTTGATCACTTGAATGATTAGGAACAAGATCCACCAGGATCTTTAGTCCTAGTTCATGAGCTCTATTGAGCATCACATCAAAATCATCGAGAGTTCCAAATAGTGGATCAACCCCTCTGTAATCAGAGACGTCATAGCCAGCATCCTTTTGAGGGGATGGCATAAAAGGGGATAACCATATGGCATCTATCCCTAGAGAAGCAAGGGATTCAAGTCTTGAAGTAATACCTTTTAGATCTCCCATGCCATCGCCATTGCCATCAGCAAATGACCTTGGATAAACCTGGTAGATAACTGCGGAACGCCACCAGTCTGCCTTTTTACTAGCTGGGTGAGTAACTGCTCCAAATAACTCCATAGCCTTGATTTTAGGCTCAAAAAGGGGCGGGGCTAGTCTACAGGAACAGGGCTGTTCCGTGTATTTACCCGAAATTAGGCTATAAAAGAAGTAGTTACAAATAAATAACGAACATTTACAAAGTTTCCAAAATGGAACAAGTAGTTACTAATCTGAACATTAACCATTTCAAAGGGGGAGTTTGAATGTCTAAGCAACCAGCCAGCGCAGGAAAAATTATTGGGATCACCTGTGGGTCTCTATTCGCTGTGTTTGTGATTTTACCCATAGCGGGCATGCTCTTATCCTTTGTAGGCTTCGACCTACTCTCATTCGTCATACCACTACTAGTAGTGGGTCTCGTCGTATTCCTAATCCTTCGGGATAGGAAGAAGAGGTGGGCACCTCTTATTGCTCAAGCTATGGAACCTGTTCCAAGTGTGAGCGCTCAAGCGGCACCTCAGCAGACATTTGTTGGCGGGGATATTCCAACGACTGTTTGTCAACACAGTTTCTCTGCTGAAGATCTGGCGGGTAAAGCTACCATTACTTGTCCTTGTGGTTACAAGTTCAAAACTAGAGATCTGCTTGACTACCAAACTCTGAGCGCTAGCTATCTGCGCATTGAGAGAGATTTGATGGCGGTGCGTCAAAGACTAGTTGCGTCAACTAACGCAACTGCTCCTGCAACTTCTTCTCAAAGTGTTTCTCCAGCTGCTCCGGTTGTTAAGAAAGTTAGAAAAGCAAAGAGCTCTCTTTCACTTCAGCAGTGGTTGATCATGGGTGCTAGCGCAATCATCGTTGTTGCCGGAAGCATATTTGTTTCCACCAACCTAGATACCTTCCCAGAGGAAGGGTTCCTAGCAGTAACTCTCGGCGTTGGTATAGGAACGGCAATCTTGGCTTTCTGGGGAAGAAAGTTCTCCGTCATGTTGGCAAACTTCATGGCAACATTCTCTTCCGCCATGTTGATGTTTGCGATTCTGGTAGCAGGAGATATTTCTAGCCCAACCTTCACTTGGGAAACAGCACCCGCCTGGTACTGGACTGCAAACCTCTTTGTTGTTTCACTCGTTTCATTTGTGCTCGCGAGATTCAAGTCAAACTTCGGTTGGAAGATTATTTCTCTAGCTGGTCTAGGTGCTTCAGCACTTGTGTTCATGTTTGGCGAGCTAGTAAACCGATTTGAAATTGGCTCAGATTCATTCGCTTGGTTCTGCTCAACTGCAACTCTGGGAGCAGTTCTAGTTGCTCTTGCAAGTAAGCGAGTTGCTCTGATCAAGTTCAAGCTTGATAAGGGAACTCCTGATCTTGAGTATGAGAAGGACTTAGCAAAGCGTGAAGATGACGCTCTGCAGAAGTTCACACTGTTTAGCGTTGCTGGTTTTGCTTTGCTAGGTGTGGGTTACCTAGTTATGAACATGCTTCGTTTTGGTGAGACTCCAGAGCCTGTGTCATTCACTGTCTTTGCACTGGTAAGCGTTTTAGCTGTAGCCACAAGATCTGTGTGGGTTGAAGCTCTTGGCACAGAAGAGAAGGTAGTGGGCCGAATCAATACTTGGCTACACATCTACGCTTATTCTGCGGTAGCTCTTGCTCTGAATACTTGGATTGTATTCATCGATCCAAGTAACTACTGGCTAGGAGTGTTTGGAACCGCAGCAATCATGTTTGGTGCCGTAGCTGTTGGTTACTTTGTCAAGAGAATTGGCGAGCACCCTATTGCCATTCAGGTAGCCCACTTCACTGTGGCAGCATCCTGGGTTCTTTGGTACATCGGTGTTGAGAAGGAGATATTTGAATACCTTGCAGCCTTCGGTATCTTCTTTGTAGCCTTCGGTCTGTCTTTGGTTTACCAGAGCTTGCTAGGTGCCAGAAGAGGCTCAATGGTTGTGGCTACGGTATTCCACTTCTTAGGTCTAGGTTCTCTATTCCTAAGTGTGACCGGTGGGTCAGGTGTGATCTTCAGCTCTATTGAAAGTCGCGTTACTTTCGATGTTTACACACTTGAGTATGCGCTAGTTGCTCTAGGTATCGTGCTTCTAGCTGCTGCTTACTCTCCTCTGACTGCTTTGGTGAATAAGAAGCTAGGCAAAGCACTTGACTCTGGTTCTCAGATAGTCATCTTCATCTTTACTACTCTGCTTACTGTTTTACTCACCTTCCAGTTCGAGTGGGAGAGGCCGGTAACTCCACTAGATGAGATTTACCTCGCAGGTACATTAGGTGGAGCAGCCCTTACAACCGGTCTGCTTGCTGCAAGATATGCAGTCAAAGCACAGGGTCTGAGCGCAGTAGTTCTTCGCTACTCATATGCTTTCCAGGGAGTTTTGGCTCTGAGATTGTTAGTTACAGATCGCAACAACGAAGATCTGTTTGTAACAGGACTGGCACTAGTTGCAATAGCAGTAGTGAACTATGGCATCTCATGGATTGGGAAGGTCAAGTCTTCTGTTTGGTTGGCTTATGGCTTCTCACTCCTTGGATTACTTATCGTTGCAATTGCACAAAGAGACGAACTCGAAGTAGCAGCCCACCTTGCTCTGGTAATTGTTAGTGCACTTGCTTTGAACCTCGTACTGAGAATTGTGGACAAGCGAGTATCAGGACGTTACACAACGTACTTCTCACTCATAAGTGTGTTTGGTCTATCAGTTACATCGATTTTGATGAACACCGTAGAGTGGACTCTTTATGCTGATTCAACTCAGGTATACCTAGGTCTAGGAATTCTAACGTTGGTAGCTGTTCTTTCAGCAGGGGCAGCCGAACTAAAGACAGTGTCTTCAGAGAGAGTTGCTATTGCTCTGAGAGTGACTGGTTTGGCATATCTATTCCTTGCCTTCTCAACACTGGCCGGATTCAACATCCTTGATGTTACAAAGGAAGAAGTTAGCTTTAGAAGTATTGCACTTTCTGCGATCTTTGCTGTCATTGTCTTTAGACAGCTCAACGTATCTAGTACTGCAAAGTCTCAAACTACATACGGTTGGTTTGCTCTTAGCTATCTAGCTCCAGTAACAGTTGCTCTGTTTGTTAGCGATTTGCTAAGAGACTCAATTGATCTAGATAAGTTCAACCTCGAACTTTACACAGTGCCTCTAGCTATTGCTATTGCTCTTCCAGCTTTGTTCAACAAGGCAGCAAGCCAGAGCCTTAGAAGATTAGCTGGCATGGATGTGCCACTGCTATTCCCAGTAGCAGCATCTGCTATCTACTCTCTAACTCAGAACGTAAATGAAGAAGCAACTGTTTATCGACTAGTTGCATCGACAGCAATTCTTGCTCTGTACTCCTGGTTTAGATTCTCTAAGGCACCTAACCTGCTTTGGGCAATTCTGGAATACACAGGTCTTGTAGGTCTAGGTCTATCGCTAGCTCAACTAGTTGAGGTACTAGCTCCAGATCTAATGGAAGGTCCTGAGCTGTTTGGTCTGGGAGCTGCAGCTGCAATCGTGGTTGGCAACATGAACCTGAAGAAGATTGTTGATTTCAAATCAACCCTGTTCAGTTACGGATTGCCTCTGTTCACACTGGTACTGCCTTCGATCATCCATACCTACACAACTCTGGATATCTCGATTGCGCTAACTAACCCAACTCAGATCACTCGCATTGTTGGAGTGCTATTGATTGCTCTGGTTTCACTAATTCTTGGTATTAGAAACGGAAACCTTGGAACAGCAGTAGCTGGTGGAGCTGCGCTATCACTACTTATCTTGCCTATCACTTGGGCAAGTGCAGGTCAGAGTTCAGACTATGAAACAACAGTTGCTCTTAGAGCACTAGGTGTTTCACTGTTCCTATTCCTCTTCCTAGGTGGATTGAGAAGTATCAACAAGTTACCTGATAGCAGCTACATCTATCTAGGTATTCCATCTGTAGTAGCCCTAGGTCCATCATTGTTCTTGACCTTTACTTCAATCGGGAACTCATCTCTGACTCAGGTTGACTGGTGGAGATTCGGAATCATGATGGTTGCAACAGTTACCTTGCTGGTAGTTGGAGCTCTCAGATCTCTAGGTGGATTGTTCTTCCCAGGATTAGTTGGAGTCATAGTTGGTGTCCTACCGTATGCCTTCCAGCCAATTGCTCGAGAGAGCTGGTTCCTATGGGTAGTGCTACTTCTAATTGCAGCGGTGATGGTTTGGATTGCTGTTCGTCTAGAGCAGTTACGCAAGCTAGGTAAGTCCGGTGCATCTTGGATTAAGTCTCTAAAGTAAATCGATAAGTTAAACAGAAGTGCCCGGCTTCTATGCCGGGAACTTCTGCGTTAACCGCTTTCTTATTTACAACTTTATCCAAACTGTGTTGTCGTGCTCTAACTCACCCTCAATTGTTAGGTCGTGTTGAGTTGTTACGAGGATTTCACCAGCAGGTAGAACTACAGAGTTACCGGTGAAGTTTGAGAGAACCAATACGCCATTGTTTACGTAGGCAAGTGTTGATTCATCCATGAACTCAGGAGCCCAACGGAATTCACCGTTACCTAGATCATGAGCTTTACGCATCTTTAGTAGTTGCTTATAGAGCTCAAGGGTTGATCCAGCAACGCCTTCCTGCTCACTTCTTGCATATCTCTTGTATGAAGAAGGCTGAGGAAGCCAAGACTTTCCATTGCTTGAGAAGCCATTAGATTCGTTAGCTCCTGCTTCCCAAGGAAGTGGAACACGGCAACCATCACGGCCAACTCGCTCACCATTGGTTCTAAAGAAGGTTGGGTCTTCACGGAACTTGTTGTCCAGAGTGGTGTGCTCAGGTAGACCTAGTTCTTCACCCTGGTAGATGTAAGCACCACCAGGGAGTCCAAGCATGAAGGCAGTAGCTGCTCTTGCTCTTCTTAGACCTTTAGCTTCATCTGGTTGTTCATACTTAGGGCCAATGCCATCACCTTGTTTAGGGATCTTGTCGTAAGCCATTCTTGTGGCGTGACGAATAACATCGTGGTTTGAAAGTACCCAAGTAGATGGAGCACCAACAGCACCAAACTCTTTTAGAGATTCAGTAACTACGTTGTGTAGTTTGTCTTTGTCCCAAGGAGTTTCTAGATAACCGAAGTTAAAGGTCTGGTGGTATTCGCCAGGTCTAACCCAACGAGCCATTCTTGATAGTGGAAGCACCCATGCTTCACCACACATAGCTCTGTCATCGTATTCATCCAAGATTGCACGGAATCTCTTGTTGATTTCGTGAACACCGTTCTGGCCCCAGAAAGGATTCTCAACCTGAAGACGAGCAATAAGTTCTTCTTCTGTTTCTTGAGTCTTGATTGCATCAGGTGAATCTTGACCAGACATTGTTGAGTTGTTTGAAACAACATCAGGTAGTCCATCAACCTTGATCATTCCGTGAGCTACGTCAATACGGAAACCAGCAGCACCTCTGTCTAACCAGAATCTCAATACTGAATCAAACTCTGCTCTTACTTCTTCGTTCTGCCAGTCAAAGTCAGGCTGAGATGAATCGAAGATGTGTAGGTACCACTGACCTAGAGTTCCATCTGGTTCTGTGATTCGACTCCAGGCAGCTCCACCAAATACTGACTCCCAGTTGTTTGGAGGTAGTTCACCGTTTTCACCCTTGCCGTCTCTAAAGATGTAGCGAGCACGTTCTTTAGAACCAGGAGCAGCCTCTAGAGCTTCCTGGAACCAAACGTGCTGGTCGCTTGAGTGGTTAGGAACTAGGTCAACAATGATCTTCAAACCAAGTGTGTTGGCTCTAGCCACCAATGCATCGAAGTCAGCAAGGTTTCCGAATAGCGGGTCAATGTCCTTGTAGTCAGCGACGTCATATCCAGCGTCTTTCTGAGGGGACTTGAAGAAAGGGCTGAACCAGATAGCGTCAATGCCTAGCTCAGCTAGGGATTCTAATCTCTGAGTAACACCCTTAAGATCTCCCATTCCATCGCCATTGCCATCAGCAAAGGAGCGAGGGTAAATCTGGTAAATAACGCTAGTTCTCCACCATTCGGCGTCTTTTCTAGCGCTTGAGAGCACTTCGTTCGATATTCCAACCATGCTCTCAAAGTTACGCTAGAAAAAAGGCTCAAACGCCAGTGTTTACCAAAATGTAATCGCTTACATTCTCTCTTGCTAGATTTGGTCTAAGCGTCAAATCTGACAAGACTTGTCTCTAGACCTAGCC
Source organism: Micrococcales bacterium (assembly GCA_947489135.1). Classification (GTDB taxonomy): domain Bacteria; phylum Actinomycetota; class Actinomycetes; order Actinomycetales; family Microbacteriaceae; genus Rhodoluna. The sequence continues at coordinate 24,246 of CANLCU010000009.1, forward strand.
CGCTAAGCCCAAGAACTGGATACTCATGAAATCTGCTCTAGACCTTCTGCCAAGAGGGCTTTACCCTCACCATGATGGATCTGCTCTTTATGTTCCAAATCAGAAGCCGCAGGTTGGCGACAAGATCAAGCTCCGTATTCGAGTTCACTCTGCTCTAGGCAAGATCAAAGAGGTAAGAGTTCGATTCAGTGAATCAGGTGAAGCATTCCCATCTCCACCAGCCAAAGTAGTTTCAACTAAGAATGACTGGAGTTGGTTAGAAGCAGTTATCACCATGCATAACCCATACATGAACTACAGATGGTTTATTGAAATGACTGATGGCTCTAGCTATTGGCTAAACGCTCGAGGCTTATCTGAACTTGAAATGCCTGATGTTGAAGATTTTAGAATCAATACTTTCTCTTCTGCTCCTGACTGGGGGAAGAAAGCTGTGATGTATCAGATCTTCCCTGATCGTTTTGCTAAGTCAGAAAGATTGGCAAAGCAAAAAATTCCTAGTTGGGCAATAGCTAAACAATGGGGAGACAAAGTAATTGGGTCAGGTCCTGGAACGAGCGAGCAGTTCTTTGGTGGAGACATCTATGGAATTACAGAACACCTAGATCACCTAAAGGCTTTGGGTGTGACATTGATTTATCTAACTCCAGTATTCCCAGCTAAGAGCAACCATAGATATGACGCATCTAGTTTTGATGAAGTAGATCCGCTCCTTGGTGGAGACAAAGCACTTATTGAGTTAGCGCAAGCTGCACATAAGAAGGGCTTCAAGATTATTGGCGATCTAACTTCTAATCACTCAGGAGCTGCTCATGAATGGTTCAAGGCTTCTTATAAGAAGCCAGGGGCCAAAGAGTCAGAGTTCTATTACTTCAGTAATAAGAACAAAGATTACGACTCTTGGTTTGGTGTTCCATCTTTACCTAAGTTCAACTGGAACTCACAGGAGCTAAGAAAGAGATTCATCACAGGTTCTAAGTCAATTGTGGCCAGATGGATCAAGAAGCCATTTGCTATGGATGGCTGGCGTATTGATGTTTCGAATATGACTGGTCGTATTCGTGAAGAAGATATGTATATGGAACTCCAGGTTCTTATTCGTGAATCTATGCAGAAGATAAATCCAGACACCATTCTTCTAGGTGAATATACCGGGGACGCTGCCTACCAAATTCAAGGTGAAGGTTGGCATGGAGCCATGACTTATTACAACTTCACTAAGCCTGTTTGGAGATGGTTCTACAACCCAAACGTTAAAGCTGAAGCTGGTTTCCTAGGTATTGGTAAGACAAAGATCAACGGTGTTGAGATGGTCAAACAGCATCTCGACTTTGCTGCTGGCTTCCCTTGGCATGTTCGTCTACACAACATGAACCCACTGGACACTCATGACATTCCTCGATTCAAAACCTTTGCAATGCCTGGAGCTCAGAAGGTAGCTGCAGGTATGCAATTCACATTCCCTGGTATGCCAGTTATCTGGGCTGGAGATGAGTTTGGTCTTGATGGTCATAACGGCGAAGAGTCAAGAACTCCTATTCCTTGGAATAACGAGAGACCTAACGATAGAACCATGCTTGTGAACTACAAGGCTTTCGCCAAGATCAGAAAAGAGAACAGTGCTCTGCACGATGGCTCTATGAGATTCGTTTATGTCTCCAACGAAGTCATCGCTTATGTTCGTGAGAACAAGAAGCAGACCATCTTGACTGTGGCTACCCGAGGCACAGACACCAATGCTGCTATTGCTTTGGATGCTGTTGCTGGGTTGAAGCAGGCTGAGAATCTCTTTGGTGGAGCCAAGCTAACTTTTGATGGCAAGGTAGCCAAACTCCCTACAGATCCACTAACAATCAACATATATAGGCTTCCTGCGGCTATCTAAGGTTTGCCTATGGTTTGCCTTGGTGGTAATCTCTAACGGTGCCTAAGCCTGTTTATTCAAGGTAGTCACGCCCCGATAGCTCAGTGGTAGAGCACTTCCATGGTAAGGAAGGGGTCGACAGTTCAATCCTGTCTCGGGGCTCTGCGGCGGGGTAGCTCAGGTGGTTAGAGCACACGACTCATAATCGTGGTGTCGCGGGTTCAAGTCCCGCTCCCGCTACCAGGGCCCTTTGGGCTAAATATCTGCGAAACTTGACCCATGGTAAATCCAAATGTTCAGGGTAAGAAATACCCAGAAACCAGTCCCTATTTAGTTGGTAGAGAAAAGGTTAGAGAATTCGCTAATGCTGTCTTCTCAACAAACCCAGTCAACCTAGATCTCTTTGCTGCTCAAGCAGCTGGCTACTCAGATCTAGTTGCTCCTCCAACTTTCGCTGTTGTGATTCAAGAGCGAAGCCTTCCTGCTGTTCTTCAAGACCCTGAAGCAGACATCGACTTTTCTAGAGTTGTGCACGGGGACCAGAGATTCGTATCTGTCAGACCAATTGTCGCTGGTGACGAACTTACTTCTGTTCTAGAAGTTGCTTCAGTTAAATCACTCGGTGCTCACTCTATGGTTACTTTCAACACTGAAGTATTTGATGCTGAAAAGAAACTCGTTTGTACTGCAATCAGCACACTAGTAGTGAGGGGAGAGTAATGACTCACATCAATATTGCTTCTCTAGAAGTAGGTCAAGAAATTGGAAGTCACACCTTCCACTTCACTCGTGATTCTTTAGTTCGATATGCAGGAGCCTCAGGAGACTTCAACCCAATTCACTACCGCGATGACTTTGCTAAGTCTGTAGGTCTTGATGGAGTTCTAGCTCACGGAATGTTGACTATGGGAGCAGCTGTTCAGGTAGCTGTCAACTGGGTTGGCGATGCAGGCAAAGTTATTGACTATGGAGTTCGTTTCACTAAGCCTGTATTTGTTGATGCTGACAAGGGTGCTGATGTATTGGTTATTGGCAAAGTTGGAGCAATTGATCTTGAGAACAACACAGTTCGTATAGATCTATCTGCAAGTTCTGCTGAACTAGCAGTTCTTGGTAAAGCTCAGGCAGTTATCAAGTTATGAGCCAACCGCTTAGTGAACTAACCACCATCCGTGTCGGTGGTAGTCCTAAGCACATCCACACTGCTTCAAGTAGAGATGAGCTCATTGCAATTGCTAAAGATGTTTGGGCAAGAACTGATAACTGGTTAGTTCTTGGTGGCGGCTCAAACTTAGTTGCAGCAGATGATGTATCAGATCTAGAAGTTATTTGGGTAAGAAACCTAGGCGTTGAATACATAGGTCAAGGCAGAGTCAGAGTTCAAGCAGGCGAGAACTGGAGTGACTTTGTTATTCGCACTGCTAAACAAGGTTTAGCCGGTATTGAATCTCTTGCCGGTATTCCTGGAACTGTTGGAGCAGCACCTATCCAGAACATTGGTGCATATGGTCAAGAACTATCTCTTACCCTTCATTCACTTGAGTTTCTAGATTTTGAAACTAATGAAGTGCAGGTTTTGACTAAAGCTGATTGTGTGTTTGGTTATCGAGACAGCATCTTCAAGCGAGGTAAAAGAGGAATAGTTACCTGGGTTGAATTCCAATTCTTTACTGATCTTCCAGCAGCACACAATGAACTACTAGAGGCCAGAGTTGAAGAGGTAGTCGGACTCAGAGCTTCTAAGGGAATGGTCTTAGACGATAAAGATCATGACACCTGGTCTTGCGGATCTTTCTTTACTAACCCAATAGTTTCTGAGAGCTTTGCTAAAACACTTCCACTAGATGCACCACAGTGGCCAACAGAAGCAGACGATGGCCTAACTGTGAAACTAAGTGCTGCCTGGCTTATTGAACAAGCAGGTATTCAAAAGGGATTTAGTTTGCCAGGATCTAATGCTGCTATCTCTACTAAGCATGCTCTTGCAATTACTAATAGGGGATATGCAACAGCAGATGAAGTTGTTGAGTTGGCTAGATACATTCAGACTCAGGTATCAAACAAGTTCGGAATCAATTTGGTTCCAGAACCAAACCTGATTGGTTTCTAACCTAGATCTGCAACGGCTAAAGAAATAGCCAAGCTGAACATCACAGCAGCAATAAAGATGTCTAAGATTTTCCAGAATGAAGGCTTACTCACTAGTACCGATGCTTTTCTTGCACCAAAGCCCAAACTAAAGAACCAAATGAAACTTGCGGCTACCGCACCTATTACAAAGAACCACTTATCTTCTTTGAACTGATTAGCAATGCCACCAATAAAGATGACTGTGTCGAGATATACGTGAGGGTTTAGGAAAGTGAGAGCCAAGACAGTTAGAACTGTTTGCTTTAGAGTTCCTGATCCAGCCTCAGCAGCCTTGAGCGATTCATTTTTCGCGAATCTTCTGAGAGAAGTCGATCCGTACCAAACAAGGAAGGCAACTCCCACCCATCTGATTACCTCCAGAGCTCCAGGTAACAGGGAGATTAGAGACCCTAAGCCAAGCACCCCCAAGACAATCAAGGTCGCATCGCTTATTGCGCATATAAGCACGATTGCCAGAACGTGCTTCTTGAGAAGCCCTTGTCTAAGAATGAATGCATTCTGAGCTCCGATGGCCACGATTAGTGAAAGACCGGTAAGTAGTCCTGGCAGGATGGCATTCATGAGTTTTAGGATACTTGGCTCTCTCTTCAATGATGAGGTTTCGGTAGGCTAGTGCTGTGAATGAATTCCCAAGAATATCTCATCGAATTGGCGCTATTGCAGAGTCAGCGACTCTAAAAGTTGATGCCAAGGCTAAGGCTTTGCAAGCAGCTGGTAAGCCAGTTATTTCTTATGCAGCGGGTGAACCAGACTTCCCAACTCCTCAACACATTGTTGAAGCAGCAGTTCTAGCCGCTAGAGATCCTAAGAACCACCGCTACACACCAGCAGTTGGTTTACCTGAACTTCGTGAAGCTATTGCTCACAAAACAAAGATTGATTCAGGAACTGAAGTAACAGCAGCTCAAGTAGTGGTTACTAACGGTGGTAAGCAGGCTTGTTATCAAGCATTCGCAGCTCTACTAGATCCAGGCGATGAAGTTCTTGTGCCAACACCTTTCTGGACAACTTATCCAGAATCAATTCATCTAGCTGGCGGTGTTCCTATTGAAATCTTCGCTGGTAGTGACCAGGGGTATTTAGTAACAGTAGATCAACTAGAAAAAGCTAGGACTCCTAGAACAAAAGTTCTACTATTTGTTTCTCCATCAAACCCAACCGGAGCAGTTCACTCTCGTGAAGAAGTTGAAGCTATTGGTAAATGGGCATATGAAAATGGTCTTTGGGTAATCACTGACGAGATTTACCAGAACCTCACCTATGACGGTTTGAAGGCATATTCAATTACTGAAGTTGTTCCAGAACTTATTGACAGAACCATCCTGGTTAACGGTGTTGCTAAGACTTATGCCATGACTGGTTGGCGTTTGGGCTGGATGGCGGGGCCGCTGGATGTAATGAAGGCAGCAGGAAACCTTCAGTCCCACCTTTCATCTAACGTCTCTAACATCAGCCAGAGAGCAGCTATCGCTGCTCTTACTGGCCCTCAGGACGAAGTTCTAGCTATGCGTGATGCATTTGATAGAAGAAGAACTGTCGCAGTTGAGGAACTAAACAAGATCCCTGGTTGGATTGCTCCAACTCCTCAGGGTGCCTTCTATGTTTACTCAGACGTCACTGGTCTACTAGGTAGAGAATGGGGCGGCAAGAGAATTGAAACTAGCCTCGAGCTTTGTGACTACATGCTTGATGCTGCTGAAGTAGCTCTTGTTCCAGGTGAAGCTTTCGGACCTTCTGGATATGTGAGATTGTCATACGCACTTGGCGATGCCCAGCTTCTCGAAGGTATTCAGAGATTACAAAAACTATTTAGCTAAGTCGTTTCGATTCAGCAATTAGCTCATCCCAACTATTTGGCACTTTGCCTGATTCCAGCATTTTTCTAAAGACCAGATAAGCATCTGTTTTTGATCCATACGCACGTAGCGTGTCGTCGTTGTTCACCCAGGCGTAGACAATTGCTTGGCTGCGTGTGCTGTATCTAAAGAAGATTCTGTACTGCTGCAAGAATTTTGCTCTAAACCAATGTGTGTAGCTGGTTCCAAGTGAATCTCCTAGACGATACTCTGGGTTGCTTGGATCACTCGGAATGCTCTCTCGAACTTGTTTGTTTAGGGCAATAAATTTTTTACCGGCACGGGTCTTGAACCAATCTTCGCCAACTATTGACATAGCTTTAGCTGCGAGTTCCTTGTAGTTGTTGAACTCCAATTCGAAGGCTGGATGGATTTTGGTAGTCCATTTAGTTTCAATCAACTACTTATCCTCGTCATCTTCGAGGGCCTCGTCCATATCAAATGGCAGGGGTTGAGCAATGAATTCAGCCAAAGTTGGTGGGAAACCGGGGATACCAACTCCGCGTTCACCGGAGAGCTCAAAGACCATGTCTTCGTAGTGCTTTTCATCGAGAGGGATCAATCGCTCAGGATGTTCAAGCATGTCCCTTTCCAAGAAATCCAGCCATTGATCGAATATTGGGTCAGCGTGGTCTGATACTGGAGCTTTCTTGCTGACTCGGATACCTCCAGACTCATCGAGTATCCACTCCAGCTTGTCTCTCTTGTTTAGACCAAGGAGTTTGCGTATTCTTGCTGGAACGGTGGTTTGGTACCGATCGGTAAGGCTTGATTCGAGTTCGTTATCGTCCATGCAGATATGGTAATGCATATGCATTACCTACACAAGAGCCAAGATCTCCCTTTGCATTTAGAGGGTCTCAGGGCTAAACTCGTTAGAGGTAGTTTGACAACTGCCCCAAGCCTAATCTGGCAAATTTAATCATTTTAGATATCAATCTATTAGTGTGCCCATTTGCCTCCTTAGGGCAGTGGCTCAATTGGTAGAGCAGCGGTCTCCAAAACCGCAGGTTGCAGGTTCGAGTCCTGTCTGCCCTGCAAACGATGTCACATTTGTGGCATCGAAGAAGTAACACCAGCACTAACTGAAAGAAGAGAAATGTCAGAAGAACTAGAGCAGGCATCTGAAGACTTAGTTGAAAAGTCCAATGTCAATAAAGCTGCTGCCCGCGGTCCTATCGGTCGCATCATTCTTTTCATTCAGCAGGTAATCGCAGAGCTTCGCAAAGTTAACAAGCCAACCTTCAGCGAACTTCGTAACTACACAGGAGTTGTTCTTGGTTTCGTAACTGTAGTTATGGTTATCATCTTTGGTTTTGACTTCTTGTTTGGATCAGGTGTTGCCTGGCTGTACACAGTCTTCGATACCACCAACTAATTTTTAGCAACAACTAACTAAGGAAACACGTGACCGATTTCGAATCAGAGCAGAACCAGCCAGAAGAGATCAACCTAGAGGTTGAATCTTCTGATTACGCTGAAACCGATCCTGCTTACATTGATGACACCAACGCTGACGAAGCATCAGCTGAGGAGCTAGCTCTTCATGTTGAGACTGACGTTGAGGTTGCTGCAGAATCTGAAACAGCAGCAGCTGCAGATATTCACGAAGCAGCTTCGGAAGAAGCAGCTGTTGAAGAAGAAGACCCATACGCTGCATTCAAGAAGGAACTTCGCGAGCAGCCAGGTAAGTGGTTCATCATTCACTCATACGCAGGTTACGAGAAGCGTGTGAAGCAGAACATTGAAAACCGTATGCTCTCAATCGTTGGTGGAGACAACATCTACCAGATCGAAGTTCCAATGGAAGAATCCATTGAAATCAAGAACGGTCAGAGAAAGCTTGTAACCAAGGTACGTATTCCTGGTTATGTTCTAGTTCGTATGGACATGAACGAAGACTCATGGTCTCTAGTTCGCGGTACTCCAGCTGTTACAGGCTTCGTAGGTCACAGCGAATACCCAAGCCCACTGCGTCCTCAAGAAGCATTCGACATGCTGAAGACTCTTTATGTTCTACCTGAAGAAGCGGCAGCTAAGGCAGCAGCTAAGGGTGGAGCTAAGGGTAAGCAGAAGTCAATCCCTGTTAACGTCAACTACAAACTTGGCGAAAGCATCATGATCAAGGAAGGTTCGTTCGCGGGTCTTCCTGGAACCATCAGCGAGATCAAGGCAGAAAGCGGCAAGCTTATTGTTCTGGTTTCATTGTTCGAACGTGAAACTCCTGTTGAACTTGCCTTCGACCAGGTATCAGCTCTCGTATAAAGATTTACAAACCTAAAACCAAAGGAAACTAACAAATGGCACCGAAGAAAAAAGTAACCGGCATGATCAAGTTGCAGATCCAAGCAGGAGCTGCTAACCCAGCCCCACCGATTGGTCCAGCTCTTGGTCAGCATGGTGTGAACATCATGGAATTCTGTACTGCATACAACAATGCAACTGCAGACCAGCGTGGAAACGTGGTTCCAGTAGAGATCACCGTGTATGAAGACCGTTCATTCACTTTCATCCTTAAGACTCCACCAGCAGCTGAGCTAATCAAGAAGGCAGCTGGAGTAGCTAAGGGTTCAGCAACCCCTCACACAGTGAAGGTAGCAAAACTTACTCGCGAACAGGTTCTAAAGATCGCCGAGTCAAAGATGGCTGACCTCAACGCCAATGACGTTGAAGCAGCCGCAAAGATCATCGCTGGTACTGCCCGCAGCATGGGTATCACAGTCGAAGGTTACTAAGCAACAAAAGAAACAAACGGAAGTGGGAGAGTCGCGCGCGACTCGTTCAACCACAACTGTGACCAACTAAACAAGAAGGAAAAGCAGAATGGCTAAGCGCTCAAAGGCATATATTGCCGCAGCAGAAAAAATCACTGAAGGTAAGTTCTACACACCTGCAGAAGCAGTAACACTAGTAAAAGAAACTGGCACATCAAAGTTCGACTCAACTGTTGAAGTTGCAGTGAAGCTTGGTGTTGACCCTCGTAAAGCTGACCAGATGATCCGTGGAACCGTAGGTTTGCCTCACGGTACTGGTAAGACAGCACGCGTTATCGTATTCGCAACCGGTGCAGCTGCAGATGCAGCTCGCGAAGCAGGTGCTGACGAAGTCGGTGGCGACGAGCTAATCGAGAAGGTAGCAGCTGGTTGGACAGACTTCGACTCAGCGGTATCAACACCTGAACTTATGGGTAAGGTCGGTCGTCTAGGTAAGGTTCTAGGTCCTCGTAACCTAATGCCAAACCCTAAGACTGGAACTGTTACTCCAGATGTAGCAAAGGCTGTTACTGACATCAAGGGTGGAAAGATTGAGTTCCGCATTGACAAGCAGTCAAACCTTCACTTCATCATTGGAAAGATCTCTTTCACTAAGGAACAGCTTGGCGAGAACCTGGCAGTTGCTCTAGATGAAATCTTGAGACTAAAGCCTTCATCTTCAAAGGGTAAGTACCTATTGAAGGCATCTCTAGCAACAACCTTTGGTCCTGGTATCCCACTAGACACCAGCGTTACCAAAGTAGAGTTCTAAATAGTTTTACCTAGCGTTCACTAAAGAAAGTTAGGCTGAAGGACCAGGAGAAATCCTGGTCCTTCATCATCTTGTTAGCAGTTCGTAGAAATGCGAATGTAGATTGAAAGGTTGGGATATTGCCAACAGAACCGTTTGGTGCAGCAACTCTGCTTGATACAAAAGATCCAATGGGGCTAAGAGCAACAGCTCCTCTACTAGACGCGTGGATACGCGACATGGAGACAGACAGATCTCCTTTTCAAATCCCAGGCCATAAAGGCCGCACCAATCTAACCGGTCCCATCGTTGATGGCGACATTCCAGTTCTGCCAGGCAATCACCCATATCGAATCTCTCCATCCCTAATCCTTGAAGCAGAGAAACTAGCTGCTGATCTATGGGGAGCGGACCTATGCAGATTCGGTGTGAATGGGTCTTCAGGTTCTAACCACGCAGCTGTTATGGCGGTAGCCGGTCCTGGCGACAAAGTAATTGTTTCTAGAACTCTTCATAAATCAGTTCTTGTTGGAATGGTTTATGCAGGAGTAATCCCTGTCTGGGTAAGACCAGAGATTAACCCAGCAACAGGACTACCTGAGTATCTACCTTCATCAAGGTTGAGAGAAACTCT
>CANLCU010000010.1 GCA_947489135.1 Micrococcales bacterium
CTGACTCTTAATCAGTGGGTTCCGGGTTCGATTCCCGGGGAGCGCACGAAACCCCAGTTCCTTCTCACGAGGACTGGGGTTTCTTCAATATTGGCTTAGCGGTTATGGAAAGCAAGAACCTGCTTGGCAAATGCTGCAGACAGATCCCAAGCTTGTTTTCGGTAGCTTGCCGCAAGTTGGTGTGACTTGGCAATCTGTTCATCTAGATCAATGCCCTCGCGAAGAAATGCTCTACGGTAGGTGCTGAGCCAAGCTAACTGTTGAGAGAGCCCTACCTCTGGGTGGAACTGAGTTGCCCAAGCGCTAGAACCAACTCTGAAGGCTTCGATGGTGCCATTGCTTTCGCCAAGTAGAACAGCGTTCTCTGGAAGTTCAAAAGTGTCGTAGTGAAATTGGAATGCGTCTGCGGTTTCACCTAAAGAACCAATTACTGGATCGCTGGCGGCTTCTGGAAGCATATCAACTTTTGTCCAGGCAAATTCTCCTGCTTCGGCTTTATAGACCCGAGCTCCTGCAGCGGAAGCAAGTAGTTGGGATCCGAAGCAAAGACCTAAAAGAGGGGTCTCGGTTTCTAGAGCCCACTCCATGATCTTGCGTTCATGACTCATCCAAGGATTTTCGGCTTCTTCCAAGACCCCAGCGTGAGCACCAAGGGAAATGATGCCTGAATACTGCTCAAGTTCATCTAAGTTAGGAAGCCCGTCACCGTCGTTCTGGACATCCCAAGTGTTCATGAGAATGCCGGCCTCAGCAATCGGGTTAGCCATCTCGTTGAGGTGGTCATCGATATCGTGAACTATGACCAGAATCTTTGGCTGATTGCTCATGGTGTCCTTTCGCTGACACAATCCTATTGCTCGGCAACTGCAACATCTCTAGGCGTAACTTGAAGTTTCTAGCCGTAAAGAAACAACAGACCTCTGGTGGATAACTCCAACATCAAACACCCATTCAGGGTTAGCCTGTCTTTGCGATGATTGCGACAATGACTAAACCAACTGAGAGGCTAAGCCGAGCAGGGCTTGAGCTTGAGCCTATTGGTGAAAGCATGTGGGCGGTCACAAGATCTGGGGAACCTGTTGCTGAACTTGGGTTCGCAGAGTTTAAGGATCAAGGACCTTCTGCGTCTTTAGTTATTGGTAAGAGCCAGCAGGGGAGTATGGCTTGGGTGGCTGAGGGCATTCGAGTTCTTATGGATTATGCCTTTGATGAATACAAATTAGGCAAGGTAACTGCAAGAGCAAATGTTGAGCAGCTGTCTTTACTTGCTTGTTTAGAAGACTTTGGCTTTGTTGAGAAATCAAGAAGCAATGAAGGAAAGAAAATACGTCTCGTTGCTGATCGCTGGGATTACATCAGAGCATTAGCTGAAACCGAAATGCTAGAAAAGCTTGAAGATCGTGAATGGTCGTTTGGTTTTGATAGTGGTCGTAGAAGAGCAGGAATGTGTTCTTATAACGATAAGAAGATAACTGTGAGCAAGTATCTTGCTCTGGTTCACTCAATAGATGATGTTATGCAGACCGTGCTTCATGAGATTGCTCATGCTCTTTGTGGCCCTAAAGAAGGACACAGTAAGAAGTGGTTAGCTACGGCTAAGAAGATTGGCTATCGAAACGATAAATACACCGGTCAAGAAATAGCCGCTGCTTATGCGCCTTATAAAGGGCTATGTCCTAATGGACATGAGCACTTTAGATACAGAAAACCATCTCGTTTATACAGCTGTCAGCACTGTAGCAATGGCTATAACAGCCGATACATGATTGATTGGTCAGCTAGATAATAATCAAAGAAACAAGAGCACCAGCAAAGAAGTTCAACCAAATAAATTGACGCCAAGCTCTGTTTGCCTTCTCACAAGTCTCATCTGTGATTCGAAGATAAGGCGTAAGAATCAAAAGATATGGCAGTGCTCCGATAGCTGCTATTGGTCCTGGCCAGTTGGTGTTTAGAACCAAGACTCCAGCTAGTGCATAAGAGAAAAAAGCAAACCAAACAGTTGCTCTTGCACCAATCATGGTTGCGATGCTTGAGATACCTGCTTCACGATCTGCTCTAACGTCCTGAACTGCGCCAAAGGCATGAGATGCCACTCCCCATAAAGTGAAGGCAAAGATGATGAACAGAACCTGAGGTTGAGACATGTCTAGACCTGTTAGGGACATGGCATAAATCATTGGGCCTACGAAGTGGCTGGCTGAAGTTATTGAATCTAGGAAACCACGCTCCTTGAAGCGAAGCTTCGGAGCGCTATAGGCGATAACAGTAAAGATGAAGAGAGTTAGCCAAGCGCTAGAAGCTAGATCTGAAACTGCGTAGAGGTAAGCCAGGAACGGAACACAGCTAAGTACTGCTGACCAGATAGTTAGCTTGTGGTACTTCTTGTTTAGAAGTGCTCCTTCAATGCCACCTTTACGAGGGTTTCTAAGATCACTCTCGTAGTCAAAGACATCGTTGATTCCATACATCAAGAGGTTGTATGGAATTAGAAAGAACAGGGTTCCAACAAAGAAGGTTAGATCCATCTCTTTGTTGATTAGAAGATAGGTTGATCCGAAAGGAAAAGCAGTGTTAATCCAGGAGATAGGTCTGGAAGACCAGAAGAGTTGATTCAAAGCTTTCATTTGGAAGACCTTGTCACTCTGGTCCAGATGATTGCTACAGCCAACACTGAAACAACTGTGTAGGCGAAGTCTTCAATAGGGGCTAAACCTAGCAGCAATCCACTGATTTTCGTTTCGTCATATCCAACTATGCCTAAAGCGATGATGACGTTATCGAATACCAAGGTGGTCAGAAGCATCCAGAACAATGTGAAACCTATTGTTCGCCAAGGACTCTTTCTGCTGAATAGATTCAGTGTCACAAAAGCAATGAGCATGAAGACAACATTTAGAGCAAGGTAAGTGAACTGATTCATTTAGCTGACCTCTTAGCGATTACTTTGCTCACTGTTGTGAAGATGGTTAGCGATGAGTAGTTCAATATAAGTAAGAAGAACAGTTCTTCAATAGGGAACTCAGGAGCTAGCAAGACCCCTGATAGGTGAGAGGTGTCTCCTCTAAAGAAGATGCCTGTTGCAATACCTGCAACATCCCAGATGATGAAGAACACCAGTGGAATAAAGATAGCTAGGCTAGCTGCCTTCTTGTTTATTGTGAAAGCAGTCTTGTGACGCCAATCCATTAGAGCTAATCCCATTAGAGAAAGGATTAGTCCTGCTAGATAGGTATACCCTTGGGCCACTAGTTCAGGCCCTTCCAGCCACCTTCAGCAATAGGAGCAATTTCATTTACAGTAGGTCCACTTGATTTGTCATCAATCATGAGCTTGTAGACAAGCTCAGCACCGATAAGACACATAGGCAAACCAATTCCTGGGATTGAGTGGTGTCCTGCGTAGTAGAGACCCTTAACCTTCTTGCTCTTGTTCTTAGGTCTAAAGAAAGCACTCTGACGAAGAGTGTGTGCCATGCCTAGAGCAGTACCTGACCAAGCGTTTAGTTCTTCAACAAAGTTTGCTGGTCCCATGGTTCTTCTAACCACAATGCGGTCAGCTAGATCTGGAATCTCACACCAGTCTGCAATCTGTTCGATGATGCGATCTGCTTCTGCTTCAAAAGCAGGATCTCCCGCTCTATCAATTCCACCTCTACCAATAGAAGGATCAGCAGCTGCTGGCACTAGAACGAATAGGTTTTCATAACCCTCCGGTGCAACAGATGGATCTGTCTTGCTAGGAGCACAGATATACAAGCTAGCTGGAGATGCAATCTTGCTCTTGCCATCTGCCTTCTTGAAAACCTGGGCAAAGTTCTTGCTCCAGTTATCTGTGTATAGAAGAGTGTGATGATCTAGGTTGTCTACCTTACCCTTGACACCTAAATACATAAGTAGGGCTGATGGTCCAGGAACTCTCTTGTCCCAGTACTTCTGTGGCATGCTCTGGTACTTAGGTTCTAGTAGTTGAGTTTCAACGAAGTGCAGGTCAGCATTAGCAACAACTACATCTGATTCATAAAGTGCATCACCAACACGAATACCCTTTACTTGCCCGAATGAGTCAACTTCAATCTTTGAAACAGGAGAGTTGGTGTGGATTTCAACACCGTGCTTTTTAGCGAGAGCTTCAATGGCTTCAATGATCTTGTAGAGACCGCCCTGAGGGTAGAACACTCCAACATTCATATCGATGTGGGTCATTAGGTGGTACATGCTTGGTGTCTCGTAAGGAGATGCTCCTAGGAACACGGCAGGGAAGTTCAGAACCTTGCGTAATCTTTCGTCTTTAACGTGCTTTGAAGAGAAGTCATACAGAGATGTGAGCAGGTGCTTTACAAATGTTCCAGCCTTCTTCACAACATCTGGATGTACGAAGGATTTGATGTTCTGGAAGTTTGTGTAGAGGAAGTGCTTATTGGCTAGTAGATAAGTCTCTTCAGCACTGGTTAGGTACTTCTGAACCTGCTTGGCTGCTCCTGGTTCTACTGCTTCAAACTCAGCTAGGTTCAAAGCCAAGTTCTCGTGCATGACCATAGGTTCTTTCTGGCCTTCGAAGTAGGTCTTGTATGCAGGGTCTAGGCGAACTAGGTCTAGTTGTTCAGCTGCTGTTGTGCCCATTAGTTTGAAGAACTGATCAAAGGCATCTGGCATTAGATACCAAGAAGGACCCATGTCGAAAGTGAAACCATCTTTTTCCCAAATGTAAGCACGACCGCCAACTTTTTCTCTGGCTTCAAACAGTTGAACTTTCATTCCTGCTTTAGCAAGAATTGCTGCTGTTGCTAGTCCTGCGATGCCACCACCGACGATAATTGCGGTCTTCTGGGTCATTTAGGTGTTACTCCGATCATTGCTTTAAAGAGAATGAAAAGTTTGTGAAGATCGTTGACTCTAATCCGAGCACGAATAAGAGTCTCTGCAGGAGTCTTAGCAATCTTCTTGTTTAGTGCTGTGAACAAGAACTGAGCTGCAACTACTGCTCTTCTTGAAGATGTAGGAAGAAGTGGAATAGTCCTTGCTGAAAGAGCAAGGTCCTTGTTGATGTCTTCAACAAGTCTTACCTTGGTTTCTTCATTGAATGTAGTTACGTTCACATCAGGGAAGTAGCTTCTACCTAATTGTTCAAAGTCAGCTGCTAAATCTCTTAGGAAGTTAACTTTTTGGAAAGCAGCTCCTAATGCTTGAGCACCTTTTCTAAGAGTTTCTTGTTCTGAAGGAGCAAAACTCTTTTCTTGGATGAAAGCCTGAAGACACATAAGCCCAATAACTTCAGCTGATCCGTAGACGTAGACATCAAATGCCTTCTGGTCGTATTTGGTCTTTTGAAGATCTAGTCTCATTGAGTAGAAGAAAGGTTCAACAATCTTTCTTGTGATTCCAGTTTCAATAGCGGTTGCTGCGAATGCATGAACTACAAGATTTGTGCTGAAACCTAGGTTCATGGCCTTATAGGTTTCTTGTTCTAGGTTATTAAGCTGTGAACCAGCTTCAATTCTGCTGTTTGGCCCTAATGCCCCGGCTGCTGCTCCATCAACAATCTCATCTGCTACTCGAACTAGAGCGTAGATGTTCTGAACATGAGTTCTAATTGGCTTAGCCAACAGGTTGGTGGCTAGACCAAATGAGGTTGAGTATGACCGGATTACTTCACGGCTGGAGACGATAGCAGCCAAGGTATATCTAGCAAGGCTCTCTTTGTCTAAGGTTTCTTGAGGTGTTGGCACATCTCTAGGCTAAACCACATAAAAGGCTCCCTTCTTATATGAGCGGATATTCGCCTAAACTTAGTAAATGACTAGAGATATGAAGCCTAGAAGCCGCATTGTTACCGAAGGTATCGAACGTGCGGCTGCCCGAGGAATGCTTAGAGCCGTTGGAATGGGCGATGAGGACTGGGAAAAGCCTCAAATTGGTGTTGCCTCCTCTTGGAATGAAGTAACTCCCTGCAACCTATCCCTTGATCGTCTAGCTGATGCAGCCAAGATGGGTGTTCACGCAGCTCACGGTTATCCACTTGAATTTGGCACTATTTCTGTTTCTGACGGTATTTCTATGGGCCATGAAGGCATGCACTTCTCTCTAGTTTCTAGAGAGGTTATTGCTGACTCAGTTGAAACAGTTATGCAGGCTGAAAGATTAGACGGTTCTGTATTGCTAGCTGGTTGTGACAAGTCACTGCCAGGTATGTTGATGGCTGCGGCTCGTCTAGACCTTGCTTCAGTGTTCCTATACGCAGGAACTATTGCTCCAGGCTGGGTAAAGCTTTCTGATGGAACTGAAAAAGAAGTAACAATCATTGATGCTTTTGAAGCTGTTGGTGCTTGCAAGGCTGGAACTATGAGCCTTGAAGATCTAGATCGTATTGAAAGAGCTATCTGTCCAGGTGAAGGTGCCTGTGGTGGAATGTATACCGCTAACACAATGGCATGTGCTGCTGAAGCTATGGGTATGAGCCTTCCAGGTTCAGCATCACCTCCATCTGCAGATAGAAGAAGAGATGCTTGGGCTCACCGTTCAGGTGAAGCAGTAGTTAACCTAATTGCTCAGGGCATTACTGCAAGAGACATCATCACTAAGAAGGCACTAGAGAATGCAATTGCTGTGACCATGGCTTTTGGTGGTTCAACTAACGCTGTTCTTCACTTCCTAGCTATTGCTAGAGAAGCAGAAGTGGATCTAACACTTGATGATTTCAACCGCATTGCAGATAAGGTTCCACACCTAGGAGATCTAAAGCCTTTCGGTAGATACGTTATGGCTGATGTTGACCGTGTTGGTGGAGTTCCAGTTGTTATGAAGGCTCTACTAGATGCAGGTCTAATTCACGGAGATGCTCTAACTGTTACAGGTAAGACTGTTGCTGAGAACCTAGAAGGAATTAATCCTCCTGACCCAGATGGCAAGATCATTAGAGCTCTAAACAACCCAATCCATAAGACCGGTGGTATCTCAATCCTTAAGGGTTCAATGGCTCCTCAAGGCGCTGTTGTGAAGACTGCTGGCTTTGACCTAGAAGACTTTACTGGTCCTGCTCGTGTCTTTGATAGGGAAGCAGCTGCTATGGAAGCTCTTTCTGAAGGCAAGATCTCTAAGGGCGATGTAGTGGTTATCCGCTATGAGGGACCTAAGGGTGGCCCTGGTATGCGTGAGATGCTAGCCATCACAGCAGCTATCAAGGGTGCAGGTTTAGGTAAAGATGTATTACTCTTGACTGACGGACGATTCTCAGGCGGCACAACCGGCTTATGTATCGGACACATTGCACCAGAGGCGACCGATGGCGGTCCAATTGCTCTAGTGCGCGATTCAGACTTGATAAGAGTTAACATCGCAGCTCGAACGCTCGAACTACTAGTTGAGCCGGAAGAGTTGGCAGCCCGGAAAACTCAATGGGTTCCTTTAGAACCCCGATATACCCGTGGAGTCTTAGCTAAATACTCGAAGCTGGTGCATTCAGCAGCCGAAGGTGCTTACACCGGATAACACAGGTTTGGTTTTACCAATCAAGGATGAATTATGGCTAACGAAACGTTAACAGGTGCTCAAGCAATCGTAAGAAGTCTTGAGCTTCTAGGGGTAACCGACATTTTCGGTTTACCTGGTGGAGCAATCCTGCCTACCTATGATCCACTAATGGATTCAACAAAGATTAGACACATCCTTGTTCGTCACGAACAAGGTGCAGGTCACGCAGCTGAAGGATATGCATCAGCATCAGGAAAACTTGGTGTCTGTATTGCAACCTCTGGGCCAGGGGCAACCAACCTGGTAACAGCTATTGCTGATGCACACATGGACTCTGTTCCACTACTTGCAATCACTGGTCAAGTTAACTCAACTTCTATTGGTACCGATGCTTTTCAAGAAGCAGACATTGTTGGTATCACCATGCCAATTACTAAGCACTCTTTCCTAGTAACTAAGGCACAAGATATTCCAGGTGTGTTAGCTGCTGCAGTTCTAATTGCAACTACTGGTAGACCAGGTCCTGTTCTTGTTGACATTGCTAAGGATGCTCAAGTTGGAAAGATGGAATTCATCTGGCCACCTAAGGTAGATCTGCCTGGCTATAAGCCGGTTACTAAGCCTCACGGCAAGCAGGTTCAAGCTGCTGCTCAACTAATCAAAGAAGCAAAGCGTCCTGTTTTGTATGTTGGTGGAGGAGTAATTAGAGCAGGAGCTTCTAAAGAACTTCTTGAGCTATCAAAGATTATTGGTGCACCGGTAGTAACAACACTTATGGCAAGAGGTGCTTTCCCAGATTCAAACGAGCAGAACCTTGGTATGCCGGGTATGCACGGAACTGTTCCTGCCGTTACTGCTCTGCAGAAAAGCGATCTACTAATTACTCTGGGTGCAAGATTTGATGACCGTGTTACAGGTCAGGTAAAGACATTTGCTGTTGGAGCAAAAGTTATTCACGTTGATATTGATCCTGCCGAAATTGGCAAGATTCGTTTTGCTGATGTTCCTATCGTTGGTGATGTTAGAGAAGTTCTAACTGAACTAAATGCAGAACTTATTTCAGAACTAAAGGGAACTAAGCCAGACATTGCTGAGTGGTGGACATTCCTAAATGATTTGAGAACTCGCTACCCACTTGGTTACACCCAGCCAGATGATGGCAAGATGTCACCGCAGTATGTAATTAGCCGTATTGGTGAGATCTCAGGACCAGAGGCAGTATTTGCCGCTGGTGTTGGTCAGCACCAGATGTGGTCAGCTCAGTTCATCAAGTATGAGCGTCCTAACTCATGGTTGAACTCAGGTGGAGCTGGAACTATGGGTTACTCAATTCCTGCTGCTATGGGTGCAAAAGTTGCTGAACCAGAACGTCTAGTTTGGGCTATTGATGGCGATGGTTGTTTCCAGATGACTAACCAAGAGTTAGCAACCTGCACCATCAACAACATTCCAATCAAGGTAGCCATTATTAACAACTCTTCTCTTGGAATGGTTAGACAGTGGCAGACACTGTTCTATAACTCAAGGTATTCAAATACGGATCTAAACACTGGAACAGACACCATCATGGTTCCTGACTTTGTGAAGCTAGCTGAAGCATATGGCTGCCTTGGTATCAGAGTTGAAAAAGAAGAAGATGTTGATGCAGCAATCAAGCTAGCTATTGAAACTAACGACCGACCAGTAGTTATCGACTTCATTGTTGGTAGAGATGCAATGGTATGGCCAATGGTTCCTGCAGGTCTATCAAACGATGCAGTTCAGTTCGCTAGAGATACCAGACCCGTCTGGGAAGAAGGGGAGGAGGAGTAAATGTCACATCACGTACTATCTCTTCTAGTAGAAGACCGTCCAGGTCTACTAACCCGTGTAGCGGGTCTATTCGCTCGTCGTGGATTCAACATTGAGTCTTTAGCTGTAGGAACTACCGAAGTTGAAGGCCTATCTCGCATTACAGTAGTTGTAAGTGTTGATGGACTGCCTTTGGAGCAGGTAACTAAGCAGCTGAACAAGCTGATTAACGTAATCAAGGTTGTTGAACTAGAGCCTGAGACCACTGTGCAGCGCGATCACATGCTTATCAAGGTGAGAACCGATGCTTCATCCAGATCTCAGGTGCTAGAAGCAGTAACCTTATTCCGTGCTCGCGTCATCGATGTTGTGAGCGATTCTTTAATTATTGAAGTCACTGGCGAAACAGCAAAACTTCAAGCATTTCTTAAAGTTCTCGAGCCTTTCGGCATCAAGGAATTGGTGCAGTCAGGTGTATTGGCTATTGGACGAGGTTCAAAGTCAATTACTGAGAAGGTTCTTAAGTAATTTCAAAAACAAAAAACAAGGAGAAAACAAATGGCTGAAATCTTTTACGACAAAGATGCCGATCTATCGCTGATCCAAGCAAAGAAGGTAGCTGTAATTGGTTACGGTTCTCAGGGACACGCGCACTCACTAAACCTGAAGGATTCAGGCGTTGATGTTGTTGTTGGTCTTAAAGACGGATCTGCAAGCAAGGCAAAGGCTGAACAAGGCGGGCTTAAGGTTCTAAACGTTGCTGATGCAGCTGCTTGGGCAGATGTAATCATGATTCTTGCTCCAGACCCACGTCAGAGAGACATCTATGCAAACGAGATTGCTCCTAACCTAACTGCAGGTAAGGCACTGGTCTTCGGTCACGGATTCTCAATACGTTACGGCTTCATCAAGCCACCAGCTGATGTTGATGTATTCCTGGTAGCACCTAAGGGTCCAGGACACATCGTTCGTCGTGAATATCAGGACGGCAGAGGAGTACCAAACCTAGTTGCTGTTGAGCAGGACTTCACAGGTAACGCTTTTGATCTAGCTCTTTCTTACTCAAAAGCTATTGGTGGAACCAGAGCTGGAACAATCAAGACAACTTTCACTGAAGAAACAGAAACTGACCTATTCGGTGAGCAGGCTGTTCTTTGTGGTGGAGCATCACAGTTGGTTCAGTACGGTTTCGAAACTCTAATCGAAGCCGGTTACCAGCCAGAAGTTGCTTACTTCGAAGTTCTTCACGAGCTAAAGCTAATTGTTGACCTCATGTATGAAGGTGGAATTGCTAAGCAGCGTTGGTCAGTATCTGACACAGCTGAGTACGGTGACTACATCTCAGGTCCAAGAGTTATTGGCCCAGAGGTTAAAGAGCGTATGCGCGATGTTCTAACTGACATTCAGGATGGAACATTTGCCAACCGTTTCGTAGCTGACCAGGATGCTGGAGCTCCTGAGTTCCTAGCTCTTAGAGCAAAGGGCGAGACTCACCCAATTGAAGCAGTTGGTCGTAGCCTACGTAAGCTCTTCTCTTGGATCAAGAACTCAGATGATTACCAAGAAGGCAAAGCAGCTCGCTAAAGATCAACTAAGTAAGCCCTCGTCTTTCGACGGGGGCTTCTTTGTTTAAGCCTTGAGGGTATAAACCTCTTCAATGATTCCTGAGGAATACTGCTTTTCATCGGAGAGTTTGAATTTGTCATATACAGATTCATCTTCAAAAGCTGGAGTTCCGTTCCCCAGTTCTTCAGGGCAAACAAACAATCTCATGGTGGTGATCAGGTTCGCTTTGAGTAGTTGTCTAACTACATCGGCTCCTCCCATAACAAAAAGCTTGCCTGGATGGTTTTCTTCAATGAGTTCAACTACTCGTTCTATTTCACCTCCGGTGAAATAGATGTTCTCTTGGACTACGTTTTCGTAGAGTTCTGGGATATGCGTTAGGACGTAGGTGGGTAGGGGCCTAGGACCTTGAACTCCACTTTCGATCTCAAAGTCAAAGGTTGCCCTGCCCTGCAGGATTGCTGAGGAAGTGCTTACTAGGTTGAAATAGCCGTAGTCTTCCCCAGAAGATAGGTACTTTTCAGCCCAAGACATATCTCCATTAGGGCCTGATAGATAGCCATCGCTTGAGATAGCTGCGTAGAAGATACGTTCATTCACAGTAAAAGACTAGTCATGGCTTGGGTAAGATTGAAGCACGCTTCGCTGTGGCAGCAAACATCCAACCCAACTAACTTCGAGGATCTTTACCTTGGCTAAACCAATTGTTCTTATTGCTGAAGAGCTTTCACCTGCAACCGTTGAAGCTCTAGGGCCAGACTTTGAAGTGCGTAACGTTGATGGCACTGACCGCAAAGCACTTCTTAAAGAGCTTGCTACCGCTAATGCAATCCTTGTTCGTTCAGCTACTCAGGTTGACGCGGAGGCTATCGCAGCTGCTCCTAACTTGAAGGTAATTGCTAGAGCAGGTGTTGGTCTAGACAACGTTGACATCAAGGCTGCTACTAATGCAGGTGTAATGGTTGTCAATGCTCCAACCTCAAACGTTATTTCAGCTGCTGAACTTGCTATTGCTCACATCTTCTCTCTTGCTCGCTTTGTTCCGGATGCTAATGCTTCGCTCAAGGCAGGAAAATGGCAGAGATCTAAGTTCACCGGTATCGAACTGTATGAAAAGACCATCGGAATTGTTGGTCTTGGTCGTATTGGAACTCTAGTTGCTCAAAGACTAAGTGGTTTTGGAACAACTTTGATTGGCTATGACCCTTATGTAACTCAGGTAAGAGCAGAGCAGATGGGTGTTGAACTTGTTTCTCTAGAAGAACTAATGAAGAGATCTGATTTCATTACTATTCACATCCCTAAAACTCCTGAGACCACAGGTCTTATCAGTACAGAACAGTTTGCAATTGCTAAACCTAATCTTCGTATTGTCAACGCATCTCGCGGTGGCATCATCGATGAAGATGCTCTATATGCTGCATTGAAGTCAAACCGTATTGCTGGAGCAGGACTAGATGTGTTCGTGAATGAACCTCCAACAGGTTCACCTCTACTAGAACTAGAAAACATTATTGTTACTCCTCACCTAGGTGCTTCTACTGATGAAGCTCAGGAGAAGGCAGGTATCTCTGTTGCTAAGAGCGTAAGACTTGCTCTTGCGGGAGATTTAGTTCCTGATGCAGTGAACGTTGCTGGTGGAGTTATTGACGCTGCTGTTAGACCAGGAATTGCACTCATGGAAAATATGGGACAGCTGCTGTTTGCTATTTCAGGTGGCAACGTAGCTTCTATTGAAGTTGAAGTAAGAGGAGAGATTGCATCTCTTGATGTTTCAGTATTGAAACTTGCTGGTCTAAAGGGCTTCTATCAGAATGCTGTTACAGAGCAGGTTTCTTATGTGAATGCACCGCTAATGGCTGAATCTAGGGGAGTAGATGTAAAGCTCTCAGTTGATGCCAACAGTGATGAATACAGAAATGTAACAACCATTAGAGCAGTCCTTGCTGATGGAACAACCTCATCTGTTTCAGGAACAGTTATCGGACCTAAACTTCAGCAGAAGATCGTGAACCTAAACGGTTATGACGTTGAACTTGCTATGGCAGAGCACCTAGTAATGATGGTCTATGCAGATAGACCAGGAATCGTTGCTGTTTACGGAAAAGCATTTGCTGAGAACAACATCAACATTGCTGCAATGCAGATAGCTAGAAACTCTAAGGGCGGCAAAGCTCTATCTGTGATCACCGTTGACTCTAAGGTCGATGCTGAAGTACTAGAGGCAGTAAGAGTTGCTATTGAAGCAGATGTATTGAAGGCAATAGATCTAAAACTTGACTAATGTCTCCTAATGCGGACGTATACTGAAGATAACGAGAAGGGGGAATAGTGAAAAAAACTTTTTCAGTAGCATTAGTTAGCCTCACGCTAATCGCGGGTGGATCGCCTATTTTGCAAATAGAAGCAGCTGTCGAAACGGTCGAAGTCGGAGAGGCCACGGTAGAAATTGAAAGACTTGGTTCGCAAGTATCAATTTACGTGGAGGACATGCCTGAGGGTGGCGAGCTAACTGTCGCTAGAGGGTCGGTCGAAGTTGAGGAGACCTCCGAGGGGGTGTACAAGGACAAGTTGCCCACAAACTCATCAACTGGACTCTACACTCTGTCACTAGAGACTCCGGTGACCTTGGACTCTGACCTTGTATCTAAAGGCGTTATTGACGCTAAGGATGTAGAGGCCTATGTCAATTTAGACGTCGTTACCACTTTCATTCCCACTTCAGAGGCAGACTCACAGGCCGCATTCGCAGCAACGGCTCTGCCTTCACGAACAAGGTTTAGATATCAGACTTTCATCGCAGAAGCATTTGCCCCAGCGCCTCCACCTGCATGTGCTCCTGTTCCAACAAACAACATCCTAGTTTTCGCTAGATTTCTAGGTGACAATAGAAGCTGGGATCCTGACTCAAATTCCTATAAGACTCGGTCTGACGTAGTGGTTGATTGGGGAGCAGGCGGCACAATTACACCTGAATTCTCTGTTGGCGAAACAACTCGGATAACGGACTACGTTTATTTACCTGTACCTGTTCCAGTCACCGTAGTCCATAAAAAAACTGCGAGCTCAGAAGGCATGAAGTTGATTAGAGGGGAAATGTCCTCCGACTACGTGTCATTCCGCATTACCAGCGAGGTGACTAATCCTCTTTGCATAGACTTGTTTACCAAAGGTATAAGTTATTCTTTTTCGTTTTACGTCCAAAGAGAAGGCCGATTTGTTGTGAAAGGCACAATGCTGAGAGTGCCAAATCACGAACTCTACACAAGAAACAACGTAGCTTCATCTTGGAGAAATCTCTTTCAGGTTACTAACCAAGGCTTCCAATGTCTCTTTGAATGGTCATGGGACTGTGACTACGAGAAGTACATCGCTGGGGATTTAGTCCCATGATTTTCGTAAAGTATTCAATGACTTTCAAAATACTGCTTGTCGGCACAGTTTTGGCAACAATCTTTGAAATCGGAGTCTTGATTGAAGGCAAGGGAAACCCCTTTCCAGCGGTACTTGCCAGTTGGTTCAACCACATTATTAGCACCATTCCCTTTACACCCGGTGATCCTTATTCAGTTGCTTGGGCTCTAACCAACGGATTCTTCTTCTACGGGTCATTTGGTTGTTTGATTGTCATTCAGCGCTTCATTAGCAATGGCTCATTCGTCAAGACTGATTGGAAAACTGTTCTCGTTGTGCTTTTACTCTTAGCTTTTTCTATCGCTACCATTTGGCACTATGTGGACATGTTTGTGAACCAAGAGCGAAAGTGGTTTTATGAAAAAGGTAAAGTATTCGCTACCTCAAAGAGCCAATGGGCATTCAACGCCTACGACCACTTCATTGCAATTGCCATGCTGATTCAGATTGCTCAGGCGACTGTACTTACGGCCCTAAAGGGAGGCTTCAAAAGACAGGTCTCGACCTGAATTAGCCCAACCATCTGTTCCACCAGCTACTGAAACTACGTCATAGCCTTGGGCTTCTAGGTAGTTGGCTACAGTCATAGATCTGCCGCCTGAACGACAGATGATGAAGATTCTTGCTCCATCATCTAGTTTGTCTAGGTTCTCTGCCACATCATTCATAGGAATGTGGTGAGCATTAGGAACATGGCCTTCTTGCCATTCATGGTCTTCTCTAACGTCAAGGACAAAGCCTCCTCGATCAATAACATCGGCTAGTTCATCTAGTGTTACTTCGGTTGCCATTAGAGCTCCTGTTCTTTTCCTATATCTTAACTAAATCTGGTTGGACTATTCTTGAAATACGTACTTGAAAGGGTTGAAATGAAGAAATTGCAGGTTTCTATTGCTGCACTTTTAGCCTTAGTTTTACTAACTAGCTTGAGTGCATGTGCTCCAGCCAAACTCAGCATGGATAACGTCACAGAGATTATTGATACTCGTACAGCCGAGGAATACAACAAGTCACACATCGTTGGGGCAATAAACATTGAGATGGCAACCGGGGGCTTCATTGCTCAGGCTGTTGAAGTTGAAAACAAGGGAACCATCTATGTTTATGGAGAAACAGTAGAAGAAGCTGCAGAAGCAGTTGTAAACATGAGAGAACTTGGCTTCAAGAGCGTATTAAACATTGGCACATTCGCTGATGCTCAGAATGTTCTTCCACTCAAAGTGAATAAGTAATGGATTCAACTACCTGGGATCAGAAGTATTCAACAGACGAGTTCATCTATACCAAGATTGAAAACAGATTCGTTGTTGAACTCTGCAAAGACCTAGATGGAACCAACAAGAAAGCTATTGATCTAGCCGGTGGTGAAGGTAGAAACAGCGTTTGGTTAGCGAAGCGTGGTTGGCAGGTAGAGAACATTGATTTCTCACAAGTGGCCTTAGATAAGTACTTTCAGTTCGCTAAAGAAGAGGGAGTTGAAGATAACTGTCTTGCTACCTGCTCAGCTGGAGAGTCTTTTGTTCCGAAACTAGATTCTGCTGAACTGGCTGTTATTGCCTACTTGCAGATACCCGAAGCAAATCTAGAAGTTGCTATTCGAAGACTAAGTTCACATGTTGCCCCAGGCGGAAATCTGGTTGGAGTATGGCATTCAAGAGAGAATCTAGAAGGTGGTTTTGGTGGCCCTAGAGATCCTCAGGTCCTACCTAATGTTGAGACCATCACTAAAGCCTTGGAAGGAACTGGGCTTCAGATCGAGGTTCTAGAGAACCGAGATGGTCAAATCCAGACTAAAGAAGGCTTGAAGCCTTCAGTTACCTTAGTTTTATTGGCTCACAGACCCCTCTAGGGATACTCCTCTCAAGTAAAGTTATAGAAAACGAGTAGGAATAAACCAAGTGTCTAAGCAAATAAACATAGGTGTCATCGGTGGGGACGGTATTGGTCCTGAGGTCACAGCAGTAGCTCTTGAGGCAATGAACCTGGCTACTCGCGGTTCAGGTGTTGAGTTTGTAACTACCGAATATGACCTTGGTGCTAAAAGATATGCAGCTACCGGTGAAATCCTTACCGATAAGGACATGGAGTCTCTAAAGAGCCATGATGCCATCTTGCTAGGAGCAATTGGTGATCCAAGTGTTCCATCAGGTGTTCTAGAGCGTGGACTACTTCTAAAACTTAGATTCAGCTTTGATCACTTCATCAACCTACGTCCAACCAAGTTATACCCAGGTGTTATTAGTCCATTGGCTGAGCCAGGCAACGTTGACTTTGTTGTTGTTCGTGAAGGCACCGAAGGTGCTTATGTTGGTAATGGTGGTTCTATTCGTGTTGGCACAGAAAATGAAGTTGCTAACGAGACTTCAGTGAACACCAAGTTCGGCGTTGAGAGAACAGTTAGATATGCATTTGAGTTAGCTGCTAACCGTGAGCGTAAGAAGCTAACCCTTGTTCATAAGCACAACGTATTAGTAAATGCTGGTTGGTTATGGCAGAGAACTGTTGATGAAGTTGCTCAAGAATTCCCTGCAGTAACAGTTGATTACCTACACATTGATGCTGCAACCATCTTCATGGTTACTGACCCTGAGAGATTTGATGTCATTGTCACAGACAACCTCTTTGGTGATATCTTGACTGACCTTGCTGCTGCTATTGGTGGAGGCATCGGTATTGCTGCTTCAGGAAACATTAACCCAACTGGAGCATTCCCTTCAATGTTTGAACCAGTTCATGGTTCAGCTCCTGACATTGCGGGTAAGGGTTTAGCAGATCCAACAGCTGCTGTTCTATCAGCAGCGATGCTTTTGGATTACCTAGGTAACCCGGTTGCTGCAGCAAGAATTGAAAGAGCTGTTGCAATTGATCTATCAACCCGTGGTGATGCAAAGAGGTCAACTGCTGAAATAGCTCAAAGTATTTTCGCTCAACTTTAGAAAGAGTAGATAAATGGAATTCAAGATCATCAAGTCTGAACATCCAATGCCTGATGCTGAGCGCGAAGCATTACTAGAAAACCCTGCTTTCGGTGTGAACTTTACTGACCACCAGGTAATCATTGAGTGGACAAAAGATTCTGGCTGGCAGAACGCCAGAGTAGAACCTTATGGCCCAATCATGATGGACCCATCAAGCGCTGTTCTTCACTATGGTCAAGAAATCTTTGAAGGTATTAAAGGCTATAGACACCAAGACGGTTCAATCCACACCTTTAGACCAGAAGCTAACGGTGCAAGATTGCAAAAGTCTGCTCACCGCATGGCACTACCTGAGCTACCTATCGAACTATTCGTTGAAAGCCTTAGAGCTCTAATCTCTGTTGATGCAGCATGGGTGCCAAAGCCAGTAAATGAAAAGACTCTTTACTTCAGACCATTTGAGATTGCAGCAGAGAACTTCCTAGGTGTTAGAGCAGCTCACAGAGCTGAGTACAGAGTTATTGCATCTCCTGTTGGTCCTTACTTCACAGGAGGGCTAAAGCCAGTGAGTATCTGGATTGCTCTAGATTCAGCAAGAGCAGGACGATACGGAACAGGTGAAGCTAAGACTGGTGGAAACTATGCAGCTAGCCTGCTAGCTCAAAATGAAGGCTATGAGAATGGTTGTTCTCAGGTGCTATTCCTAGATGCAGAATCTCACACCTATATCGAAGAACTAGGTGGCATGAACGTCTTCTTCGTATACAAAGACGGCCACGTGGTAACTCCATCTCTAGATGGAACCATCCTTAGAGGTATCACGAGAGACTCAATCATTCAGCTTCTCAAAGACAGAAACATAACTGTTGAAGAACGCGCAGTTACTTTGGATGAAGTTCGTGAAGGCTATAACTCAGGAGAGATCACTGAAGTCTTTGCTTGTGGCACTGCTGCTGTAATTACTCCAGTCGGCCAGTTCAAATCAAAGCAAGGCGTTATTGGTCCTGAGAACCCAGAACCAGGTGAGCTAACTACTTCTCTTCGTCAAGAACTAACTGGTATCCAATATGGTCTTATCGAAGATCGTCACAACTGGCTTGTAAAACTTAGCTAATGAGAATTGCAAAGTTCATAGTTCAAGACAAAGTGTCTTGGGGTGTGGTGGATGGTCCTGAGGTAGTTGTGTTCAGGGGTCATCCAATCTTCCAAGGCTATGAAACAACAGGGGAGAGAGTTCCCCTAAAGGATGTTCAACTACTTCCTCCAATTCTTCCAACCAGCAAGATCATCTGCATTGGTAAGAACTATGCAGATCACGCAGCTGAGATGGGTGGAGAGCTACCTCCAGAACCACTTATCTTCATCAAACCACTGACCACAGTCATCGGTCCAGATGAGGCTATCGTCCTACCTAAGATTTCAGAGCGCGTAGATCACGAAGGTGAACTAGCTATTGTCATAGGTCAAGTTGCTAAAGATGTTTCAGAAGATAAAGCACTTGATTATGTCTGGGGTTTCACTATCGCTAATGATGTGACAGCAAGAGACATTCAAAATAAAGATGGGCAGTGGACTAGAGCTAAAAGCTTTGACACCTTCTGCCCAATAGGACCTTGGGTAGAAACAGAGTTCGTTGTTGATGGTCAATTACTAGAGACCCGTGTTGATGGTGAAGTTAGACAACATGCATCTATCGACATGCTGATTCATAAGGTTCCAAGGATCATTCAGCATGTATCTCAAGCCATGACCTTGCTACCTGGAGATGTCATTCTTACTGGAACACCAGCAGGCATTGGCCAGATAGAGTCTGGCCAATCTGTGGAGATAACCATTGAAGGCATCGGGACTCTAACTAACCCAGTCGCCTAGACTTGTCTAGTTATGACAAACCTAATTACTGCACCTTTTACTACAGCCACTGGATCTGATATCAGGGTTCGTTTCTGCCCTTCTCCTACAGGTACTCCTCACGTTGGACTAGTTAGAACAGCCTTGTTTAACTGGGCTTATGCTCGTCACACCGGTGGAACCTTTGTCTTCCGTATTGAAGACACAGATGCAGAGCGAGACAGCGAAGAATCATTTGAAATGATTCTTGATGGTCTTCGTTGGTTAGGTTTGAACTGGGATGAAGGTGTTGGTGTTGGGGGACCTAATGAGCCTTATCGTCAATCAGAGCGAACAGACATCTATCTAGAAGTAATTGAGAAGCTAAAGACCACAGGACACATCTATGAGAGCTTCCTAACTGGTGAAGAAATTGATGAACGTAACAAAGCTAACGGCAGAGCCGTTCAGCTAGGTTATGACAACTCTGAAAGAGACCTATCTGAAGAAGCCAAGGCTGCTTATAAAGCAGAAGGCAGATCTCCTGCTCTTCGTCTACGTGTTCCAGATGTTGACATCACTTTCAATGACCTAGTTAGAGGAGAGATTACTTTCCCTCAAGGATCATTCCCTGACTTTGTTGTGGTGAGACCTAATGGTCAGCCTCTATACACTTTGGTAAACCCAGTTGATGATGCTCTTATGGGGATTACCCATGTGCTTAGAGGAGAAGACCTTCTATCTTCAACTCCTAGACAGATTGCTTTGTACAACACGATGTATGAAGCAGGCATTACTAAGTTCATCCCTCAGTTTGGTCACCTGCCATTTGTTATGGGAGAGGGAAACAAGAAGCTCTCGAAGAGAGATCCTGAATCTAACCTCTTCCACCACAGAGACAGAGGCTTTATTCCTGAAGGTCTATTGAACTACCTAGCTCTTCTTGGTTGGAGCATCAGTGCTGATAGAGATGTCTTTAGCCTTGATGAAATGGTGAAGGCATTTGATGTGAAGGATGTGAACCCTAACCCTGCTCGCTTTGACCAGAAGAAGGCAGATTCCATCAACGCAAGCCACCTAAGACTTCTAAGCCTCGAAGATTTCACTAAGCGAATCATTCCTTATCTTCAGTCAGCTGGAGTTTTAGGTTCAACTGTTACTGATGCTGAGATCGACATTCTTACCAAGGCTGCACCTCTTATCCAGGAGAGAATTGTTGTCCTAAGTGAAGCAGTTCCAATGCTTTCCTTCCTGTTTGTGAAGGCAACGGATATCACTATTGAAGATGATGCCAAGTCTGGATTACCTGAAAACAGCAAGGAAATCACTGAGGCAGCTATCGCATCCCTTGAAGGATTAGCTGAGTTTGAAACAGCCAAGATCCAAGACGTTCTGAACCAGAAGCTAATTGAAGAGATGGCTCAGAAGCCTAGAAATGCCTTTGGTCCACTAAGAACAGCTATCTCAGGCAAGAGAATCTCACCTCCTTTGTTTGAATCTATGGAGATTCTGGGCAAAGAAGAGACCCTTGCTCGCTTGAGCCTGTTTGCTCGAGGTTTATAGTCCTAGGTAGAATGGGGAGTCGAGCGAAAGCTCGAAGCAAATCCCTTGGGGTATGGTGTAATTGGCAACACGAGTGATTCTGGTTCATTTGTTCTAGGTTCGAGTCCTGGTACCCCAGCTTTTACAGTCAGACTAAAAAGTCTGACTGTTTTGCTTTAATAGGGCTATGCGAAAACTAGAGCGAGATGAAGCTGATCTCTACTTTGAACTCTTAGAGCCAGCTCAGGCCAAGGTTCTACTTGAGCTTAGAGACCGGATGGTCAGGCTTGCCAAGGCTGAGCCTGAGCTAATCATCAGCTACCAGTTACCTACTATTCGAGTGAAGGGCAAGAACTTCTTAGCCTTCGCAGCTTGGAAGAACTTCTATTCCATTTATCTACTTAGTGGTTCTCTAGGCAAAGTAGTTGAAGGTTCCCTTACTCAGGGCGATCTGGAAAAGTCGGCACTCAGATTTGCTTGGGATGAAAAGGTAACCGATAAGACACTAAAACTTCTTATTTCAGCAAAGACTAAAGAGTTGCTGGAGAGATCTCGCT
Organism: Micrococcales bacterium; assembly: GCA_947489135.1. Taxonomy (GTDB): domain Bacteria; phylum Actinomycetota; class Actinomycetes; order Actinomycetales; family Microbacteriaceae; genus Rhodoluna. Next base: position 21,088 of record CANLCU010000010.1, read on the forward strand.
AGATTTCTATTGATTCACCGTTTAGTAAATAGGTGAATTCTCCACCTTGAGCTTCAGTTAGTTGCTTCACTCGACCATTGTTTAGAGCATGACCAAAATCACTGAGTAGAGCGTTATGGGTGGCGATGGATTTCTTGTGTTTGATGGCTGACACGAAATCCATCACTTCACCAATCTTGAGCCATGGGGCACTAGTTGGCACAGCTAGTAGTTCAACTTCACGGTCTGGAAGAGTGAAGGAATCTCCTGGGTAGAAGACCTTGTCATTGATAAGCACAGCTCTGTTTTCTATTACAGGAATACTGTGATGGATTTGAGCATGAAGATCTCCCATGAACTCAATGGTGAATGGGCCAACCGGGTAATGATCACCATGATAAACAGCAGTTGTTTTGTAGTTAGCAAGACGAGTGCAAACCTGAGGGGGACCGAAGATCATTAGGTCTGGATTGGTTGCTAGTAGTCGGTCTAGCTGTGCTTCAAAGCAGTGGTCATCGTGAGCATGGGTAATCACAACTGCCACAACATCAGTAAGCCCTACTTGAGGTTCACTATAGGAACCAGGGTCTAGAACCAGCTTCTTGCCTGACTCTTCAAAGATTAGACAGGCATGACCTTGCTTTGTTATCTTCATGCTTTGACCTTAGTCGCTCAGGTAACCTTGTAAGGTTATGGACACCGAAACCAAAGAGCCTTCTAGGGCTATAGGCCTTCCAGCTACGGCACTTAGCCATACCGGAGTAAGCGTTATAGCCCTCTTAGCTCTATTGGTCGCAGCCATCTTGAATGTTGATCTATGGATTCAATTTGGAAGTGCATCAGCCTTTGTAGCCCTAAATATTCTTATTACCTCACGAGTCAACAGATTGATTACTGAACCGTTTGGCTCACCAGAAGAACAAGAGCTCGTAAATCTAGCAACTCAAGAGGTCTCTGACAAAGAGAAGAGGATAGCTCTTCTAACCAAGTATTGGCCCGCAGCAACCCTAGTGTTCGCTATTGTCGCTGTGCTCTTATCGGCAGGTGGGCAGTTCAATTTTGTTTCTGCTCTATCTGTGTTTGCTGCTTGTCTACTTCTAACCAATAGCCATGCTTTGGCTTTGGTTATTCCATTCGGGTTTTCAAGAACCATCAGATTGGCATTTACCTCGGGAGTTGTAATTCGAAGCAGAGTTGCTTTTGAGCAGTTAGCCAAGGTCAATCTTTTGCTGTTCACTAAAGGTGGAGTTCTTACGGACCTGCCTAAAGGTGTGAACTCTGTTCGACTTTCTACAAAGACTTCTTTCAAGGATGAGAGCAAGTTACTAGCCCTTGCAGCAAGCGTTGAATCTCTATCCCAGCATGCTTTCGCTAAGGCGATATCTAGGTCCGCTGAAAATTCAAATCTGAGAATTACAAAACCTAAGGACTTTAGAGAGTTTCCGGGCTTTGGTGTTGAAGGAGTTGTTTCGGGCAAGCGGGTTCTTGTTGGATCTACTGCTCTGTTGTTGCAGAGAAACATTCGAATGGAAGTTCAAGAACTTATTTATGCAGATGAAAGTACGAAGAGTGGCTACTCGATTGTTTGTGTAGTAGTTGAGGGTGTTCTAGAGGGAATCCTTAGATTCACTGATGTAGTCAAGGAATCATCTGTTGATGCTGTATATCTAGTTGCTAGAGAGAGAATCAGGGTAGGACTCATTACAGGAGACTCTGCTGGCACTGCTCAACATAAAGCTGAGCAGCTAAACATCTCTGAGGTTTATGGAGAGCTATCGCCAGAACTAAAAACTATGTTCGTTGCAAGTCAGCAGGCTAAGGGTGCTTTGGTTGCAGTAATTGCTAACCCAGATACCGACAATGGTCTCCTTGATCAGGCTGATGTGAGCATCGCCCTAGGTGAGCACGGTTCAGATACTGCTGATGTTTCGGTTTCTAGTGATGACCCAGAAAAGGCGGCTGACGCTGTTGCTCTGAGCTCAAGGCTCAGAAAGAAGACGAGTCAAAGTCTTGCTGTTGGGCTTGGCTACAGCCTTGTATCTATGGGTGCTTTTGTTGCGATTGTGTCACCTTTGCAATTTGTTACACCTCCAGCGATAACTGCGATGCTAGGGTCACTTTCATTGATTGTTGTAACACTGAATACTTATTCACTTAGAAAGTTGAAATGACCACTTTAGGAATCGTTATTAACCCAACCTCAGGTAGAGGTAAGGGAAAGGTTTTTGGGGAACAGGCACTAGCTGAATTTGCTAAGCACGCAATTGAGATTATTGATCTCTCTGCAGAGAACTTTAAGGCAGCAGCTAAGAATGCTAAAGATGCAGTTGAAAAGAAACTCATTGATGGTCTTGTTGTTGTCGGTGGCGATGGAATGTTCCATCTGGGTGTGAATGCTGTTGTGAAAAGCGATATTCCTGTTGGGCTTATTGCAGCTGGAACTGGAAATGATTCAGCTAGAGCACTAGGTCTACCTATCCACAATGTTGTTGATGGAGTAGCGGCTCTAGTTTCTAAGATTGGTAAGACTCGCAAAGTTGACTTGATTGAATCCAAGTCAAATGACAGAACCTTCTATTCTTTTGGAGCTGTTTCTGCCGGGTTTGATGCTCTTTGTAATGCACGTGCGAATAAGTGGAAGTGGATTACAGGTCCAATCAAATATCGCTTTGCTATGTATCGAGAGCTAGCGGCATTCAAGCCAATTCCTTATCGAGCAGTTGTTGATGGTGTTGAAAGAGTATTTGAAGCCATTCTCTGCACTGTCTCTAACTCGCCTTCATACGGTGGTGGATTACTAATCACTCCTGAAGCCAAGGTGGATGATGGCAAGCTGGATCTGTTTATCCTGAATGCCATTAGCCGGATAGAGCTCATCAGACTCTTCCCTAAGGTTTATTACGGTGGTCACGTTGGCCATCCAGCGGTAGAGATCATCAGGGTGGAAAGCCTTCAACTTCACTCTCCAGGAATGCCTGCTTACTCCGATGGCGAGCATGTTGGAGCAGCCCCAGTTACCTGTGTGGTTTCTCCTAAATCCTTGAATGTAATGGCCTAAATAGCCTTACTCTTCCAAGCCTTCAATCTCTCTGGCATAATAGAGAAGTTGCTCTTCGGCCCCATCGTTTAGCGGCCTAGGACGCTGCCCTCTCACGGCAGTAGCGCGGGTTCGAATCCCGCTGGGGTCACAAGTATCGCCTCCAAGTATCTTGGAGGCGTTTTGCTTTAAGGCAAAGGCTAGGCTAGAGACAATGCAGTTAGATGAATTTCGCCCCTCACGTATCCTCTCTTTAGCCAGTGGGCTAGTAGATCAGGTTACTTATGTCCCGCACCTGCCTACCCCTGGCGGGGATGTGTTGGCAACTAGGACCTTCAGCCGTGTTGGTGGGGCTCTAAACCTTGAAGCCACAGCGGCAAGACTTGGAGTGGCTGTTTCACACTGCACACCAGTAGGACAAGGCCCTAGAGCAGACCTAATCAAAGCAGCCATGGCTAAAGAAGGCGTTGAAGCCCTGGGTGTTGAGGATTACTCAACAGGGGACTCAGGTCTTTGCATTACTTTGGTGGAACCTAATGGGCAGAGAAGCTTTGTAACTCAGTCTGGTGCTGAAGGCATTAGAAGCTTTGATGAGCTCAAACAATACGACTATGCAGAAGATGCCTGGGTTGTTGTCTATGGTTATGAACTGGTTTATCCAACTTCTAAAGACGCATTTGAGAAATTGTTTGAGAGTGGCATTATCAAGAGCAAGATTGTCTTTGATCCAGGACCAACAACAGCAGAACTAACTGATGAGGTTCTAACTTGGCTTGGTAAGAATGCAAGTTTGATTTCATGTAATAGGAGCGAGTTTGAGAGACTCTCTGCTTTTGTCTCTGAGGACTGCTGGCTACTCCTTAGAAAAGGATCAGATGGAGCAGAGCTTCATCACAAAGGTAAAGCTGTAGCTGTTGCTCCTGGTAGAAGAGTTCCAGTTGTTGATACTAACGGTGCAGGAGATGTTCACACTGGAGCATTCCTAGCTGCGTTAGCATCAGGCAATTCACTACAAGAGTCTTTAGAGCTAGCTTGTAGAGCTGCAGAGTTTTCTATTCAAAAAGAAGGCGGCTGTTCAGGTCCTACCTGGGATGAGCTTCTAGCTATTCGCTAGTACTTTTTTCTTAGAGATAGCAAAAGCTAAAACTGTGATCACCGCAACTGGAATCAGTGCAATTGCGTTGAGTCCTTCAAATTGGAAACTTGCTAGCAGGACTCCAGCAATTGCTCCACCAAAAGCACCGCTTAGATTCATTACTGAATCGCTTAGCCCCTGCACATTTGTTTTCTCATCGGCTGGAAGTGTTGCTGAGAGAAGTGCAGATCCTGCAACAGTTGCTGCCGACCAACCAAGACCTAGAAGTGTAAGCCCGATGGTAACCATCAATCTGTCTGCATGACCTAAGCCTGCGAACAGAAGTGCTGCTACAAAAAGTACTTGTCCTAAGAAGATTGTTTGCAGCTTTCCAAACTTGTCAGCGAGATATCCCATCAAAGGGGAAAGAGCATACATACCTGCGATGTGAAGACTGATGGTGAAACCAACCACCACAATGCCATAACCCATATGTTCCAGGTGAACGGGTGTCATCGCCATCACTGAAACCATGACCATGTGGGACAGAGCGATAGCCATAACAGCAAATCTTGCTACAGGGTAAGCCTTGAGAGTTTCAACTGCTGACTTGAATGAGATCTTGTGTTTACCCTGACCAGCATCTTTTTGGAGCTGTTGAGCGTATTTCAATGGATCTGGCTTAAGTCCAAACCAGAAGATAAGTGTTGAAAGCGTTTGAGCAGCCACTGTGAATAGGAATGGCCCAGCTAAAGGTGCTAAACCTAATGCTCTGCCTAACTCTTCACCAGGACCAAAGAGGTTAGGGCCTGTAACAGCTCCAACAGTTGTTGCCCAGACAACTAGTCCAATAGATCTGCCTGTTTTGCCAGCAGAAGGGATGTCGGTAGCAGCGAATCTTGCCTGAAGGGAGGTAGCTGATCCTGCTCCGAGCAGGAAAATGCCAACAAGTAGAAGCGGGAATGATCTAAGTCCTGCAGCGTTTATCACTGCGATAGCTCCAGTGATGGCAAAGCCAGCACCCGTTGCAAGCGATACTCTTCTGCCTCTGCTGTAGGCCAATCTGGCAAGAGGAATGGCCCAAATAGCTGAACCTAGGGTGCTGAAGGTAGCCGCAGAGCCTGCCCAGGCCTCAGATCCGCTCAAGTCTTTAGCCAGGAGAGAGCCAATAGAAAGCACGGAACCGAGCCCGAATCCGCCTAAAACCTGGCCTAAAGCCAATACTTTGATGGTTCTACGCTGAATTTGCTCGATATCACTCACCTAGTCAATCTAGCCCACGCTGGTAAACTTTGAGTTCAGGCATATTGAAGGTGTCAAAGTGACTAAAACGAACCTAACCCTCGCCGAAAAGGTGTGGAATGACCACGTTGTGGTCAAAGGGGAAAACGGCGCACCCGATTTATTGTTCATTGACCTCCACCTTTTGCATGAGGTTACTAGCCCTCAGGCTTTTGATGGCCTTCGCTTAGCTGGCCGTCCGGTTAGAAGACCAGATCTAACAATCGCTACCGAAGACCACAACACTCCAACCCTGGATATCGATAAGCCAATAGCTGATCCGACCAGCAGAACTCAGATTGAAGCACTTAGACACAACGCTAAAGAATTCGGTATTCGTATTCACTCTCTAGGAGACATCGAGCAGGGTATTGTTCACGTAGTTGGACCTCAGCTTGGTTTGACCATGCCGGGTATCACTGTTGTTTGTGGCGATTCACACACTTCAACCCATGGTGCTTTTGGAGCTCTGGCTCTAGGTATTGGAACGAGTGAAGTTGAACATGTTTTGGCCACCCAAACTTTGCCACTAAAGCCTTTCAAGACCATGGCTATCAATGTCGAAGGCAAGCTAAGAGCAGGTGTTACATCCAAGGACATCATCTTGGCTGTTATTGCCAAGATTGGTACCGGTGGTGGTCAAGGTTATGTTCTTGAATACCGTGGTTCAGCAATTAGAGATTTGTCTATGGAAGCTCGAATGACTATTTGTAACATGTCAATCGAAGCAGGAGCTAGAGCAGGTATGGTCGCTCCTGATCAAACTACCTATGACTACCTAAAGGGAAGAGTCCACGCACCAGAGGGTCAAGACTGGGATGAAGCAGTTAAGTACTGGGATTCTTTAGCTACAGATGAAGATGCAGTATTTGATGCTGAAGTATTCCTAGATGCAAACACTTTGGATCCTTTTGTAACTTGGGGTACTAACCCAGGACAAGGTGTTTCACTAAATGATGTTGTTCCTTCACCTGATTCATTTGCTGACCCTAATGAAAAAGCAGCAGCGGTTAGAGCACTTGAATACATGGATCTAGTTGCTGGCACCAAGATGAAAGACATCAAGGTTGACACTGTCTTCCTAGGTTCATGCACTAACTCAAGAATTGAAGATCTACGGTCAGCTGCAGCAATCCTTAACGGTAAAACTAAAGCGGACAACATTCGCATGCTTGTTGTTCCTGGTTCTGCCAGGGTTAGGTTGCAGGCTGAATCCGAAGGTTTGGACAAGATCTTTAAAGACTTTGGTGCTGAGTGGCGATTTGCTGGTTGTTCAATGTGTTTGGGAATGAACCCAGATCAACTAGCCCCAGGGGAGAGAGCAGCCTCTACTTCAAACAGAAACTTTGAAGGTCGTCAAGGTAAGGGAGCTAGAACTCACCTTGTTTCTCCTTTAGTTGCTGCAGCAACTGCCATTCGTGGCACCCTGTCTGCTCCTGCAGATTTGGAGGACAACTAATGGAGAAGTTCACTACCTTCAGCGGTATCGCTGTTCCACTCAGAAGATCTAACGTGGACACTGACCAGATCATTCCTGCGGTTTATCTAAAGAGAATTACAAAGACTGGTTTTGAAGATGCACTGTTTTCATCTTGGCGAAACGATCCTGAATTTGTTCTAAACGATCCTGCTTATAAGCATGGTTCTGTGTTAGTTGCAGGTCCTGACTTCGGCACTGGTTCTTCTAGAGAGCATGCTGTTTGGGCTCTTCGTGACTATGGCTTCAAAGCTGTTCTTTCTTCTAAGTTTGCAGATATCTTCAAGGGCAACTCAGGGAAGCAGGGTCTTATTGCTGGTGAGATTTCTGAAGAAGATACTGAGAAGCTTTGGGAAGCAATTCTGAATAACCCAGGAGTGGAAATCACTATCGACCTAGTCAATAGAACAGCTACTTTAGGGGAACTAACAGTTGAGTTCTCAATCGATGAATACACCAGGTGGCGTTTGCTAGAAGGACTTGACGATATCGGTCTTACTCTTAGAGATGAGAGTTCGATAACCGACTTCGAAGCCAGAAGACCTAATTGGATGCCTAAAACGTTACCAGCGAAGCAGTAGGAGCAGCATGAGTCAGATTCAAATACAAGGTGGCCGCCCACTCAACGGAAGAGTTGAGCTAAGCGGTGCTAAGAACCTTGTTACCAAGGCCATGGTTGCTGCCCTACTAGGTGATACCCCGAGCGAGCTACGCGATGTTCCGAAGATTAGCGATGTTGAAGTTGTTCAGAGACTTCTAGAACTTCACGGTGTGAAGATTAACTTCAGCGATGACGGAGTCATGCAGTTAGACCCAACCAATGTGAAATCTGCTCGCATGGTTGATATTGATGCTCACGCAGGATCTTCAAGAATTCCTATTTTGTTCTGTGGTCCGCTACTTCACCAACTAGGTGAAGCATTTATTCCAGATCTTGGTGGCTGCCACATTGGTGACAGGCCAGTTGACTTCCACCTAGAAGTTCTTCGTAACTTCGGAGCAGTAATTGAAAAGCTTCCTAATGGAACTCGCATGTCAGCTCCTCATGGTTTGAAGGGTGCGAAGATTTCTCTTCCATACCCAAGTGTTGGTGCAACCGAGCAAGTTCTTCTAACAGCAACTAGAGCAGAAGGTCTAACCGAACTTTCCGGAGCTGCAGTTGAACCAGAGATTCTGGACCTAATTGCAATTTTGCAGAAGATGGGTTCAATCATCTCTGTTGACACAGATCGTGTAATCCGTATCGAAGGTGTTGCAACCCTAAATGGCTATTCACACCGTGCACTATTTGATAGAAACGAAGCAGCCTCATGGGCTGCTGCTGCTCTAGCAACCGGTGGAGAGATTATGGTTGGCGGAGCACGTCAGCAAGAAATGACTACTTTCCTAAACGTGTTTAGAAAAATTGGTGGAGCATTCAAAATAGAAGATGACGGTATTCGCTTCTCTCACCCAGGTGGACAGTTACAGCCTGTAGTTATTGAAACCGACGTTCACCCAGGCTTTATGACTGACTGGCAGCAACCACTGGTTGTCGCTCTTACTCAGGCAACAGGTTTGTCTATTGTTCACGAGACTGTTTATGAAAACAGATTTGGATTCACCGATGCTCTAGTCCAGATGGGTGCTCAGATTCAGATTTATCGTGAATGTCTAGGGGGTAACCCATGTCGCTTCGGACAGAGAAACTTTAACCACTCAGCTGTTATCTCAGGTCCAACCAAGTTACATGGAGCAGACATTAGAGTTCCAGATCTTCGTGGTGGCTTTAGCCACATCGTTGCTGCCCTAGCTGCTGAAGGTATTTCAAACGTCAGCAACGTTCAACTAATCTCTAGAGGATATGAGCACTTCCTAGACAAGCTAACTGCCCTAGGTGCGCAGTTCACCTACTCGGAGTAACAGATGGCTAAGAAGAGTGCTGAATCTGTAAAGATGCCTGAGCTTCGCCCAGGGGTGGAGCGTACTTGGCAGATGTTCTTACTGGCTTGGTTTCTAAGACCAGCGGTCGCACTGTTATTCAGAATCAAAGTAACTGGCAAAGAGAACCTTCCTAAAACAGGTGGTTATGTTCTTGCAGCAAATCACGTAACAACTCTGGATGCGGTAGCTGTTGCATACATGATGTTCTTTAAACTAAAGCGTGCTCCACACTTTCTAGCCAAGGAGGGTTTGTTTAGAACGCCTCTTATTGGTCCTATCCTTTTGGCCTGTGGTCAGATTCCGGTGTTTAGAACAGGTCGTGGCAATAAGGACCCAATGGAATCTGCATACAAGGTTCTTAGATCTGGTCACTGTATTGGTATCTTCCCTGAAGGTTCTCTAACTAGAGATCCAAACCAGTGGCCTATGCGAGCTAGAACTGGAGCCATTCGTTTAGCTCTAGAAACTGGTGTTCCGATTGTGCCTCTAGGTCAATGGGGAACCGAGAAGGTTATGGAAACCTATTCTTCAAAGATTAGACCTAAGCCTTGGCATAAGGTCAACATGATTATTGGTAAACCAATCGACATGTCTGTTTATAAGGACAAGAAGATGGGTGTTGATGAATTAGTAGCACTTAGCGATGATGTGATGGTTGAAATCACGAAACTTGTTGAAGAACTTCGTGGAGAAAAAGCTCCAGATAAAAGATTTGTTCCATCAGAGCATGGGCTACCTGAGCACGGTAACTACAAGAAGTTCTTAGTTGTCAAAGCTGAGAATGACAGAAGAGCTGAACTAGGTCTTGAGCCGCTACCTGCTCATGCAAAGGTCACTAACGGCAAGATTGTTGTGAAGAAAGTAAAGGGCAAGTAAGTATGGCTCAGATAGCTGTTATTGGTGCTGGTTCCTGGGGAACCACATTCGCCAAAGTATTAGTAGATGCAGGCAACGATGTAATGCTTTGGTCACGTCGCGAAGAGTTGACTGAAGAGATCAACAGCACTCACCGCAACGGTGACTACATGCCTGGCATCAACCTGCCTGAGGAGCTAGTAGCTTCATCAAATATTGAAGAAGTACTCAAAGGTGCTGAACAGATTTATATTGCTGTTCCATCACAAACTCTTAGAACAAACCTTCAAGATTGGGGAAAGTTCATTGAAGAGGATGCAATTGTTGTCTCTCTGATGAAGGGTGTTGAGCAGGGCTCATCACTTCGTATGAGCGAGGTAATTGCTGATGTTCTAAAGATTGATGAAGATCTAATCTGTGTTGTATCTGGACCTAACTTGTCCCTTGAGATTGCTAGTGAGCAGCCTGCTGCTTGTGTAGCTGCCTGTACTTCTAAAGAGAACGCAGCCAAAGTAGCTGCAGCTTCTACCAACAGTTACTTCACTACCTTCACAAACAAAGATGTGATTGGTACCGAGTTCGGTGGAATCCTAAAGAACCTGATTGCTGTTGCCATTGGAATCGTGAACGGTGTTGGCTATGGCCAGAACACCAAGGCTTCAATTATGACTAGAGGTCTTGCTGAGATTTCTAGATTTGCAGTGGCTCACGGAGCCAAGAGGAAGACGATGGTTGGTCTTGCTGGCCTTGGAGACCTAATTGCTACCTCAGAATCTCCTCTTTCTAGAAACCACAAAGCTGGAGAGATGCTTGGTAAGGGCTACTCAAAGCGTGAAGTTCTAAAGCGTCTATCTCAGACAGCTGAAGGTCTAACCTCTGTTGCTCCTATTCTTCGTCTTGCTGCTCTAAAAGAAGTGAAGATGCCAATTGTTGAGCAGGTTCAACTTGTTATCGAAGGCAAGATGAGCCCTAAGGACATTGGACCATCTCTTACTAGAGGCAATGATGCACCTGAGGCTGAGTAATGGCTAAACAAAGAGTTGTAGTTCTATTTGGTGGAGCATCAAGTGAGCACTCTATATCTTGTGCTACAGCTGGTGGAGTTCTATCAGCTATCGATAGAGACAAGTACGAAGTTGTTCCGGTAGGAATCACACGTGATGGCATCTTTGTTCCAGCAGTAGATGATTCAAGTAAATGGACTCTTACTGAAGGTGAACTACCTGAAGTTATCTTTGAAGGCAAAACAGTTATCTGGCCTACTGGATCTTCTAATGAACTAAAGATTCAAGACGCAAGTGGTTCTTTGACTTCTCTAGGAAACGTTGACGTTGTCTTCCCAGTTCTTCATGGACCTAATGGTGAAGATGGCACCATGCAGGGTTTTCTAGAGCTACATAACCTTCCTTACGTTGGTAATGGAGT
>CANLCU010000011.1 GCA_947489135.1 Micrococcales bacterium
GAGCGAAGACTGATTCTTGAACGTCAACTAACTCAGCCAATCAGTCCTATTCTTACTTCCGCTCTGCTGAGCGAACAAGAGCGAATTGATCTAAATCTTGAGCTAACTGCCAGAAGAGCAGAAGCTGAGGCTAACTACCAAAGGAAGTATCAAGAGGCGGTTGCCCAAACTCAAAAATACCTAGATGATGCTAATGCTCAACTATCAACTGCTCTAACCAAGGTTGCAACTGCTCGCTTGGAAGCTGAAACTCTAGAAGCAGCTGCAAGGTCGATCAACAAGGCAACCACCGAAGAAGCCAGAAACAAGGCAGAAGAAATTATTGTTGCTGCTGAAAGTGAAGCAAGGGCTATTCTTGCTGCTACTCAGGCAAAGGTTAAAGAACGACTTCACATAATGGAAAGTGCTGAGCGCAAGCTAGCTCAAGAACGTGAAAGCATTATGGTTTATCTCGGTAACCTAAACCAGGTTATTGATCAGGCCGGTAAAGACATTAAGTAGAACTAAAGGAGCGGTGATGCAAGAAAACAAGAACACCAGAATCACCCATGCATTTCAATTTGGATTCTTAGGTGCAATTGGAGTGCTAACAGCGATAGCGCTTGGTAGCGCTGTCATTTCCTTAGCTGGAATCATAACTTCAATAATTACTGCTCTGTTTATCACTCTTGGTCTTGAACCACTGGTCCAGCTTCTTCAGAAGAAAGTCAAAAAGCGTGGATTTGCAATTGCAATAGTTGCTGTTGGAGTGTTTGCACTTTTGAGTGCAGTTATCGTCGCGATTCTTCCTCCACTGGTTTCCCAGGCTGGTAGCTTCATCGCTAACCTTCCTGAGTTGATGAGAGAGTTTGTAAAACTTCCTTGGGTTGAAAGCATTGATTCAAGACTTGGTGGAGCCATCGGCACAGCACTAAATAGTGCTGGAGAGTTTTTAGTAGATAGCAAGAACTGGCCAACACTTTTAGGTGGAGTGGTTCAGGTAGGTCTGTCAATCTTGAACGGTGCAATTGGATTCCTAACCGTAACTATCCTTACCCTCTACTTCATGGCTGCTCTGCCAAGCATCAAGAGAGTTGGTATCACTCTTGTTGCTAAGTCATCTCGCGAGAAGCTTGAAGGCATTGTTGACAAGGTAATCGGCTCAGTTGGTCGCTATGTGATGGGACAGGTTGTAGTTTCATCGATCAACACATCCATCTTGTTCACAGTTCTAATGATTGCCGGTGTTGAATTCGCTGTAGTTCTAGCCTTCATCAACTTCTTACTAGTACTAATCCCAATCATTGGTTCTATAACCGGTGCAGCCATTGTGATCTTGATCACAGCAGCTACCTCACCGGCAGAGACAACTATCGCCGTTGCAATAGCCCTCTTGCTCTACATCCAGATTGAAGCCTATGTAGTAGCCCCAAGGGTACTGAAGAAGGCAGTCGATGTGCCAACATCAGTAATCATTGTTTCTGCCCTTATTGGTGGCTCTTTAGCTGGAATCCTAGGTTCTCTGCTAGCTATCCCAACAGCTGCAACCATTCTTCTAATTATTCGAGAAGTCTGGGTACCTAGGCAAGACAAACTTTAGGCTTGATAAAACTCGGGTAGTGGAAAACTGCCTGGGTTAGTGATTTTCACTATCTCGTCGAGCACAGTCTTAGTTGCACTCTCCCCCACCCATAGATGCTTTGCATCTGCAACGTTGATGAGTTCAATTTCATTGATTACTAAGAATCTAACTGCCGCTTCATCAGGCTTTAGATAATCATCTAGCTCAGGAATAAGGGCCACGAGTTTCTTATCTACTTTGTTCCAACGCTGAAGCTCTTCAACGCTAGTTCTATGTAGTGGTGGAGATAGAAGAATTGCTCCTAATACATCAAGATCAGGACCATACTTCAAAGCTAGTTCTGTTCCAAAAGACCAGCCCACTAGCCAAATGTTTGGCATGTTGTTTACAATTGCATAGTTCACCGCTGCTTCAACATCAAATCTCTCTGAAACTCCCCCGTCAAAAGACCCTTGGCTGGTGCCATGAGGGGATGTTGTGCCGCGGGTATTGAATCTAAGAATTGCTAGATCTGCAAGAGCTGGTAATCGATTAGCTGCTTTGCGATAGATATGTGAATCCATAAATCCACCAGCAGTTGGTAGCGGATGCAGCATGATCAGGGTTGCTACCGGAGCTTTATCAATCGGCAACGCTAACTCTGCAACTAACTCCAAGCCATCAGCTGTTCTTAGGGTTAGCGGTATTCGGTTAGAGGGTAGTTCAACCGAGGATCGTATTTCTATTTGACTCAAAATAATCTGCCTTGAAACTTTTTCCAACATTGATTATGGAAGTGACGTCTCTTCTCAGGACCGTAGGCACTCTCCCAGGCAACTACGTGAGCAATGCCTGTGCCAAAGGTTAGTGAACAGAAAGGACAGATCCACTTCTTGGATTCTTCAGAGTTATTACCTGAAGTGGTTTGAACATAGAACTCAGTACCATTCTTGATTTCTGTTCTCTTGATGCCATCTCGTAATCTGATGATGTCCATAGGTTCATCTTCTTGCTCAGACTTCTTGAAACCTTTTGGTTTATTGTTTCTACCCACTTTATTTAGTACCAGTTGAACTTGTTGGAGTGAGCCATAGCTCCACAAGGAGCACCGTAACGGTTCTTGATGTAGTTCACACCCCAGCGAACCTGAGTCTCTGGGTTAGTTACCCAGTCAGCTCCCATCTCAGCCATCTTCCTACCAGGAAGTGATTGAGGAATTCCATATGCTCCAGAGTTCTTGTTCAGAGCATCCCATCTCCAGTTAGATTCTCTCTCCCAGAGAGCTACTAGACAGGAGTACTGATCTCTTCCCCAAGAAAGCGATAGAACTAGCTCATAGGCGAACTCTTTGATTGTTCCTGTCTCAGGAGTTGCTGCGTTAGCCACGTAGATGGCAGCTGCTTCATCACCTGTGACGATAGACCAACCACCACGCTTGAAACTAATCTTCTGCTGGGCTGTGAAGCCATAAATCTGATCTTCTTCACCTGTGTTTGAGTAGGTGGAGTTGTAGGCATAAGCGGAGTTTAGAGCTCCACCGTAAGGGTCAATGACTGTGACCATGGCATAGCCAGCAACAAAAGAAATGGCTACCAGGTTGGCGATAGCCAGCTTGAATTTCTTGGCTATTTGAAGTTCTTGGAGTTTAGGAGCAAATTTCTTCCCGAAGATACGCTGAATAATGCGTTTAGAAAGAGATGGTCTAACCAACTCGTATCTACCCATTTATTCACCGCCTATGCTCAAAACTCAAGTTTACCTCAAGGGCTTGATTCGGGCTATAGAAAGGCCTATTAGCCCTTAGGAACCAGTTGTTTAGGGCATGTCTTGAGCACTCTAGACATTGAATCTCGCTCTGCTTGGGTAACCCAGAGCTTGTATTTGTGCTTCACAGCGATCTGTCTAGCTACAAAAGAACACCAGTATTTGCGATTAGGTGGCAACCAGGACGCAGCATCGCTATCGCTCTTTCTCTGGTTGGTTGGACCATCAACAGCTAGAAGATTTAGTGGGTCGTTATAGAAGGAATACCTTTGGCTAAATGAGAGCTGCTGAGCACCTTTCTGCCAAGCATCACTAACGGCTACAACGTGATCTATTTGAACATCATTAGATGTGCCAACACCTCTAACAAAGTAGATCTTTGTAGCGGTATAAGGGTCATTAAGGATTCCTGTTGCAACTGTGCAACGTGGTGATGCCTTCCAAGTTATTGACTTTAGGTCTCTACGAAGAATGAAGTTCCGAGCATCACACTCGCCTATCTTGCCCCAGCCATCGCTAAATAGGTCTCTGTCATAACCTGTCTTAGGGGCTCTACCTTTGACTGGGAGTTTAGCTAAAAGGGTAGTTGCTTTGGTGCCGGTAGCTGCACTAACAACTGCAGTTTGAGATATGGCTGAACTGACGCCAAGGAGAAGTGAAAGGGTTAGAGAACTAGCGATTACTCTTTTGAATCGCTTGTTGGCGTTGGATGCTTTCAACAACCGACTCAATAAATGCGTCGACTTGATATTCTGCATAGCCACCTCTCTTGGATTTGAAAGTAGCAGTTCTTACTTCCTTTATTGACAAGTCTGCCTTAGTTTCTAAGGATTTCCCCAGTTGAGAACAGAATTTGTCAACCTGTTTGACGTTATATCCCTTGTTTGGGTACTTACGCTTAGAGAACTTCTTCTTGTTAGATCTACTGCAGCGAGCAACTAGCTCTTTCTTAAGGTTGTCTAGATCTTCCTCGAACTCGAAGAAACCTTGTGAACGGACTTCTCTTGTGAACTCTGAGGCTGCGAAGGCATCTTCAAGCTTCTCTAGGGCTGCATCAACAACTGAGATTGAATAGCCGTTCTTGACTAGTTTGAATCTGATTGATCTAACATCCAGTGAGCTAACTAGCTGCCTCGAAGGGTCGTTGTATTGCTGTCTAGCGAGCTCTAGAAAGGCATCAACCTCTGCGATTGCATAGCCGAGTTTCTTCTTACCTGATTGAACGAATGCGTAACTCACTTGTCTATTCTCTCAAGTCTTACTGGAACAAACGGACACTTAGCACCATCAATAGGTAGGAGCTAAGAGCAGCAGGCAGCATTGAGTCAAGGCGGTCCATAATTCCACCGTGGCCTGGGATTAGAGAAGACATGTCCTTCACACCAAGATCTCTCTTGATTAGAGATTCAGCAAAGTCACCAAGAACAGCAGACATGATTAGGACTAAGCCAATTACGATTCCGAACCACCAAGGAAGTTGAAGTAGCCAAACTGTCTGAAGAGTCGCACTGGCTAATCCAAACAGAGCCGAGATGGCAAAGCCTTCCCAACTCTTCTTAGGGCTAACCTTTGGAAGCATTGGGTGCTTGCCTAGTTTTCTTCCAAAAAGGTAGGCACTGCTGTCAATCAAGATGACGGTAGTAACAAAGGTGATAATCCAATACTTACCTTCAACAAAGCCATCGTGGGCAGGTTCTCTGAACAAAAGCGAGGCAAAGCTCATAGTCAGCGGAAGGTAGATAACCACGAAAGCAGATGCGGAGAAATCCTTGAAGGCTTCAGAGAAAGATCTCTTTAGAGTGCCACGCTTGATTAGTAGTTCAAGGCTTCGCCAGAGAACTAGAGCCCCAACAATGGCTAATACGCCTAGCCACTGAGCACGCTCCCCACCATAGTAGGTCAATGGAATAACAATTAGTGAACCGACTGTTACAGGGATTCTAGGTACATGCCAGTTCTTTTGTCTAAGAGCGGTTGATAGTTCCCAAACACCTATTGCAACAGCGGTAGCTAGAACGAATATGAAAAGTTCTTTGACGATAAGCACCGAAGCTAAGAACAAGGCTGAGAGCAATAGCCCAAAAATTACTGCTTGGGATAAAGATCTACCTTTAGCTTCTTGAGTGCTCAACTAGACCTCGAGAAGTTCTGCTTCTTTACGCTTTAGCGCTTCGTCGATGTTGTCAACGTTTGTCTTAGTAATTGCTTCAAGTTCTTTTTCAGCACGAGAAAGATCGTCATCTCCGGCTAGACCATCTTTCTTTAGAGCATCTAGATCATCTTTAGCTTTGCGTCTGATGTTTCTAACAGCAACTCTGTGATCTTCAGCCTTAGTCTTTACAACCTTCACATACTCTTTGCGACGCTCTTCAGTTAGATCTGGAAGAGTAACTCGAACCAATGCACCATCGTTAGTTGGGTTTGCTCCCAGGTTAGGCATGTCTCTAATTGCCTTTTCAATAGCAGCAAGAGCACCTTTGTCGTAAGGAGTCACAACAATCGTTCTAGCTTCTGGGTTAGCAATAGAACCAAGAGCTGATAAAGCAGTTGGTGTGCCATAGTAATCAACCATTAGCTTCTGGAATAGAGCAGGGTTTGCTCTTCCAGTTCTAATAGTTGCAAAGTCTTCTTTAGCTGACTCGACAGCTTTACCCATCTTCTCTGTGGCGGTTGCCAAGATTTCGTTAATCATGTTTCTCCTTGTTTTTGAATCTAAAAAACTACGCTCTTACGCGTGTACCGATGTTCTTACCTAGAAGAGCTTTGGTGATGTTTCCTTCAGGCTGCATACCAAAGACAACCATAGGCATGTTGTTGTCCATGCATAGACTGAAAGCAGTTGAGTCAACAACCTTTAGCTTCTTGATTAGAGCTTCCTGGTAGGTAAGTTCTTCAATCTTCTTGGCCTTTGGATCCTTCTTAGGATCTGCTGAGTAAACTCCATCAACACCATTCTTAGCAACAAGAACTTCTGCTGCATGAATCTCTAGAGCTCTTTGAGCTGCAACAGTGTCAGTTGAGAAGTATGGAAGACCAGCACCCGCACCGAAGATTACAACTCTTCCCTTTTCCATGTGACGAATAGCTTTTAGAGGAATGTAAGGCTCTGTAACCTGTGCCATAGAAATTGCTGACTGAACTCTAGTGTCACAACCAGCTTGCTCCAGGAAGTCCTGCAGGGCTAGAGCATTCATGACGGTACCCAACATACCCATGTAGTCAGCACGTGATCTGTCCATGCCTCGTTGGCTTAGTTCTGCTCCTCGAAAGAAGTTACCTCCACCAACAACAATTGCAATTTCAACCTTTTTAGCTGCATCTGCAATCTCTTTAGCAATAGCTGCAACAACATCTGGGTTGACTCCCAAATTGCCAGCTCCAAAGGCTTCACCGGATAACTTCAATAAAACGCGACGTGGGGTTGATGGCATGCTTATCCCTCTCAAAGACCTGTTCTTCTCTAGTTTAGGCCCGCAAATGAAAAGGCTCGGTCTTTACAGACCGAGCCAATTCAATTTCAAGCTATTTGTCTTATGCACCTACGCGGTAACGGACGAAAGCAGAGACGGTTAGGCCATTCTGCTCTAGGACCTTAGCAACGCTAAGTTTGTTGTCCTTGGCAAAGTCCTGCTCTAGTAGACAGTTTTCCTTGAAGAAACCCTTTACGCGTCCTTCAACGATCTTCTCTAGGGCAGCTTCTGGCTTGCCTTCGTTACGTGCTGTTTCGCCTGCAATACGACGTTCGGTGTCGACGATGTCCTGAGGGACATCTGCTGCAGATAGGTATGTTGGGCTGAATGCTGCGATGTGTACTGCAACATCGTGAGCTGTTTCAACGTTTGAACCCTTGAATGCAACTAGAACACCAACCTGTGGAGGTAGGTCCTTTGATGTGCGGTGCAGGTATGCATCGATGTTGTCATCTGCGATAACTGACATACGACGTAGCTCTACCTTCTCGCCCATGATTGCAGCTTCGTCAGTGATTGCATCGCCAACAGTTCTACCTGCTGCAGGAGCTGCAAGAGCTGCTTCAACAGTCTCTGCACCAGCTGCTGCGATAGCGTCAGCAATCATTTCACCAAGAGCAACGAACTTGTCTGCCTTAGCAACAAAGTCAGTCTCACAAGCTAGTTCGATTAGGTAGCCTTTGCCTGAAGCAACACGAGCAAGAACGATACCGTTGCTTGTTGTTCTTCCTTCACGCTTGGTAACACCCTTTAGGCCCTTAAGGCGAAGGAACTCCATCGCCTTATCGATGTTGCCATCAGCCTCATCAAGAGCACCTTTGCAGTCCATCATTCCAGCGCCTGAGCGATCGCGCAGAGTCTTCACATCTGCTGCTGTGTAGTTAGCCATGATTATTCAGCTTCCTTTGTAGTTTCGGTTGATTCAACAACTTCTGCAGGTGCATCAGCAACTGCTTCTGCTTCCTTAGCTAGATACGCTTCCTTCTGAACTGCGTTGTCTAGGAGAGCTTGCTCCCAGTCAGCTAGAGGCTGAGCTGTCTCTGGCTTTGAGTGACGCTCCTTTAGACCTTCTGCAACTGCATCAGCAATAACGCGGGTAAGTAGGTGAACTGAACGAATTGCATCGTCGTTTCCTGGAATACCGATTGTTACATCATCTGGATCACAGTTGGTGTCTAGGATTCCGATAACAGGAATACCAAGCTTCTTCGCTTCAGTAATTGCTAGGTGCTCCTTGATTGTGTCAACAACCCAGATAGCTGAAGGAACCTTAGTTAGTGTGCGAACACCACCAAGAGTCTTTTCTAGCTTTACCTTTTCACGGCTAAGAATCAAAAGTTCTTTCTTTGTGTATCCGCTTGTCTTCTTGTCGGTGAAGTCCATGACTTCAAGTTCCTTTAGACGAGCTAGACGCTTTGAGACAGTCTGGAAGTTGGTCAATAGACCACCCAACCAACGCTCATTGATGTAAGGCATGTTCACACGCTGTGCTTCAGTAGCAATAGCTTCCTGAGCCTGCTTCTTAGTTCCAACGAACATGATTGATCCACCAGAAGCAACAAGGTTCTTTGTGAACTCGTATGCCTGGTCGATGTGGGTAAGTGACTTAGCTAAGTCAATGATGTAGATGCCTGAACGATCAGTTAAGATAAATCGCTTCATCTTAGGGTTCCAGCGTCTGGTCTGGTGACCAAAGTGAACACCGCTGTCTAGCAGCTGGCGAACGGTTACTACTGCCATGGCAGTATCTCCTTTATGGCACAATAATGCGCCGATCAGTTGATTGTGAAAAGCGGTTGCTAATCACACCTGGTGCCGCATCCGATTTACCCGTGAAGCTTTGGGACTGACAAATCGGTATGTTGTTCGACACGCGAAGTCGGCCTGCACATAAATAACCCAAGAATTTCTTCAAAGGATTTTACGGCTGACCGCTAGTTATAAGCATAGCAGCGGTATTCAGGGGTTTTCCACCCCTTACCAAGGTTCCAATCCCTTGAATCTGAGCCCTCCCGATAATTGAGCCATGACCATCAAAAAGACCTTTTTCCTGCTACTTATCACCAGCACTATGGCTGTTTCACCAGCCAATTCCTCTGTCCAAGAGCTCCCTTTAGCCATGCCCCTCGTCTTACAGGGCCCCGAAGACACGATAAATCACTACATCGCACCTATGACTGAGTATGGCGAGGGCCATCGGGGCATTGATTTAGCCACTCAGATTGGAGAACCCGTGCTATCCCCTGCCGATGGTGAGATCAGCTTCGTTGGCAAAGTTGGCTACCGGAATGTCATTTCAGTCAGGTTTGGAAACAGCCTGACTGCCTCCATGGAACCAGTCTGTTCAGAGTTGGTTGAAGGAACCTTTGTTCTAATGGGTGAAGAGATTGGGCTTGTGTGTGAACCAGACCCTGAATATATCTGGCACTGTTCTGAAACTTGTTTGCACTTCGGCACAAGATCAGAAGCAGGCTACTTTTCTCCCCTGGCTCTTATTGGAGGACTTAGTCCATCAAGGCTTGTCTATCAGGCTCGAGGATGAGCGTTCTTATATCCAGCTCTGAGTCTGTCAACAGAAACATGAGTGTAAATCTGAGTTGTGCCAAGACTTGCATGTCCTAGAAGTTCTTGAACGGCACGAAGATCAGCTCCTCCATCGAGGAGATGAGTAGCTGCTGTGTGTCTGAGAGTGTGAGGACCTGCAACTCCAGTTGAAGTATTTATAAGAAGACTTGCTACCAATTGATAAACAGATCTAACTCCAAGTCTTTTACCTCTGGTATTTAGAAGCAGTGCTTGCTCACCAGGAGCTGGGTTGAGTGCACCTCTAACATCGAGCCATCTGTCTAGAGCATCTCTAGCTGGCAAACCGAATGGAACAACTCTTTCCTTTGAACCCTTACCAATAACGCGAAGGATATTTCGACCAAGGTCTACTGAAACCAAATTCAGACCACAGAGTTCACTGACACGACAACCAGTTGCATACAGCAACTCAAAGACCAGAAGATCTCGAACAGCAGATGCATCACCTTCGCTGGCTAAAGCCTTTAGTTGCCCAAAGACATCATCTAAAGACTCTTTAGCAACAACCTTTGGAAGATGTCTATCTGCCTTTGGAGACTTGAGTCTTTGACCAGGGTCAGCTACTACTAAGTCTTCTGCAGCTAACCAAGCAGTGAATGATCTAATTGCTGCACTCTTTCTAGCAAGTGTGCTCTTTGCAGATTGCCGTTGGCTAACTTCCCATAGCCAATCTCTGAGTAGTTCTAGATCAATGTCTTTTACTTGAGTGACTTCTTTGCTTGCAAGATAACCCGCAAGGTCAAGAACGTCGCTTAGATAACTCTTCACAGTGTTTGCTGAGTAGCCGCGAGCAGCGTCAAGGTTGTCAGCGAACCGCTGCCCCTGAAGTGCTATTTCACTCTGCATACTTCAAAGCGTATTTGAAGTTTTAACCCATCCGTTGGATGTCTGAACAACCAAACCAAGCCTTGAGAGAGAATCAAGCGTAAAACTTGCCTCGTTGAGAGTCATTCCCGATACCTGAGCAACTCTTTCAGCTCCTTGTTCGAATGAACCAAAACTATCTAGAGCTCTTGTCTGCAGTCCACTGAGATGAAATTCGCTGGAAACCTCCTTGGCCCAAATCCCAAGCAACTCCTCAAGATCTGAAGGAGTGCTGATGAGCTCAGCTCTTCTTTCCTTTATGAGGCGATGACAGCCAGCTGATCTAGTTGAGTTGATAAGACCAGGGATAGCCCCAACTGGCCTATCCAATTCGTTTGCATGTCCTGCTGTATTGATTGAGCCAGATCTAAAACCTGCTTCAACCACAACTGTTGCTTGTCCAATAGCTGCAATCAACCTATTGCGCTGTAGGAATCGCCATCTGGCAGGAGCTGTGCCTGGAGGCATCTCAGAAATCACTACACCGGATTGTTGAATGTCTTGAAACAAATCCAGATTCTTAGCTGGATACAACCTGTCTAATCCCCCAGCCATGATTGCAAATGTTTTTCCACCGAAGAACAAAGCATTCTTGTGAGCACTGGCATCTATGCCTAGAGCTCCACCAGAAACAACTACAAAGTCTCTTGCAACAGCTGTCTTCACTAAATCTCTAGTTACCTCCAATCCGTAGTTACTTGCAATTCTTGATCCAACTATTGAAAGTGTCTTTTGATTCTGCAATGTGTTTGCTTGCCCCAAGACCCAAAGCACAGCAGGTGCTGAATCCCCTAGATCAAATAGCCCCCTAGGCCAAAGAGGTGACTCTGCTGAGAGAAGCGTTCCGTTGAGTTCTGAGAGAGTGTCGATTGATTTATCAACATTGACAATCGCAAGCCTTCGCTTCCAACACTCAAGGGAATCTTCAAGAGTTGAAATGAATTGAGGTGCTCTGAAAGAGTCGTTAGGAAGAAGTGGAAGTAAGTCATTTGCAGACTTGGCTCTTCTGATTTCGTATAGAGATTCTTCAACCCCAAGGATTCTTCTGAGCATGCCAGCCATGGAATCCCCTGGTTCACATAACAAACTCCAGGTTGCAGCTGCTTTTAGTTTTTCATCAATCACATGATGAGTGTGCAGGGAATAGATCTATTAGAAGTTGGGAACTTAAAGGTTGTGGAGAGCTTGTGGCTATTCGCCGACTGTTAGTTCTTTAGGAAGATCAAATGCCTTGCCTGTTAGTTCTTCAATGTTTACGTCTTTGAAAGTAAGCACTCTTACGCTCTTCACAAAGCGGTCTGTTCTATAGATGTCCCAGACCCAGACATCGCTCATGACTAGCTCAAAGTAAAAGTCAGTTGCGGTGTCAATTCTCTTGAACTCAACTTCATTAGCTAGATAAAGTCTGCGTTCAGTTTCAATGACGTACTTAAAGGTGTCAGCAACTGTTCTGTACTCGCGGAAGAGGGCTAGCTCTGCCTCGCGGTCATAATCGTCAAAATCGTTCTCGTCCATGTGGGTAAAAGTCTATCTCGCAAGAATCTTGGTTAGCCAACTTAGGCGATGAACTGGGGATGGGCCATATTCCTTGAGGGCAGCAATGTGGCTCTCTGAGGCATAGCCCTTATTTGAATCAAGCCCAAAGCTTGGGTGCTCCTGATGGATCTCATGCATGAGCTTGTCTCTAGTGACCTTGGCAAGTACTGATGCTGAGGCTACCGATACACAATCACGGTCGGCCTTGGTCTTGACGGTTACTGGCATACCAAGGGATTTGTTACCTAGCCAGTTATGTGAGCCATCCAGAATCAACATGACTCCATCTTTTGCCATAGCTTCTCGAAGTGCTGGATCTCTAACCAACTGTTCTAAAGCTCTAGTTCCAGCAAGGCTAAGGGATTCAACAATGCCTTTGGTTTCTATCTCTTCAACTGTTGCCATGCCAACTGCCCAGCCGCTTACCCAAGAAGAAACTAATGGGTAAATCTCTTCACGAACTTTTTCGGAGATAAGTTTGCTGTCTTTGAGTTTCTCAGGCCAACTTTGAAGATCTCTTTGGTTATCTAAAAGGGCTACGCCAACTGCAACTGGTCCAGCTATTGACCCTCTGCCAACTTCGTCTATGCCGATTATGAATCGAGTACCCGTTTCAAAGAACGAGTTCTCGAAACTAAGGCTTGGGAGTTGGGACGTCTTTGAAGACATTTGGATAGTTATCTAACCAGGTGAAATGTTGGAAAGGCCAAGAAACAACAAAGGCACGTCCAACAACGTAGTTCTTTGAAACAAATCCTCTACCTGGTGTGTCAGCGTGATATCTAGAATCTTCGCTGTTCCCTCGGTTATCTCCCATTACCCAGAAAGAGTCCTTAGGAACTGTCACATCAAATTCTGTGTTGGAGGGATTTGAATCTTTAGCTATGTAAGGTTCGATGATTGCTTTGCCATTGATGGTGATGCGGTTATCGACATCACAGCAGACAACACGGTCTCCACCTTTACCAATAACTCTCTTCACAAGATGCTGATTGTTATCAGGTGTTGTTAGACCTGCTACTGAAAGTAGGAAGTCACCTACTTGAGCAATCGGGTTGGTAATTGGTTTCTTTTCAATAGTGCCAAGCCAGCCACCTGGATCTTTGAAGACAACTACATCTCCGCGCTCCAAAGGAATAATGTCTGGCACTAGTTGATTGACCATGATTCGGTCGTTGATCTGCAAAGTTTCAAACATCGAACCAGATGGGATATAGAAAGTTCTAATCAGGAATGTCTTTATAAGAAAAGAGATTGCTAAAGCCGAGACAAGGATAACTAATGTGTCAATAACAAAGGCAAGCAGAACGTGCTTGGACTTTATCTTTCGCAGCTTCTCTCTAGAAGCTTTGAAAGGGCCTTTGATTGGCTTTTCAACTTTTTCTTTTTTAGCCATGATGGAAGGTTATTGCCCTTGCCTGTGAACTATCTAAGAACTAGTTAGCTGAAGTTGTGTTGTCGCGCTTCTCGCGGATCTTCGCCTTCTTACCACGCAGGTCGCGTAGGTAGTAAAGCTTCGCACGGCGAACAGCACCACGTGAGACAAGTTCAATCTTGTCGATAACTGGAGAGTGAATTGGGAAAGTTCTTTCAACACCAACCTGGAAAGTTACCTTACGTACGGTGAATGTCTCGCGGACACCTGAACCTGAACGACGGATAACAACACCCTGGAAAACCTGCACACGGCTACGGTTACCTTCAATGATGTTTACGTGGACCTTTACGTTGTCTCCTACGCGGAATGCTGGGACATCGGTCTTTAGGTTTGGTAGATCTACTGAATCTAGAATTTGCATTTTTCTGCCTTCTGTTCTTGCCTGCAGGTCAATAACGGGTATTTGTTAGTTTCTTGGTTTTTGCTTGTTCCCTAATCTCCCCTGCGGCAGAGCTTTATTTAGGCAACCTGTACATCTTGCCACAAAAACCCAGCCCAAGCAACGCTAGCCCTCTAGAAGGTCCGGTCTAACAGCCTTTGTTCTCTCTAAAGACTGCTCTTTACGCCATTTAGCTATCTCAGCGTGATTGCCACCTCTGAGTACCTCAGGGACATCCAGTCCTCGCCAAGAGGCTGGCTTTGTGTAGCTTGGATACTCCAAAAGACCATCTGAGTGAGACTCTTCGGTAAGGCTCTCAGCATTGCCAATAACCCCTGGAATCAGTCTGGCAATAGCCTCAATCATGGCTAGAGCAGCTACTTCCCCACCATTTAGGACATAGTCACCAAGGCTTACAAGTCTTACCTCAGCCTTATCTTCAGCCCAGTCAAAGACTCTCTGGTCAATACCTTCATAGCGACCACAGGCAAACACAAGGTGTTCTTTAGTTGAAAGCTCTTGAGCGGTAGCTTGTTTGAACAATTCACCAGCAGGTGAAGGAACAATCAACACAGTTGAACCATCAGGGTTTAGTAGCTCATCTAGAGCTTCTCCCCATGGCTCTGGCTTCATGAGCATGCCTGCTCCACCGCCATAAGGGCTATCGTCAACAGTCTTGTGTTTGTCGTGGGAGTAATCACGAAGATCTACAGCCTTGAAATCAATAACTTTGTTCTCTTGAGCTTTACCTAACAGAGAGATATCTAGTGCTGAGAAGTACTCAGGAAATATCGTTACCGCTTGAATCTTCATTACTCAGATTCAATCTCTTCAAAAAGACCATTAGGTGGTGTGACAGTAACTGTCTTAGCTGCAATGTCCACTGAAGGAACAATAGCCTTCACAAAAGGAACCATTACTTCACGCTCATCCTTGGTAAGAACAATCAACATGTCTTGAGCTGGGAAGTGTTCTACTCGAACAACTGAGCCAACTTCAACACCTTCGCGAAGAACACTTAGTCCAACTAACTGCTGGTCATACCAGGCATCAGGTTCACTTGGAAGTTCTTCCAAGTTCTGATCAACTAGAAGAATTGCTTTGATGAGTGTCTCTGCATCTTCTCTAGTTTCTACTCCTTCAAGGAATAGAACTGGCTGAGCGTTATACATACGCATTTCTTTGACAGTAATTGACTTACCGTGCCAAGGAGATGTTTCTGGAACTTGAAGTTGGAAAGTAGCACCTGGAACAAAACGTTCGTTAGGGGTGTCGGTGTATAGCTCTAGCTTGATAGCACCTTTTAGGCCGTGGGCCTTTAATAACCGACCGACCCGAAGGGTGGTCTGCTTAGAAATTGTTATCTACTACGTCTACGCGCACCTTCTTGCCATCGGCAAGAGCGTTAATGATGGTGCGGAGGGCTTTGGCAGTGCGTCCGTTGCGCCCGATAACTCGGCCAAGGTCGTCAGGGTGAACGTGAATCTCTAACAAATCTCCACGATTAGTTGAGCGTTCAGTGACATTGACATCCTCAGGATGATCAACAATACCTTTGACCAAGTGTTCGAGCGCAGCGGATAACACTTTATTAAGCCTCTTTGGTTTCTTCAGCTTCAGCAGGTGAACCCTCTGAAACTTCTTCAGCTGCAGCAACTTCTGCTGCTGCTTCTTCTACAACTTCAGCTGCTTCTGCTGCTACTTCTTCAGCCGCAACTTCTGCAACTACTTCAGCGGCTGCTTCTACTACGTCTTCTAGGTTGCCTTCAGCAACTGCTGCATCAACAACTGCATCGATTACATCTTCTGCAACCTTGTCAGCCTGCTTCTTAACAACAATCTCTTCACGAGGCTTTAGAACTGGCTTCTTCTTTGTGTCAGCTTCGAAGACTGCCTTAGGAATCTGAGGTAGGACGGTGTTCTTTGCAGATGCGTCACCCTTCGACTTCTGGTAGTCACCGGTTAGCTTTAGAAGAGCTAGTACCTGCTCGGTTGGTTGTGCACCAACACCTAGCCAGTACAGAGCACGCTCTGAGTTAACTTCAATGATTGATGGGTGGTTAGTTGGTACGTAACGACCGATCTCTTCGATAACGCGACCATCACGTGCTTTACGTGAGTCTGCTACGACGATACGGTAGTGAGGCGTCTTCAGTTTTCCGAGACGCTTTAGGCGGATTTTTACAGCCACAATGCTCCTGTTTATGAATTGGGGCGAACAATCAACCGTGAGCGTGGGGGCACACTCGGTAGAAAAGCTCTAATGGGTTGCCCATTCAGCTTGGTTAGAGGGTCAAGCTGCAGGCAACCTCTCTATTGTGCCAGAAATAACTGGCCTGAGCAACCAACTACCCGCCTAAACCGAAGGAAGATCCTGAATTATCTTGCTTAGGAGGTTGAATACCGGCTATTTCAGCAGCTCGCTTGGCTGGATTACCTGACTTACTTCCCTTTTTAGCCTTGCCCTTGTTCTGCTTAGGCATTGCTGCCCTACCCATACCAGGAGGCATTCCAGGAATCCCTGGGTTTCCACCCTTAGCCATGGTCTTCATCATCTTGGCTGCTTGTTCAAATCTGTTGACCAGTGAGTTCACGTCAGTAACGGTCATGCCTGAACCTTTGGCAATGCGAAGTCTTCTTGAGCCATTGAGAATCTTTGGATCTCTGCGCTCTTTCGGAGTCATTGCTCTGATGATTGCTTCGGTGTGGTCAATCTCTTTTTCATCGATGTTATCTAGCTGACCTTTGAGCTTTCCAGCTCCAGGCATCATTGCCAGCATGCTCTTGATTGAGCCCATCTTTCTAATCTGCTGCATCTGCTCTAAGAAGTCTTCAAGAGTGAAGGCATCCTTAGCCATCTTCTCTGCCATAACCATGGCTTCTTCTTCATCAAAAGACTTTTGAGCCTGCTCGATAAGGGTGAGAATGTCTCCCATATCCAAAATACGAGATGCCATGCGATCAGGGTAGAAAGGTTCAAAGGCATCCATGCCTTCACCAGTTGAACTAAACAGAATTGGTTTGCCAGTTACTTGAGCCACAGATAGAGCAGCACCACCACGAGCATCACCATCAAGCTTGGTTAGAACTACACCAGTGATGCCAACACCATCTTCGAAGGCTTTAGCAACATTGACTGCGTCTTGACCAATCATTGAGTCAATAACAAATAGCACTTCATCAGGATCTGTTGCTTTCCTAATGTCGTTAGCCTGCTTCATTAGTTCTTCATCAATACCAAGACGCCCTGCGGTGTCCACGATGACTACAGAGAACTGCTTTTGTTTAGCGTGCTTGATTGAATCTTTAGCAACGCTAACTGGGTTACCAGAACCATTGCCTGCTTCAGGAGCAAATACAGGAACACCAACACGTTCACCAATTACTTGAAGTTGGTTAACTGCGTTTGGTCTTTGTAGGTCACAGGCAACCAACAGTGGAGTTTGACCTTGCTCTTTGAGCCATAGAGCTAACTTTCCAGCAAGAGTTGTTTTACCAGAACCTTGCAAACCAGCAAGCATGATTACTGTTGGTGGGTTCTTAGCGAACTGAATTCTTCTGGCTTCCCCACCCAAGATCACAATCAGTTCTTCTTGAACAATCTGAACTACCTGCTGAGCAGGGTTTAGCGCTTTAGATACTTCATCACCAAGTGCACGTTCTCTAACTGAGGCAATAAAGGTTTTGACTACCTCTAGAGCAACGTCTGCCTCTAGTAATGCTTTTCTGATTTCTCTAAGGGTTGCGTCAATATCAGCAGCAGAAAGCTTTCCCTTGGCACGAAGACCCTTAAACGTTTCAACTAAACGTTCTGAAAGATTTCCAAACACTTATCGCTCACCTACTAACCCAATTGCAAATTCTTTAGCATCAAAGAAACCAAAGTCTTCGATGCCTTCACCAACACCAACTAGTTTGACAGGAATATTCAACTGATCTTGGATGGCATAAACAATTCCACCCTTAGCACTGCCGTCTAACTTAGTAAGAGCAATACCTGTAACAGCTGCTACTTCTGTGAAGGCTTTAGCCTGGGTCATAGCATTCTGACCAGTAGTTGAATCGAGAACTAGAAGAACCTCACTGATCGGCAACTGCTTTTCAATAACTCTTCTAATCTTGCCTAGCTCATCCATTAGACCCTGCTTGTTCTGAAGCCTTCCTGCTGTATCAATAATCAGAACATCACTGCCATTAGCAATCGCTCTTTCAACAGCCTCATAAGCAACAGCTGCTGGGTCTTGACCTTCAACAGTTGGCTTAACGATCTCTGAATTACTTCTAGTAGCCCAAGTCTCTAGCTGTTCAACAGCAGCAGCTCTGAAGGTATCTGCTGCACCAAGAGTGACTTTCGCTCCACCTTCAACCAAGTAGTTAGATAGCTTTCCAATGGTTGTGGTCTTGCCAGCACCGTTCACACCAACCACCAAAATCACATAAGGCTGAGCACCTGAATCAAGATTCAGTGCAGCATCATCTCTTGTCATCTTCTCTGTGAGCAACCCAGTTAGAACTGCCTTCAGTTCTGCTTCAGTCTTAGAACCATTCTTCTTAGCTCTCACCTTCACGGCAGCAACAATCTCTTCAGCTGCCTCTACTCCGAAGTCCGCCTGAATCAAAACATCTTCAAGATCATCAAGGTTCTCAACATCAAACTTGATTCTTGAAAAGACAGCCTTAAAACCTTTACTTAGGTTTCTCTTTGGTAGTTCAACCTTCACAAGTTCAGTAGGTTCAGGAACAACAATTCCCTCAACGATTGCTGGTTCTTCGTGAACCTCAACTATTTCTTCAGCAACTACTTCTTGAGCAATTACTTCAGGCTCTTGGACAATTACTTCTTCAACAGCTGGAGTGGCTGCTTTGTCCTTTTTACGCCAGAACATTAAGCCAGCCAAGGTTAGTCTTCGCTAACTTCTAGACGCTGGCTTACAACCGCGCTGATACCGTCTTGACGCATTGAGACACCGTAGAGAGCATCAGCAATTTCCATGGTGCGCTTCTGGTGAGTAATGATCACAAGCTGAGATGACTTCTTTAGATCTAGGAAGATATCCAATAGACGACCTAGGTTGGCATCATCCAACGCAGCCTCAACCTCATCAAGAACATAGAACGGTGAAGGGCGTGCCTTGAAGATAGCAATTAGAAGGGCAAGGGCTGCAAGTGAACGCTCACCACCTGAAAGCAAGCTCAATCTTTCAATACGCTTACCTGCAGGCTTGACATTAACTTCAAGACCTGTGGTGAGCATGTTGTCGTGATCGGTTAGGTAGATAGAACCGGTACCACCAGGGAATAGCACTGGGAATACTTGCTCGAAAGCTTTCTTGGTATCTTCGAATGCTTCTTCGAAGATGGACTGCATCTTGCTATCTAGTTCCTTGATGATATCCAGCAAGTCTGCTCTTGTTTGAGTAAGGTCAGTTAGCTGTTCAGTTAGGAACTTGTGTCTTTGTTCAAGAGCAGCAAACTCTTCAAGAGCTAGTGGGTTTACTCGACCTAGACGCTCAAGTAGCCTCTCTGCCTCATGCAGTCTCTTCTGCTGTTCAGCTTTAACGAAAGGCTTTGGATTTTCTGGGTTCTCAGGATCTGGAATCAACTGGTCTGGTCCATACTCAGTAACCAAAACTTGTTGATCTAGCGCTAGATCTTCGTTCGCCTTAGAGACAAGGTTTGCTAGATTCAGTCTCTTCTCGTGGTTAGAAAGTTCAATGTCGTGAACTGTTTGAGTAAGAGCAGACAATCTGTTCTGAACTGTTGAAGTTTCACCACGAAGACGCACTAGTTCTTCGTTCTGGTTTCTTCTCTTGCTCTCAAGATCATGCAGAGCAAGTTTCGCTATCTGTGCTGACTTCTCAATAGCTGTGATAACAACAGGTAGAAGTTCAAGAACACTCTGAGCACTTGCAAGCTGTCTTGCCTGAAGTTGTGCTGCAGCTTTTGATCTTTCAATTGCATCTAGAGCATCACCGATTTGAGCACGCAGAGATGTTGCTCTATCTGTTTCAACTCTTAGACGATCGCTTGCTGAACCTAGTTCTACTCGAACATCTAGTTCAGCCTGTCTAGCGTTATCAAGAGCAAGAGCAATATCTACTCGAGCTGAAGTATCTAGGTTAGGACGCTCACGCTTAGAGAACTCAAGGTGGCTAGCTACCGCAAGTTCAACAGCAGACTTAGCAACTGCGATACCTTCACGAGCGGTTGCAGCAACTCTTTCTAGACGAGCCCGTTCACCATCAAGGGCTTCTACCTGCACTCTTAGGCGTCCTAGCTTTTCAGCATGGGATGCTAATTCAGCATCGTTCTTCTTAAGTTCGGCTAATGCTCTGGCAGTTTGCTCTTTAGCAGTGGTTTCTTGAGAGCGTGCAGTGTTTAGATCAGCTCGTAGTTTTTCAATGCTTGCGTTTACTTCTGAAAGTTTTGCTTCAGCACTGTCACGTTCAGCTACTAGTTCAACCTTTGAAGGCTGTTGGCCTGAGCCACCTCTAATTACAGACTCAGTGAGAACATCACCCTGCTTGGTAATCACAACAAGCTTTGAAACATTTGGCTGAGCTGAGTATAGGTTTCTTGCAGCCTGGATGTCATCAACAATCACAACGTTTACTAGGTTGGCAAGGATTCCTGATGGAGCATCAACAACATCAACGGCGTTTCTAGCACCAGTGATTTGAGGAAGGTTAGTTGGCTTTACTCTGCTCTCAACATCAGCAACAACAAGTTCTACTCGTCCACCATTGTTGCTCTTTAGGTGCTCAATAGCATCAAGGGCATCTGATCTGTTGTCAGCAACGATTGCATCAGCAAGTGTGCCAAGAGCTGCTGAGATAGCGGCTTCGAAGCCCGCATCTATTCTCATGTGTGAGGCAACAAGACCTCTAATACCTTTGAGACCAGCTGCACTAAGTTCAGTAGTTCCATCTTTTTGCTCAAGAGTTAGATTCAGTGCACTTCGCTTAGCAAGAAGTGAATCCCTTTCACGCTCTGCTGTGTGAAGTTCATCTCTAAGAGATTCAATCTTTGTTCCTAAAGCAGTAACTTCATTCTGAGCTTCTTCATAGGCTTGCTCAAATGAACTGTCCTTAGGAGATGCGAAGTTCAATTCTGATTCCATAGCCTCAAAGCTTGTTACAGCAGCCTGGTGTCTTGAGTTAGCTTCAGCAAGTGCATCTTCGTGACGAGAAAGTTCATCTTCAGCAGAAACAAGCTTTGCCTTAGCAAGGTTTGCTTCGCTTTCAAGTCGTGCAAGCTCGACATCGAAGGCAGCAATCTCAGCACTTCGTGCAGCTGCTTGGTTATCAAAGGTTTCTAGAATCGCTCTAGCTTCATCTCTGTGAAGTTCAGCATCTCGAAGTGATCCACGAAGAGTTTCAACTGCAACAGTTAGCTCAACAACGCTTGAGTCAGCTACTTTAGCATCTGCTTCAATGGCTGCTGGATCTACTTGAGATGCAGACAAAGTGTTTTGTGAGGTAAGAAGAGCAACTCTCTGGTTAGCAATTGCCAACATGGTGCGGAACTTCTCGGTAACTGTGTCAAAAGAGAAGGCTAGAGATCTAGCAACTTCAACATCACTAGACATCTGCTGGTTCTCAAGTTCAGTAAGTCTTAGGTTGTTTTCATCTAGCTGCTGCTGCAGAATGTTGCGTTCAGCTTTTCTATCTGCTTCAGACTGAGAAGTTTCATCCAAGCCATTTAGCAAGAGAACTACTTCAGCTGCCATAAGTCTTGCTTTAGCATCGCGAACAACAGATGCAATACCTTGTGCTTGACGAGCAGTTTCTGCTTGCTGGCTTAGAGGCTTTAGCTGTCTTCTAACTTCTCCAGCCAAATCGTTTAGACGAGTTAGGTTAGCCTGCATCGCTTCAAGCTTGCGCTCAGTCTTTTCTTTTCTTCTGCGGTGCTTCAAGATACCGGCAGCTTCTTCAATGAAGCCACGACGCTCTTCAGGTGTTGCTCTTAGAACACCATCAAGCATTCCTTGACCAACGATGACGTGCATCTCTCGACCTAGACCGGTGTCGCTTAGAAGTTCTTGAACATCAAGTAGTCGGCAAGGTTCACCGTTAATCGCATACTCAGATCCACCATTTCTAAACAGTGTTCTAGAGATTGTGACTTCGGTGTAATCAATTGGAAGAGCACCATCGGTGTTATCAATTGTTAGAGAAACTTCTGCTCTACCTAGAGGGCCTTTAGTTGCGGTACCGGCGAAGATGACATCTTCCATCTTTCCACCGCGAAGAGTCTTAGCTCCCTGCTCACCCATAACCCAAGCAAGTGCATCAACAACGTTGGATTTACCTGAACCGTTAGGTCCGACGACCGCGGTTACACCTTTTTCAAGGATAAAAGTCGTTGGATTCGCGAACGACTTAAAGCCCTTGAGGGTCAGGCTTTTCAGATGCAAAACGGTTCGCTTTCGTTGGAGGACGTAAGGGCTAAAGCCCAAACTTAGGGGTCTTTATAAAAATTACCTTATCTGAGGGCCTCACTTTGCCGTAAAGCCATATTTGACCCTACTTGGGGCTATTTATCGCCTAAGTCTTTGACAGGTAGGGCAGAAATGGGACCCTCGGTTCATCCAGTTCTCTCGCTTGATGGCTCTGCCACACCTCTTGCAAGGAAGCCCTGTTAGCCCGTAAGCATTGAGGCTAATGCTGAAATAGCCTGATTCCCCATTGATGTTCTT
This sequence comes from Micrococcales bacterium, assembly GCA_947489135.1. GTDB lineage: Bacteria > Actinomycetota > Actinomycetes > Actinomycetales > Microbacteriaceae > Rhodoluna. Next base: position 22,276 of record CANLCU010000011.1, read on the forward strand.
GTATTGCTCATCAAAGCTGGTTCCCCCAGCCTCACAGGCATTAGCCAAGACAACCCTGACATGCTCCAAAAGCTCTTTGGCCTTTGGCTTAGATAGGGAGGCTGCTGGCTGGTCATAGTGGATCTTGGCAAGCCATAGCGATTCATCAGCATAGATATTTCCAATGCCACTTAGAACACCCTGATCTAGAAGAACCCTCTTGATACCTGAGTTCTTCTTCTTGAACTTCTTCAATATCTCATCAACACTAAATGAAGGGTCGAGCGGATCTCTAGAAATATGAGCAACCTGGTTAGGAATCATGTTGAACCAGCTTTGATCGGAATGGTCTTCCCCACTAAAGCCACCTGGGAATCCATCTTCGGTTGGCTGCATTACATCAATAGCTAAAGAACCAAAGATTCTCTGATCAACAAATCTAAGTTCATACTTTTGACCATCAGATGCCTTTAGATAAATAGTCACTCGAGTAAGTGGATCTGCTTTGAACCCAGGAGTTCTTAAAAGCATCTGTCCGCTCATACCTAGATGACCAATAAGTGCTAGCTGAGGTTCATTCTTCTTTTGATTTAGTGGAAGCCATAAGAACTTCCCTCTTCTAACAGCAGCCTGAATAGTTCTGCCAGTAAGTGTTTCAACAAAGTCTCCGGAAGAGGCAGGATGTCTTTTCAAACTTCTCGCATCATGGATTTGAACCTTAGTGACTTTTGCTCCAGCAACAACTTCAGCTAAGCCTGCTCTAACTGTTTCAACCTCAGGTAATTCAGGCACGACTAACCTCTAAGAGTTTTTAGTGCCGCGATTGCAGCCTGAGCTTCAGCAGCTTTTCTGGTGCGACCAGAACCAGAGGCGACAGACCTACCAGCAACGATTACAGCTGCGAAGAATGTTCTGTCATGATCAGGACCTTCGTGAGTGACATCAAATGTTGCGTCTGACTTACCAAGAGATTTAAGTAGTTCGCTAAGAACAGTTCTAGGTTCAGAGGTTTCTAGTAGCTCATCTTCAGAGCTAAGTAGTGGCAGAACTAGTGAATCAATGATTGCTTTAGCAGGCTCTAGTCCACCGGAAAGATATGCTGCTCCAATAATTGCTTCGAAGGTGTCCGCAAGAATATTTGTTTTGGTTTGACCACCGGTTGAGATCTCGCCTTTACCAAGACGAACAAACTCCCCTAAACCGATTTCATTTGCTGCTTTAGCTAAAGTCTTTGCTGAAACAGTTGCACTTCTCAATCTTGAAAGTGAACCTTCATCAAGATCTGGGTTCTCTGAATAGACATGCCCAGTTACGACAAAACCCAACACTGAATCGCCTAAAAACTCTAGGCGTTCGTTGTTGGGTATTTTGCCGTTCTCGTAAGCGTAAGAACTGTGAGTTAGTGCTAACTCCAGTAGCTCCGCTTCAATGCTTATGCCAAGTCTTTGAATGAGCGTGGCGTAGTTCAAGGTGTGAACCGAAGTTTAGGCGTCTGCTACCTTGCGGCCCTTGTACTCGTAGAACTGAACAACGCCATTAGCGTCTTCTACGGCACGAGCACGGTGAGGCAAGCTGTAAACGGTCTTACCGTTTTCAACTGTCTTAACCAACTGAGTGTTGGTTGCAATCCATGCTGAACGACGGTGACGAGTGTTTGATCTCGATAGGCGTCTCTTTGGTACTGGCATCAGTCTTCACTTTCTTGAGCAAGTTTCTTCAATTCATTCCACCGCGAATCAATCGGGGCTTCGTGAGCGTGATCTGGGTTTTCATTCAACCTAACACCACACTCTGAACACAGACCAAGGCAGTCTGCACTACAAATTGGAGTGAACGGAAGATTGAGAACTACCGAATCAATGATTATTGGTTCCAAGTCGATTTGTTCGGCTTGAATGGCCAAGTCATCTTCTACCTGTAAAGAATAGGCGAAAAGCTCCTGAATATCTACCTGAACTGGCACAGTCATAGGCTCAAGGCATCTAGAACACTCTGCTGAGGCTACTGTTTTGAGCCCACCAGAGACATAAATGCCCTCGTGAACGCTCTCTAAACGCAGCTTTAGGTCGATATTCTGGCCTTCTGGGACATTAGCTAGGCCTTCGCCCAGCTTGGCTCCCAGGGCTACGGTGGTCTCCAGTTCACGCATGTGACCTGGCTTATGCATTAGATCATGCACTGGAATAAGGAATGTGGTCATTATTTAGATAAAGCCTTTACTACCTCTGTAGGGACGTATTTACTGATGTCTCCCCCTAGATCAAAGACCTGCTTGACCAAAGATGAGGAAACAAAGCCGTGAGTTGGATCTGCTGGGATAAAGATAGTCTCAATGCCGCTTAGGTCTCTATTGACCTGAGCCATAGGCAATTCATAGTCCAAATCAACGTTGGTTCTAACACCCTTGACTAGAGCATCAGCCCCAAGGCTCTTGCAGTAATCAACCAATAGACCTGTGTCTAGAGAGCTGACCACAAAGTGTCCTGGCTTGTTCTTGAGGATCTCACCAATCAGTTCAACTCTTTGCTCAGTTGAAAGACGAGGATTCTTAGCTGGGTTATGAACAACCACAATATGAACTGTTTCAAACATCTTGGTAGCTCGGGTAGCGATATCGAGGTGACCGTAGGTGAACGGGTCAAAGGAACCTGGATAAACGGCAATGGCCATGAGATTAGGTTAGCCGACTATGACTTAGTTAGAAAGTCTTGTCTTTGCTTATCTAGTTGCTCTAGGCACTGAGCCAATAAAGAGTGCTTTTCAAGGGTTGGATCTGCTTCAAAGAGCTGAATGACTTCTTCTCTTGCTTCTTGGATCATCTTGCTATCGGCTAATACTCGAAGGAGTTTCAGACTTGATCTGCCACCAGATTGGTTAGCTCCAAGCACATCGCCCTCTCGTCTTAGTTCAAGGTCAATCTCACTTAGTTTGAACCCATCAATCGTTGCCGCTACCGCTTGAACTCTTTCAAGAGCAAGAGAATCTTGCTCGGCACTTGTCAACATCAAACAAAGACCTGGTAATCCACCTCGACCAACACGACCTCTCAGCTGATGAAGTTGGGAAACTCCGAATCGATCAGCATCAAGGATGACCATAGTCGTTGCATTAGGCACGTCAACACCAACTTCAATAACGGTTGTTGAGACTAGAACATCGATCTCTTTGTTAGAGAAAGCTGTCATTATTTCGTTCTTCTCTTCAGAAGACTGTCTTCCATGAAGAACAGAAATCTTTAAGCCTTGCAGTGCTGGGTTCTTCTTCAGTGCTTCTGCAACGCTAATAGCTGCTGCTAATGGTCTCTTAGGTTTAGGAGTCTTACCTTCTTCAAGGAACTCTTCATCTTCTTGAGCAGCTCCACCGCTTGCAATAAGTTCTTCACCTTCATCTGATTCATCAATACGTGGACAGACTACGAAGGCCTGTCTGCCATTAGATACTTCTTCAGCAACTCTTTGCCAGACTCTGGCTACAAGTGCTGGCTGGTCATCTGTGATGACGTGTGAAGTGATTGCTTGTCTACCTGCTGGCAACTCAGTGAGAATTGAAACATCAAGATCACCAAACACTGTCACAGCCAAAGTTCTTGGGATAGGTGTTGCAGTCATGGTCAAAACGTGTGGAGGTAATTTACCCTTGAGCCTCAATGCTTCTCTCTGATCAACGCCAAAGCGATGTTGTTCATCAATAACAATTAGACCTAAATCAAAGAACTCTACTTTGCTTGCAAACAATGCATGGGTGCCAACAACAATCTTTGCTTTGCCTGAAACCAAGTTCAGAATAGCTGTCTTCTTATCTGCTGCATTTAGTTGACCAGTGAGCAAAGTAAGTCCAAGTTCTTTAGCTAACTTTGGTCCTAGTGTTCGCTCAATTGATTTGAAGTGTTGAGCAGCTAGAACTTCAGTTGGAGCAAGAAGTGCTGACTGACCTTGGCTATCGGCAACAGTGAGCATTGCTCTAACGGCAACAAGAGTTTTACCAGAACCAACTTCACCTTGCAGCAATCTGTTCATTGGATGCGATTGAGAAAGATCTTCTGCAATGTCTTGTCCGATTGCTACCTGACCGTTAGTCAAAGTGAAAGGAAGAGCTTCATCGAATTGAGATAGGTAGCCTTTCTCAACTGAAAGACGACTCGTGCTCTTTTGATGTTTGTTTTCAAGTCTTCTCTTCACCAGAGTTGATTGCAGGATGAAGGCTTCGTGATATCTCAAAGTGTCTCTAGCTGCCATCCAGTCACCCATGTTGGTTGGCTGATGGATCTTCACGATTGCATCGTGAAGTTCTAGAAGATCATGTTTCTTTCTAAGTTCCTCAGGAACTTCATCCTCAATAGTTGGAATTACATCTAGAACCACTCGCATGGCTCTTTGGATCATCCAGGTGGAACAAGTTGAAGAAGCTGGGTAAATAGGAATTGGTAGTTCAGCCCAAGCCTTGGCAACCTCATCTTCAATCTCATCACCGAATAGTTCATAATCAGGATGAGCTAACTGAAGTTTGTTCTGATAGCTTCCAATCTTTCCTGCCCATAGGCCTCTTACGCCTGGTCTTAGTTTCTGAGCTCGCCAGGCTTGATTGAAGAAGGTTGCTGTCACAAAGCCATGACCATCGGTTAGTTTGACCTCGAGAATGACTCCGGATTTACCCTTCATTCGTCTCTCGTAAACCTCAACCACATCCGCCACCAAGGTCACAGTCTCACCAACAGGTATTTCACTGATTGGGGTTAGTTCGCCCCTTGAGGAGTATCTGCGAGGGTAATGCTGCAGTAAATCAGCTGCTGTCTTGATTCCTAGGTTCTTAGCCAACGCCTTGGCAGTCTTATCGCCTATTAGGCGATCTAGTGGCGTTAGCGGTAGCAGCATGAGTCAATCTTCGCCCAAGCCTAGGACAAGTTAGGCTAGGGACACTATGACCAGAATCATTGGCGGAATCGCCGGCTCAAGAACCTTAGCCTCCCCAGCAAAAGTAACCAGACCAACATCTGACCGCATTCGCGAGAGTATCTTCAATCGCCTAGAGGCATTAGACCTTATCGATGGTGCTGATGTGTTAGACCTATACGCAGGAACCGGTGCCCTTGGTTTTGAAGCGGCTAGCCGTGGAGCAAGATCACTCCTGCTAGTTGAAAACAACAAGCAGGCTCTAGGCGGAATTATTACCAACCAGAGAATGATCAAGGCCGCTCTTCAGAAAGAGGAACTGGACTGCGATATCAGAGCTGAAGGTAAGTCAGTAGCTTCTTACCTAGCCACCTTCTCAAGCAAATTTGATTTAGTTTTCATTGATCCTCCTTATGAGGTTTCAAATACAGATATCAATGAAAACCTCACAGCACTTCTTGCCCACCTCAAAGAGGATGCAGTGATTATCTTGGAGAGATCTTCAAGAACACCTATTCCTGAATTACCTGAGGAACTTAAAGTAACGGAAGAGAAGTCCTACGGAGACACAGTCGTCTATTGGTTAGAAAGCAAGTAACAAAATGATTGAACCTGCAAAGACGCAGTGGAGAAAAATTCAGGGAATGGCTCTAGCAAGAGCTTTCAGCATTTTAGGAAGTCAGCTAACAATTTTTACGCTCGTTTTCAGGGAGCAGTCATCCGGACCAACCGCCGTTGCCGTCCTGTTTATCGTAGGAACACTTCCTGTCATTATCTTCTCCCCTTGGGCAGGCACCATTGCTGATCGTTTCAGCACTCGACAGATAGTTCCGCCCTTTTCAATAATCGGAGGTGCTGCGATATTTGCTCTTGCACTAGACACCGAGAATTGGATTACCTTAGCCCTGCTTTTCTTAGCAAACACTTGCCTTTCAGTAGTTGGACCGACTTGGGGCAAACTCATTCCCGTACTCGCTACTAAAGAAGACATTGGGCGAGCCATGGGAACTATCCAGAGTTACTTCGCTATTGCGGGACTTGCTGGCCCGTTTCTGGCTGGCTTCCTAGTAGATAAAACGGGTTACGTTATTACTTTTGTCCTGGACGGTATTTTTACTACTTTTATCGCATTGGTGCCGTTCATTTTGAAACTGAACTTCCAACCCGAAGAACGAGTCGAAGGTGAGAAATCACACATCATGGAAGGCTACAGATTCATGATGTCAAGCCCATTACTTAGATCTCTTGTGATCTTGGTCTTCGGTTTAGTTTTCTGTGTGAGTGTTATCAATGTTGGCGATGTCTTCCTCATCACCGAAGAAATGGGAGCTAGCAAAACTATTTACGGTTTAGTTGGAACTGGGTTTGCAGTAGGAATGCTTTTGACAAACCTTTTGGTCAGCAAGAAGAAAGTCGAGCCCAGAACAGAGCTGATTGTTTTAGGTCTTGGAATGGCAATCCTTTCAATCTCAGGATTCTTTGTCGGAATCTCTCCTAACTACTGGGTAGTCATGGTTGTCTGGTTTATCGCAGGAGCAGCTAACGCCACGATAAACAGTTACGGTGTTGGAATGATGATCAAGGTAACCCCACACGAGGTTCAGGGGCGAGTATTCGCAGCCTTTGGAGCTGTTGTATCGGTTGCCAGCATTGGTTCGATGGGAATAGCAGGATTTGCCGTTGAGGCGTTTGGAGTCAGGGAAGTCTTTATGGTTGCAGGCCTATTAGCGGCCTTAGCTTTCTTGTTACTGTTCCCTACTGTTTATAAGGAACAGACAAAGATTATGAAAGCTAGTTCAGCTTCCTAACAGTCTCACCAATGTATAGCTGCTGTGGGCGGCCAATCTTGGTTGCTTGATCGTGATTCATTTCACGCCAGTGAGCAATCCAACCAGGTAGACGTCCCATAGCAAACAGTGTTGTGAACATACGGGTTGGGAATCCCATTGCCTTGTAGATAACACCGGTGTAGAAGTCCACGTTTGGATAAAGCTTTCTTGAGATGAAGTATTCATCAGCAAGTGCTGCTGCTTCTAATTCCTTAGCAATATCAAGAAGTGGATCACTAACACCAAGATCAGCAAGAACCTTGTCTGCTGTTGCCTTAACGATGGTTGCTCTTGGATCCATGTTCTTATAAACACGGTGACCAAAGCCCATCAGCTTGATGCCTTCTTCTTTGTTCTTTACTCTCTCAATAAACTTCTGAACTGACTCGCCAGAGTCTCTGATATGTGCAAGCATCTCAAGAACTGCTTCGTTTGCTCCACCGTGTAGTGGACCAAACAGAGCTGAAACACCAGCTGAAACAGAAGCGAATAGGTTTGCCTGTGAAGAACCAACTAGACGAACAGTTGATGTTGAACAGTTCTGTTCGTGATCTGCGTGCAGCACTAGAAGTGTGTCTAGTGCTTTAGTGATAACTGGGTTCTGAACAAATGGTTCAGCCATGTTGCCAAAGCTCATACGAAGGAAGTTCTCGACATAGCTCAATGAGTTATCTGGGTAAAGAAGTGCTTGACCTAATGCGTTCTTGTGTGAATAAGCAACAAGAGTAGGGAGCTTTGCAAGTAGACGAACTGTTGATAGTTCAACCTGATAGTCATCGTGTGGGTTTAGTGAGTCTTGGTAGAACGTTGAAAGAGCTGAAACACCAGCTGATAGCACTGACATTGGATGAGCAGACTGTGGCATTGAGTGGAAGATGTTCTTTAGATCTTCGTGAATCAAAGTGTGTCTTCTTAGACGCTCATCCCAATCGCTTAGTTCTTGAGCATTTGGTAGCTGTCCATAAATCAAAAGGTAAGCAGTTTCAATAAAGCTCTTTGAACCTGCTAGCTGCTCAATTGGGTAACCGCGGTATCTAAGAATTCCTTCATCACCATCGATGTATGTGATGGCAGATCTTGTGCTTGCTGTGTTTACAAAACCAATGTCGTAAGAGTTGAGCCCAGTGCTGGCATTTAGCTTGGAGAAGTCAATTACAGAGTCACCGTCGGTGGCTTGAATAATAGGAAACTCAGCAGTTCCACCTGGGTAGTTCAGGGTGACTTTCGAGTTGTTATCAGCTGACAAAACCTGCTCCTGTGTATCTAATGGCTATCTAAGTTAACCCTAGAGCATTGGTCAATCTAGCGGCACCCTCAGAAATCTTCTCGTCAGTAGCTGTGATGGAGAACCTGACGTATTGGCTTCCCCCTGCTTCATAGAACTCACCAGGAACAACCAAGATGCCTAGATCAGCCATTCTCTTGACTGTGACCCAGCAGTCCTCGCCTAAGGTAGCCCATAGGTAAAGCCCTGCCTCAGAGTCAGCAATCTCAAAGCCATAAGCCTTGACTGCTTCCATTAGAACTTCGCGACGCTTTTGGTAGATAGCTCGCTCAGCGGCAACATGTTCTTCATCACCTAAGGCTGCGATAACTGCCTTTTGAACTGGAGCGGGCATGATCAATCCGCTATGCATTCTGATGTTTACTAGACCCTTGATTAGTTCTTCAGTACCTGCAGCAAATGCAGCTCGGTAACCAGCAAGGTTTGACTGCTTACTCAAAGAGTAAATAGCTAGAAGGTTTTCGTAAGAACCATCGCAAACACGTGGATCTAAAACAGATGGAATTCTTGTGTCAGCCCACTTACCCCAACCAAGTTCTGCATAACATTCATCGCTTGCAAGTAGTGCTCCAAGTTCACGAGCCCTCACAACACAAGCTTTCATCTCATCAACATCAAGCACACGACCATCAGGGTTACCTGGTGAGTTAATCCAAATCAATTTGGTGTTCTCTGGCCACTTAGCTGGATCATCTTCGCTGACAATTTCTGCTCCACACAAAGCAGCTCCAACTACATAAGCGGTGTATGCAACAGATGGTTGAACAATGACATCGCCTTTACCAAGACCAAGCATTAGCGGTAGGAAAGAGATAAATTCTTTAGAGCCAATAGTTGGCATAACCTGATCTGAAGTTAGGGTTACTCCCCTTCTTCTGCCAAACCA
>CANLCU010000012.1 GCA_947489135.1 Micrococcales bacterium
GAATCAAGTTTGATTAGGTCTGCAACAAGTGATTGGTAAATGACTTGAGCGTCATCTAGTCCTAGTGGCACGTTAGGCAGAATAGGTTCACTGCACAATGCTTTCCACTGAGTGGACTGCTCTTCAATCTGAAGTAGTGCTACGTGGAGGTCGCTTACTGATACTCCGGCACGCACATACTCTTTAGCATGCTTACTCAAAGCTCGTCTTGTCTTTCCAGACATACCGTGCTTTTCACGTCTTGGACTAGTTGCAATGATTAGGTCGGTTAGTGGTCTATCGAATACCTCAGGACGGAATCTGTCTAGAGTTCCTCGAATGCTAATAAGAAGGCGCAGGTACTCTCCCCATTGAGCCACATTCACAGCATCTGGGAAATAGACCTGCTTTGAAATCTCATCGAGTCTTTGCCCAAAAGAAGGAAGAACATCATCAGCTAAACGGCTTGCTAATGAGAGAACTCTAGGAACTTCATTTGGATCTTCGAACCGAGAGTTAGCCCAAGGACTTGATTGAACTGATTCTTCAAACTCACCTAGTTCAACTGCTTCCTGGAGTAAGGCAATGGCAGCAGTTCTGTTTCTAGTTTCAAATAAAGCAGAACCAGCGATGCGAGCAGTTGTCTTAGGTGGTTTAGGAAGAGCACTTAGATCAGCAAGCTTGGCAAGTGCATCAGAGATACTGATGCCAAGAACAGGATGTTTTTCAGCTAGTGAGTCTTGGTATTCAGCTAGCCTCTCAGCAGCTAGATTCCTAGCCTCATTGGCTTCAGAGAGATGGGCTGGGGTTGATTTCTCATAGCGAGATAAAGCAGTAACAACATCTAGCCAAGCTGAGTAAGAGCGAACTACTAAACCACTAAGCCCTGCTTGAGTAAGTCTTGAAGATAGTTCATTGATGGTCTGTCTTCTTGGAGCAATAACGAGTGCTCTCTTGCCAACAACTGAGAAGGCCGCCAAGATGTTGGCAACTGTTTGGGTATACCCAGTGCCAGGTAGGGCTTCAACAGCGAAGGATTCTCCAGCTACAGCTCTTCTGATGATGTTTATCTGATTTGAATCAGCGTCCGCTGCTAGGAGCACATCAGGAAGGGCTTGTGCTTCATATTCAATAGGTTCGCCTAAAGCTAGCTTGGATACAAAGCTGTTTGGAGATACTGGTAGTTCTTTGAGCATCATGGTTGGAGCGGTAACAGCGTTAGTGAGAACAAGAGTTCTTTGAATCTCAAGTTCCGGAACATCCTTAGTTACCTCAGCTAAGAAGCTAAGCAAGGTAATTGGGACAAGGTCGGTGGCTTCTTTATATAGTCTGTTCAGTTTCTGAACGTCTAGGTCAATCTGGAAGTGCTTTTTCAAAGTGATGACTAGTTCTGGGTTCACAAAAGGATCGCCGACTAGAACTAGTTCATAGTCTCTACCTCTACGAATAAGTTCAGCTCCCCACATCATCGCTGGGATACGAAGATCTAGGTTCACGGTTCTAAAGTCAATAGAACCGGCTAGTAGGAAAATGGTTTCTAAGCCAAAGTTTGAGGTTAGTCTCTCGCTCTTAGTCTTGATGTGCCTTGCTTCAGTGAGTGACTTGGAATAGGCAATCGGGTCTCTAACTAGGTTTGCTAGTAATCCTCGGTGGCTCTTAGTAAATAGTGATAGCCCAACTGGGTGAGACTTCTCAAGATTGACTAACCCAAGGACATCAAGGTCAAGATTGGTCAGCGGGTTAGCCCCACCGATTCCTCGAATCTCTTCAAGCCATAGGTTGTATTGCTGCTGCGATCTATCTTGTTCACTCATTAGAGCACTAGCCTAACTTTTACGCTTTCCCGAACATCGTAGGCTGGGCTGGATTCGGGTAAGTTTGACTGTTGTAGCGATGAATTAGCCCTCGTAGCTCAGTGGATAGAGCAGTGGTTTCCTAAACCATGTGCGGAAGTTCGATTCTTCTCGGGGGCACTCTAAGCAGCTTTAGGTAAAGCTAAGTACTCATCCCACTCTGGTTCTAACTTTTCAGCACCTCTTATAAGCCATGCTCCACCAGTTGGCATTCTCGGTGTGAAGGATAAAGTCCATCCCATTTCACTAAGAGTCTTATCCCCCTTGCTGTTATTGCAGCGAAGACAAGCAGCTACTAAGTTCTCCCAAGTATCTGTTCCACCCTTAGATTTAGGTTGAACATGGTCAACTGTGTTAGCTGCTCTATTGCAATAAACACAGCGGTGAGCATCTCTACGTAAGACACCCCTTCTTGATAGCGGAATGTTTCTAGATCCTGGCACTCTGACGTATCTACTTAAAAGAATTACAGAAGGCAGATCAAATTCATCAGTTGCACTGTGTACTTTGGTTTCAGCTGAACCTTCAAGGACAGTTGCCTTCTTGTTCAAGACCAAAATAATGGCTCGCTTGAAAGAGACCACACCCAGTGGCTCGTAACCAGCATTCAAAACTAGTGTTCTCATGTTGCTCCCTTTCGAAATCACCTGCACGGATTGCAGGTTTTCGTTTCTGGTCAACTCAAGGCTCAAACAAAAAACGCGTTACCTCATTAGGTAACGCGTCTAGTTAGAGAATCTTTGACAAGGACAAACTATGTGAAGGTGTTCAAACTCATGCTTGGCAGGCACAGGGAAGGCATCCATTAGTTTCTCCTTTCAAAGTCAAAAGTTGACTTGGGAAAAGGCTACGACTAATTAGGGCTAGAGTGCACAAAACACTCCATAACAAAAGGTAAAGAATTGGTTATGTTTTTAGCCAATAACGCGTGCGTAATACACGGCATCTGTGTAAATAGTGGCTAGCTTGACCCTGTCCCCTGGTCTTGGTGCGTGATAGAAGAGGTTAGAACCAGCGTAAATACCGTTGTGGCTGTGGTTACTCATAATGACTAGATCACCTGGGCGAGCATCAGATTTCTTGATTCTCTTGATTCTCGGGTTAGCGGCCTGAGCATTTACAGAGTGAGGAAGTAGAACACCGAATTCAGAGAAGACTAGACGGACATAACCTGAACAGTCCAGACCGGTCGGAAGCTCTCCACCGAGGATGTATGGAACACCAACATACTTGGCTGCAACCTTCATGATGTCATCAGGGTTTAGCTCTGAGTATTTAGGGTTAGCAGCATAGTCAAAGGCAGTCAAACCTTTATAGGAAGAGTAGTTGTTTCTATCGGTGATTCTCTGAAGATCATTGGCAGACATAACTCCGAAAGAGCCACGTTCATATTTGAGTGAGGCTTGGCTAGCAATAAGGAGGCTCTGGGCTTCGCCCTCTGCTCCATTAGTGTTTGAAGCTAAACCTGACATGGCAATAACTGCTGGGCTATAGGCATATGCCGGCAGGCTTGCTGTTGCAGCAACACCTGCGATAACAGACATGATTACCACTGTCTTCACTTCTGTTCTCTTACGAAGAGGAAGTTTGGCTATTGGTCTCACCAGGGCAGTTGATGAGCCTTCAACCATTGGGGGGTTAGCTGCAAAGAATTTACGGTCTAGTTTGGCTGCTCGTTTTTCAGCTTTTATAGCGGCACGAGTTTTACGACGTCTCTCGCTCTCGCGGATAGATCGGCGGCTACGAAGTTCAAAAGATTCGAGGACATTAATTTCAACGTCTGCGCGACGGCGACCAGCTGGCTTTTCAGTCAAAACTATTCCTCCTTACAAATTCTTCGGTATGAACCAAAAGTCTTTAGGCGAGTCTGGGTATCTTTGATGATCTCGCTCCTTGGACTCGGTTGGATGTCTCAAGGTTCTATGAGTTTACCCCGAAATCCAGTGGGAACAGATTATCCATAGGCATAAAAGCCCTAAAGCCCAGTGTTTACGCAGGAATGACGAATATATGAGCCACGTCAAACGCGGTGAGGCTAACTGAGTTCTGGCCGTCTACGCTGCTCACAATGACCCTGTCAGTGGACTGAGTAGCAATGATTTTGGCCCCTGGAACTACCCCAGCTGCCTGGAGATGGGCTAGAGCATCTGAGTAGCCCTGAAGGGGTTCAGCAATCCGCTTGACGATAACGTCCTCGTCTAAGTGCTCAATAAGAGGTGTTACTTTCTCATCCATGGCTTTTGATGCACCCCTGCCTAGGTGTTCAAGACCTGGGATTGGGTTACCAAAGGGTGAGGTTTCAACATCTTTGACTAGTTCTAGAATCTTGAGCTCGACCTGCTCGCTCATGACGTGCTCCCAGCGGCAAGCTTCTTCATGAACTAGATGCCAATCCAAACCGATGACTTTAGAAAGAAGTAGTTCAGCTAAGCGGTGCTTACGCATTACTTCGATAGCTAGGTGGCGACCTTGGGTGGTTAGCTCTAGGTGTCTGTCATTTGAGACAACGACTAGACCGTTCTTTTCCATTCGGGCTACTGTTTCTGAAACGGTAGGGCCAGATTGATCTAGTCGCTCAGAGATGCGAGCACGCAGAGGCACATGGCCTTCTTCTTCGAGTTCCAAAATGGTTCGAAGATACATCTCGGTGGTATCAATCAAATCGGTCACCTGATAAGCCTAAATCTTCTTAGGCCAAGCCAGACTAAACTTTGGTGCATGGCAAGCATAAATATCCCAGCAGAGCTACTTCCCCTTGATGGCCGTTTCGGCTGTGGTCCATCCAAAATCAGACCTGCTCAAATAGCAGCGTTTGCTGATGCGGGTGCTGCTCTTATGGGTACATCTCACCGTCAAGCTCCGGTGAAGAACCTAGTCAAGCGTGTTCAAGAGGGGCTCATGGATCTATTCCATAACCCAGCAGGGTACGAGATAGTCCTAGGTAATGGTGGATCAACAGCTTTTTGGGATGTTGCCTCATACAGCCTTGCTGAAGGTAAATCACAACTTCTAGTGCACGGTGAGTTCGGAGCTAAGTTTGCTTCCTCACTAAGTGCTCCTTGGCTTACTAAGCCAACAGTTATTCAGGGTGAAGTTGGCTCAAGACTTGAACTAGTTGCAGAGGCAGGTGTCTCTGCTTATGCATACCCTCAGAACGAAACTTCAACTGGTGTTGTTACTCCGGTTAAGCGTGTTGCTGGTGCAGATAAAGATGCACTGTTCCTAACCGATGCCACTAGCGCTGCTGGAGGAATTGACTTTGATCCACTAGAAACAGACGTTTACTACTTCGCTCCACAGAAGAACTTTGCAAGTGATGGTGGGCTCTGGTTTGCTTTGATGTCTCCTGCTGCAATTGAACGAGCTGAGCGAATTGCTGCAACTAATCGCTACATCCCTGAGTTCCTATCTCTAAAGACAGCTATTGATAACTCAAGGTTGAACCAGACTCTAAACACTCCTGCCATTGCCACTCTGTTCCTATTAGCAGAACAGATTGATTGGATGAATGCCTCTGGTGGTTTGGCTTGGGCTGATGCTAGAACTAAGGCTGCATCTGATCACCTATATGCCTGGGCTGAAGCCAGTAGCTTTGCTACTCCTTTTGTTGCTAACCCTGAGCACAGATCACAGGTTGTTTCAACTATTGACTTTGATGATTCAGTTGATGCAGCTGAGGTAGCCAAGGTATTGCGTAGCAATGGAATTGTTGACACTGAGCCTTATAGAAAGCTTGGTAGAAACCAGCTTCGTATTGCTACCTTCACTGCAACTGAACTTAGTGATGTTCAGCAACTAACTAAGTCAATCGACTACGTCGTTTCTAACCTGAGTTAGATTATCTTCATGCGCTGGATAGCTAAAGATTCTGAGAGAAAACCAGATCCTGCTCCAATTAATGGAACAGTTCGAATAGCAGTACTGGTTGGAATGATTGGCTTTGCTCTTGCCTTGATAGCTTCTGTTGTTTTCTATGACCAGATAACTAGCCCAAATAAGATTTGGTATCCCTACACATCTGTAGTGGGATTAGTTCTTGGCATCCTCGCTTGGTTCAAGGTCGGCAACCGCTGAAGCTTTAGCAGCCTCTTCCTCATCAATAGCATTGGCTGCATCAATAAAAGCTTGTCTCTCAAGTTCTAGTTGCAGAGCTTGGTAATCAGCAAGACGTTCAGACCAAGGAATCCAATTGGGTGCAATTAGAGAATCATCGCCTGGCACCATAACTACTTCACAAAGACTTGGTTCGGTAACAGGATCAGCTTGGAAAATTGTTACTGACCAACGCCACCCTGCATAGCCAAGTTTCTTAGTTTCAAAAAGATAGGTTGAGATTCCTTCACCCTCATCCACTGATGTGATGAATGAACCTAGTTCATTCTTTTCAGCAGCAGACTTTGCAGCGACCTCAGCAAAAGCCTTCAGATCAAATAGGTTCTTGACCTGCTTTTCTGGTCTAAGTAGTTTTACGAACTTAGGAAGTTTTTTGACTCTAGCCATTATTTATGTAACTGGTCAGCAAGAGTTCTTAGAAGACGAGCAAGCTTTTCAGCACTAGCACCTTCTGGAATGTGACCTGATTCAATGCTTGGACGAATCTTGTCTAGAGCAGAGATAAGACCTTCAACAAGGATGACCATGTCATCGTTGTTCATACGAGCACTAGCTCGTTGCTTCTTCTCTAGGCTCTCAGGCACCTCAAGGATGCGCATGGTCATAACCTGAGCACCACGCTTAGAGTCAACGATGCTGTATTCGATGCGAGTACCAGGCTTCACATCTGTGGTTCCCGCAGGTAGGTTGCTTACGTGAAGGAAAGCTTCCTGACCCTCATCTGATTGCACAAAGCCAAAGCCTTTGACGTTGTCAAAGAACTTTACGTGTCCTGTTGGCATAACTACCTCTTTCGTTGCCGCAGGGTTCATTTTACTTCAGCCAAGCCAGTATTCTAAAAGGATGGCTAATAAATCATCCTCGAACAAGGTTTCTAAGAGCAAAACACCAGTTGAACCAACCAATCCCTTGGAAAAGTACCTTGCCTTTGGCTTTCTAGGAAGCGTTGTTATCTCAATTCTTGCTGTCCTAGTAATCCTGTTAGCTCCGCTAATCAGTAAGACTTGGGTCCCACAGGGCTGGGGAATGATCCCTATCTTGCTTTTGCCTTTCGGTTTTGTCTGCCTAATTGGATTACTAGTGGTCAATGCTGCTAGCCGCAAAAAATCTAGCCAGACTAAATAGTCGAAGATGAGCGAAGTCCTACAGGTTGCTAAGGCTTTAGCTCAATCCAGCGATTCTGATCTAGTTCGAGTAGTTGCCATCAGGTTGATGCCAACAAGTTCCTTGAATGACTTCTTTGATCTAGCAACTGCACTAATCAAACCGCAGAATGTGGCAGGAGCGGTTTCTGGTCTTACCAAAAGACAGGTACTTGCCTTCAGTGATTTGCTTGAAGGCAAGCAAAGAGATTCTCAAGGTCTTGAATCTTTAGTGAAACTCTTTCTGGTTCTCAAAACAGACGATGGTTCATACAAACCATTAGAAGCAGCTGTTGCTGCCTATAAGCAATTAGTGTCTCCTAAATTCTTAATGGAACTCACTGCTGCTGAAACTATCCCTCCAGAAGATATGTTGCCTGACCAAAAGTTCCTTGACTCCCAGGCTGGTTTGAGTGCATTTGAAACTATTCAAGCTCTGACTGAGTTAGTAATTGAATTAGAGCAGAACTATGTTCGTGAAGTTGGTAAAGGGCAGGTTGGTCTTCCGGAACTAAAGAGACTTGCTCTTCAATTAGGCAGAGATGTTGAGTATGCGAGATTGCTTTATGCATTAGCTCAACTTAGTTCTCTGGTTGGTGTCTCAGATAAAAGATGGAAAGTTGGTTCGGCTTATCAAGCCTGGCTCTCTGCAACTCCAACACATCGTTGGCAACAAATTGCTAACACCTGGATTTCCCTTCTTGGTGAAACCACAACTTTTGAACTTTCAAAGTCTTCAAATCTAAATCATGCTTTCCAAGAGACATTCCCGATTGCTCGAGATGGAGTGCTCTCACATATCACAAGACTGGTTTCATTTGCTGAGCTAATTGGTCTTTCAAGCTCAAACTTTATGAGCTCTTGGTTCAGGCCACTTCTTGAAGGCAACACTGCCAAAGCAATCAAATTACTTTCAGAGAATCTGCCTGCAACTCAAAACAGAATCATCATTCAAGCTGATCTGACCATCATCGCCGTTGGCCCACTACCAACAGATAAAGAATTGGAACTTAGAAGATTTGTTGAGACTGAACGCATCGGAGTTGCCTCTACCTATCGAATCAATAGCTTGAGCGTTACCTTTGGACTTGAAACTGGATTGACTGAGCAAGAAATCAGAAGCTTGCTGACGGAACTCTCAGGGGTAGCTTTGCCTCAACCAGTTGATTATCTAATCCGCGAAGCGGCAACTAGATTTGGCAGATTAGTTCTGCGAGAGACTCCTAATGGAACTCTCATTCAATCGAACGAACAGATTCTTCTCACCCAGATTCTCAATGATTCAGCACTCAAGACTTTAGGTATTACGAAGACTTCTGAAACAACACTTGAATCAAGATTTGAACTTGAGATTGTCTATTACCTTCTTCGAGAGAGTAAGTATGCAGCTATCCGCAAGGACAGCAAAGACCAGGTAGTTAGTAGTTGGCTAGCTGCTGGCTCTAAGGAAGCCTCACACGTGCAAACATCATCCGTTCTTGAGGACATCCAGAAATGGCGTGAGCACGATAAGCGACTAAGTGAAGCTCCAGAGGGTCAAGACCTGGTTAGGCAGATTGAAATGGCAATCAAAACTAAGGCTGCCATCCGAGTGTCTCTGCAAATGAATGGCACAGCTAGAGATTTTCTACTGGAACCAACTGGCTTAGCTAACGGCAGACTTAGAGGTAGAGATCGTCAAGCAGACTGTGAAAGAGTTTTACCATTAGCCAGCATCACTGGTGTTCGCTTAGGCTAGAAGGATGTCTTCCGGGCCACTAATCGTTCAAAGCGATAAAACCGCACTGCTTGAAGTGAATCATCCTCAAGCACCTGATGCCCGTCATGACCTTGCGGTATTTGCTGAACTAGAGAGAGCTCCAGAGCATGTTCACACCTATCGCATAACCAAGCTAGGGCTTTGGAATGCCAGAGCTGCTGGCCATGACAGTTCTTTTGTTCTAGATGTTCTAGATAAATACAGTAAGTTTCCTATTCCTGCCAGCATCCGAGTGGACATCGAACAAACCATGTCTAGATACGGTCGCCTAGTAATTAGAAAAGGTGAATCAGGCGATCTAGAACTCTATTCAGCTGAGCCTGCAGTTCTGCTTGAAACAACTAGACAGCGAAAAGTAAACGATCTACTTCTAGACCGCATTGATCAAAACACTTGGCAGATTGCTGATTGGGCTAGAGGTCAAATCAAACAAGAGCTACTAAAGCTAGGTTGGCCAGCAGAAGATCTCGCTGGCTATACCCCAGGTGTTCCTCATGAGATAGCTCTGGTTGAAGATGGCTGGGCTCTGCGCGATTACCAAGGTTCAGCTGTTGAAAAGTTTTGGGAAGGTGGCTCAGGTGTTGTTGTTTTGCCTTGTGGGGCGGGTAAGACAATTGTTGGTGCTGCCACCATGGCAAAAGCTAAAACTAATACTTTGATTTTGGTTACTAATACTGTTTCGGCTAGACAGTGGAAATCAGAACTACTAAAGAGAACTACTCTGACCGAAGAAGAGATTGGTGAATACAGCGGGTCTATGAAAGAGGTAGCTCCAGTAACCATCGCTACCTATCAGATTCTGACCACCAAGCGCAAAACTGAATACGCTCACCTAGCTCTGCTAAACGATCATGACTGGGGCTTGATTGTTTACGATGAGGTGCATTTACTTCCAGCACCTATCTTCAAAATGACCGCTGACCTTCAAGCAAGAAGAAGACTTGGATTAACAGCAACCTTAGTTAGAGAAGATGGAAAAGAGGGAGATGTTTTCTCTTTGATTGGTCCTAAACGATTTGATGCTCCATGGAAAGAAATTGAAGCGCAAGGTTATATTGCTCCTGCCGCTTGTTTTGAAGTTCGAATAGATCTTCCAGCCGATGAGCACTTTGAATATGCAATTGCTAATCAGGAAGACAGATACCGTCTCTCTGCTACATCAACTGTGAAGATTCCTGTAATTCGGAAACTGATTGAAAAGCACTCTGGTGAACCAACATTGGTTATTGGTCAATACATTGATCAGTTGAATGCCGTTGCAGCTGCACTAAATGCCGCCCTGATTACAGGTGACACACCAATCAGTGAGCGTGAAAGATTGTTTGCTGAGTTTAGAGAAGGCCGTCTTGGCGTTCTTGTGGTTTCTAAGGTTGCTAACTTCTCAATTGACTTACCTGAAGCATCTCTAGCCATTCAGATCTCTGGTTCCTATGGCTCAAGGCAAGAGGAAGCCCAGCGTCTAGGTCGAATCCTTAGGCCTAAGGCCGATGGCAGAACAGCTAGCTTCTACACCCTTATTGCTAGGGATACGGTGGACCAGGACTTCGCTCAGAACCGTCAAAGGTTCCTAGCCGAGCAGGGTTACGCCTATGAGATCCTTGATGCGGTTGATTTATAGGGTAATTTCTCCCAGACAACACACAGGGAACATCCAGACTAAATAGAGCATCTAGTGGCACATTTAGAGCATGAAGAACCCAAAGGTATTAATCGTCGATGACGAAAAGAACATCAGAGACCTACTTGAAGCTGGTTTGAAATTTGCTGGCTTTAGTGTCTATTCAGTTGGTACTGGAACCGAAGCTGTTGCCGTAGCTGAGAAAGCTAAGCCAGATATCATGGTGCTCGATGTGATGCTGCCAGATCAGTCAGGCTTTAGCGTTACTAAGAAGCTGCGTTCAATGAACCTAGACCTTCCAGTTCTCTTCCTTAGTGCTAGAGATGACCGTGGCGACAAAGTCACTGGCCTAACGGTTGGTGGCGATGACTACATGACTAAGCCATTTAGCATCGATGAGGTTATCGCAAGAATTAATGCCATCCTCAGAAGAACTCGTAAGCAGGATGTTGAAGAGAGCATATTCGAAGTTGGTGAGATCAGAATCAACCAGGACGCCCACGAGGTATTTGTCAATGGTTCTGAGATTGATCTATCCCCTACCGAATACAAGCTATTGAGATTCCTAATGGGTAATGCCAACCGAGTAATGAGCAAGGACCAGATTCTGGACCATGTTTGGGAATATGACTTCAACGGTGAACAAGGAATTGTTGAAAGTTACATCTCTTACTTACGCAAGAAAATCGATCCTCTAAGCAAGAATCAACTTATCCACACAAAACGTGGTGTTGGTTATATGTTCCGCACATTCAAGAACGAAGAGTAAATGCCTAGATCAGCCCCAGAACCTAACTTGCTAAGTAAGCTTTGGGGTCGAATCTCCCTTAGAACAAGACTTACCGCTTTGTCGGTAAGCATTGTTGCTGTTCTTTTAGGTGTGAGCTTGTTTGGAACAGTTGCTGTTCTTAGAACCTATCTTCAGCAGAACACCGATAGACAAATTACTCAGGCAGCTCTGAAGCTTGCTAATGAAGATCCACTAACTGTCAACGAAAGAATTAACGCTGGACTGGTAGCAGTTCCTCCGCTGCCTGGAGATTATTACATTGCCTTCCTAGACCCTCAGGGTCGTATCTATATCGGTATGGTGGGTTCACCTATCCGTGAAGGTGATGTTCCGAATCTTTCTGAATTCAACGTTCTAGCTGTTGAAGCTACCCAAGGTCTTCCCTTCTCAGCTGATATCACAATCGGAGATCCAGGTCTGAACAAGGCACCTGAGGAGTGGCGCTTTGTTGCCATTGCCCAAGAGTCTCTTTCAGGGTCTGTTGTTGTTGGTATTCCAATGGAACAAAGCCAAGGCATCATCAACCAATACCGCTCTATTGCTTTCGGCTTCAGCGGTGTCCTGTTACTTATTAGCGGTTTCGCTCTATGGCTAACTATTTCATCAGCACTGAGACCACTTAGAGAAGTGTCGGCTGCAGCTGATGCTGTTAGACAAGGAAAGTTTGATAGACGTCTTCCTAATGTTGAAGGTAAGACAGAAATAGCACGTTTGAATAACTCCCTAAATGAGATGCTCGGATCTATTGAAGATTCAATCCAGTCTCGAAACAAGACTGTTGTTCGAATGCGCCAATTCGTATCTGATGCTAGCCATGAGCTCAGAACTCCGCTGGTAACCCTTAGAGGCTATGCAGAGCTCTATAGAAAAGGTGCTTTCAAGTCCAAGGCCAAGGTCGATGACGCTATGGCTCGAATTGAGAGTGAAGCAATCAGAATGTCTTCACTAGTTGAATCTCTATTGGCTCTTGCTCGACTAGATGAAGATGCCAAACTACAGATTTCTAGAGGTGATCTTGGAAGAACCGCAAAAGAGGTAATCAGAAACGTTTCTGCTGGATTCCCAAAGACCAAAATCAATCTGACCAACCTAAAAGGTGAACCACTAAAAGAAACAGTTGAAGCGGCCTTTGACCAGCCAGGACTGGTTCAGGTTTTGACAAATCTTCTAGCAAACGCCTGCACCTTCGCTGGAGATAAAGATATTGAAGTTGCTCTTGGTAACCAAGAAGAGAAAACAATCATCAAGGTTATTGACCACGGTGAAGGTATTCCTAAGCAATTGAGAACCAAGGTGTTTGAGCGTTTCTATAGAAGTGATAACTCAAGAAACAGAGATACCGGTGGTTCAGGTCTTGGACTAGCAATTGCTAAGAGTATCGTTCAAGCACACATGGGAACCATCGTGGCTGAAGAAACTAAAGGTGGCGGAGCTACCTTCAAAATCACTTTGCCTAACTAGTTATCCCCAGCACCTGAGAGTTACACACAGTTTCGAAGCAACTTAACTATTTAGTCTCATTTGCTGTGAGCATGTTTACCGAAGGAGGTAAACACATGGCACAAATTCAAGTAGACAGCGAACACGTATTAGCCGCTAACAGCACCATTCAGGCAACCATTGCAAAACTACAAGCAGAAGTAGATGGACTACACGTTCAACTAATTGGCTTGCAGGATGTTTGGCGTGGATCTGCAGCAAGCAGCTTCCAGGAACTAGTCACTCGTTGGAAAGTAACAGCAACAACAGTTGATGCACAGTTAGGTGAACTCGGTCAAGCTCTACGCTTGGCAGCAAACCAATACAGTGAAATCGAACTAGCTAACCAGCGTCTTTTCCTCGGCTAAAGAGGTTAAAGGTTAAGGGGTGGAACTTGAAAACAAGTTCCACCCCTTTTAGCCGGAGCGATTCTGGCTAAGTTTTAGTAATCCATTCCGCCGCCCTGAGGCATAGCAGAACCTGCAGGCTCTGGCTTGTCGGCAACGACAGCCTCAGTGGTTAGGAATAGACCAGCGATAGATGCAGCGTTCTGCAGAGCAGAGCGAGTCACCTTCACAGGGTCGTTGATACCTTCAGCAAGCATGTCAACGTATTCTCCAGTTGCGGCGTTTAGACCGTGTCCTGAAGGCAGGTTGGCTACCTTCTCAGCAACAACACCAGGCTCTAGACCTGCGTTGATTGCGATCTGCTTTAGTGGAGCTGAGATAGCAACGCGAACAATGTTCGCTCCTGTTGCCTCATCGCCTACAAGCTTTAGAGTCTCGAATGCAGCCTTGCCAGCCTGGATAAGTGCAACTCCACCACCAGCAACGATTCCTTCTTCAACAGCAGCCTTAGCGTTACGAACTGCATCTTCGATGCGGTGCTTACGCTCTTTTAGCTCAACTTCTGTTGCAGCACCGGCACGGATAACAGCAACACCACCGGCTAGCTTAGCTAGACGCTCCTGTAGCTTCTCACGGTCGTAGTCACTGTCTGTGTTTGTGATCTCGCGACGGATCTGCTCAACACGTCCTGCGATCTGCTCCTTGTTTCCAGCACCATCAACGATTGTTGTTTCGTCCTTGGTGATAACAATCTTGCGAGCAGTTCCAAGCATGTCTAGGGTTGCGTTCTCAAGCTTTAGACCTAGTTCTTCTGTGATAACAGTTGCACCGGTCAGAATTGCGATGTCCTGCAACATTGCCTTACGACGGTCACCAAAGCCAGGAGCTTTAACAGCTACAGACTTGAAGGTTCCGCGCATCTTGTTTAGAACTAGAGTTGCAAGAGCCTGGCCCTCAACATCTTCAGCAATGATCAGAAGAGTCTTACCTGACTGCATAACCTTCTCAACGATAGGAACAATTTCAGGAACCTGAGAGATCTTGCTGTTAGCAATAAGAACTAGAGCATCTTCCAAAACTGCTTCCTGACGCTCTGGGTCAGTTACGAAGAGACCTGAGATGTAACCCTTGTCAAAACGCATACCGTCGGTTAGTTCTAGCTGAATACCGAAAGTATTTCCTTCTTCAACTGTTACAACACCTTCATTACCGACCTTGTCGATAGCGTCAGCAATGATTTCACCGATAACGGTGTCACCAGCTGAGATAGATGCAGTTGCTGCAATCTGCTCTTTGCTTGAAACAGGCTTTGCCTGAATAAACAACTGAGCGATAACTGCTTCAACAGCCTTTTCAATTCCGCGCTTCAAACTGATTGGGTCTGCACCAGCTGCAACGTTGCGAAGTCCTTCGCGAACAAGTGCCTGGGCTAGAACGGTTGCAGTGGTAGTTCCATCTCCTGCAACATCATCAGTCTTCTTAGCTACTTCTTTAACTAGTTCCGCACCAATTCTTTCGAATGGATCTTCCAGTTCAATTTCTTTAGCAATCGAAACACCATCGTTGGTGATAGTCGGTGCACCGTACTTCTTTTCAAGTACTACGTTGCGACCACGTGGGCCAAGGGTGACCTTAACTGTGTCAGCAAGGATGTTCAAGCCACGCTCAAGACCGCGTCGTGCCTCTTCGTTAAAGCTAATAATTTTTGCCATGTTGGGTTACGCCCTCCTGGACGGATAAGTAATGGATAGTTAGCACTCTCCTAAGGTGAGTGCTAATCCATTTTGGCACTGAAAAGACCTGAGTGCAAGTTATTGGTTAAAGAACTAGAGCCACCCCGAAAGGGATGGCTCTAGATGTTGAAACTTGTTATTAGATAACGTGTACGTTGTCAGCCTGTGGGCCCTTGTCGCCGTTCTTAACTTCGAACTCAACGCGCTGGTTTTCTCTAAGCTCCTTGTATCCTTCTGACTGGATAGCTGAGAAGTGTACGAATACGTCTGCTCCACCGTCCTGTGTGATGAATCCAAAACCCTTTTCAGAGTTGAACCACTTTACGGTTCCTTGTGCCATTTATTGCTCCTATTACTTTTTGAATCAGATCCGGTACTTCCTTCACTGCAGTCTCACCTCAAGATTTCTCTAGAAGTTTGATTCCGAGTGTTGTAGCAAACGAATCTTTTTCGACTTCCTTTAGTCTAGGGCTGTTTGGGTCTATCTGTGCAAGTCAATATTGGGCAAATAACAGGACTGTTATAGAGGGCTTTATTCCTTGATTTCGAAGCCAACGCCGAGTCTTACCTCGATCGGGTACTTAGCCTCTTCGTCCACAACAATCTCTAATTCGCCAATGATTCGTTGGATTCTTAGGGCTAGAGCTCGGTATTCCTCTTTTTGGATGGTGATAGAGGTACCTGGGAAGGTAATGTCCAGGGTTCTTGAGTAAGGGACAACGAGCTTTGCATTCTGCAGTTGCTGCCCGATTCTCATTGCAAACTTACGAGTTCCTGAGCCATCAATAACGGTGATTGGGATGCTCAGGTCAACTCCATTGACAATGCTCTTGGTAGGAGCTGGTGTAGTCAAAGCACTAACTGCTGATTGAAGGCCCAAATAACCCCCAGCACTTAGAACTACTGAGGCAATAGTTAGAACTAGGAAAGAAGTCCAGCGATCTTTAGATGTCTTACGTGCTCGGTGCTTCCCAACATGCTTATAGTCAGGCTTGAGCAAATCAATTGCATCTGCATTCTTTGACTTAGGCATTTAGCCGCTCCCTGTTTTTGAACTAACTGTTCTATATTAGGTTTCTAACCTGTGATTTACCTAAGAAGGCAAATAATGACCGAACGTAAAGTTGAAAAAACCGAAGAACAATGGCG
The DNA here is from genome assembly GCA_947489135.1 of Micrococcales bacterium. Taxonomy (GTDB): domain Bacteria; phylum Actinomycetota; class Actinomycetes; order Actinomycetales; family Microbacteriaceae; genus Rhodoluna. Next base: position 15,963 of record CANLCU010000012.1, read on the forward strand.
TGAAGAGCTCTCTGAGTTTGAGTACCATGTACTTCGTGAGGCTGGAACCGAGCGTGCCTACACAGGTGAACTTCTAAATGAGGAGCGAAAGGGCACCTTTCGCTGCAGAGGTTGTAGTGCTGAGCTATTCACCAGCACAACCAAGTTTGATTCACACTGTGGCTGGCCTAGCTTCTATGAACCTAAGGAAGACCACGCTGTTGAACTTAGAGATGACAACAGTCACGGCATGAAGAGGGTTGAAGTTTTGTGTCGCGCATGTGGATCTCACCTGGGCCACGTATTCGAAGATGCCCCTCAGACCCCAACTGGTGATCGATTCTGCATCAACTCGGTAAGCATCACCTTCGAAGCTGAGTAACGGCCTAAGTTCCAATCCCAGTTTCTAGAGAATCCATTGGTATCTTGGAAACATGAATGAATTCGACGGCGCAAAGCTGAAAAAGAAGATTAAGAAAAAAGTAAAGAAGAAGATGGGCAACGTCAACGTTGAAGTCAACAAAGGATCTTGGGGCTTCGCCTACTTCCTTGGCTTCATCGGTGCAGCTATTTTCTATGTCTCAACAGCACCAGATTTCTGGGCTGGAGCATTAGGTCTATTGAAGGCAGTTGTCTGGCCAGCATTCCTGGTTTACGCAGCGCTGAATGGTCTAAACGCCTAACTTAAACAGATAAACCTCCCTTTCGGGAGGTTTTCTGGGGCCGACCAGGGGACTCGAACCCCTAACCCTCGCATTACAAGTGCGATGCGCTACCAATTGCGCCAGGTCGGCTAGGACACTAGGTCCGAAGAAAAGTTTAGCGTTGATTAGGCAGCTGTTTTGCAAATATTGTGAAAAAAGTGGCCGACTCATCAGAGTCGGCCACTTTTCTTATCTAAAGCTTTTGTCTACTTCTTGTGTGTTTCAAAGAACTGAGCAAAACGAGCTGGGTTGGCTAGGTTCTCTAGCTTTCCTTCCCAGTCGTATAGGTTTCCGTTTACAAGTACGTAAGGAGTTCCGCCAGGAACTTCTGTTCCTGTTACAGCAGGCTTGCTAAATGCTTCAGCAGTTCTATTCTCAATGTATTTCGAGTAGCGCTTCTGATCGATGCAGGTAGTGATCTCTGAGTTCATCTCAACTCCAGCACTAACCAGTGTCTCCTTCAACTTGGTGTCATTAGGACCAGCAGTGTTTTCCTCAGGCTGGTTGTTGTATAGAGCTGTGTTCACATCAAAGAACTTGCCAGGCTGTGAGTTCGCTACACACAGTGCTGCGTTAGTTGAGCGAGATGAGTACTCGTTCAGGGATTGACCATCCAAGAATGAGATTGGGTGGAACTCGATGGTTGCCTCACCTGAATCAACCCAAGACTTGATCTGGGTAGCGTTTGGCTCTTCGAAGTATTTACAGATTGGGCATTGGTAGTCCTGGTAAATCACAATCTGGTTGCCCTTTTTAGCTTCTTCAGTTGTGGTTGGAAGCAAGCCCTTACCAAGCAAAATGCCACCAAACTCAGTGGTGTTTGCAGGTACCTTCTTAGCGTTCTCAGCGTTGGTGTTAGTGGTGCTGGCTACAACGAAGCCACCAGCGATTACACCGGCCACAACAGCAGCTCCTCCAACAACTGATCCAATAGTGATGAGAAGACGCTTGCGCTTCTCCCCCTGAGCTCGCTTTTCTCTTAGCTCACGAGCCTTGGCTCTTGCTTGTTCACGTTGTTCTGACCTAGTTGGGCGTGGAGTCTGGTTCATAAATTTCACCTTTAGCTATTTCTGGACAAATTGGGTAAATACCCAAAAGCATAGGTTTCCTAGTCTAAACGACTCCTCGGCAATGTAATAATAGGAACAGCCTGAGCATCCGCTCAGACCACTATTTCACTACGGATCGTGCGGCTCGTTCCTGCCGCTGAAGGAGTAATACCATGGCATCAGTGACTTTTGAAAAAGCCACCAGGATCTACCCGGGCGGAACTCGCCCAGCAGTTGACCAAGTTCAGTTGACTGTTAAGGACGGAGAATTCCTAGTTCTCGTCGGTCCATCAGGTTGTGGAAAGACCACAACTCTACGTATGCTCGCTGGCCTTGAAGAGGTTAACGAAGGTCGCATCTTGATCGGTGACCGTGACGTAACCCAGGTTCCACCAAAGGACCGCGACATTGCGATGGTTTTCCAGAACTACGCTCTATACCCACACATGACCGTTGCAGAAAACATGGGCTTCGCTCTAAAGATTGCCGGTGTTAAAAAGGACGAGCGTGCTGCACGTGTTCTAGAAGCTGCAAAGCTTTTGGATCTTGAGCCATACCTAGACCGTAAGCCAAAGGCTCTTTCTGGTGGTCAGAGACAGCGTGTTGCTATGGGTCGTGCGATTGTTCGTAAGCCAGAAGTATTCCTTATGGATGAGCCACTATCAAACCTTGATGCAAAGCTTCGTGTTGCAACTAGAACTCAGATCGCTTCACTTCAGCGTCGTCTAGGTGTAACAACTGTTTACGTAACTCACGACCAGGTTGAAGCTATGACCATGGGTGACCGCGTTGCAGTTTTGAAGGACGGTGTTCTTCAGCAGGTTGACACTCCACGTGCACTCTATGAGCGTCCAGCTAACGTATTCGTTGCTGGCTTCATCGGTTCACCTGCGATGAACCTACTAACACTAAACATCACCGCTGGTGGAGTTAAGTTCGGTAACTCAACAATCAAGATTGACTCTGCAGTGCTAGCTAAGACTAAGGAGAAGACAGTTACTGTTGGTCTTCGCCCAGAAGATCTAGTTATCACTAAGAGCGACGGTATTGCAGTTGAAGTTGACGTTATTGAAGAACTAGGTGCAGATGCATTCCTATACGGTTCAGCAGTTATCGAAGGCAAGAAGACTGATGTCATCGCACGTATTGGTTCAATCAGCTCACTTCGTTCAGGTGACAAGGTATTCCTAAAGCCTCAGGGTGGAATCACTCACCTATTCGATGTGAAGAACGGTGCTCGTCTAAACAACGACGTTCCTGCAACAGCTAAGAAGGCTGCAGCTGCAAAGCCAGCAGCTAAGACAGCTACCAAGAAGGTTGCTGCAAAGCCTGCTGCGAAGAAGGTTGCTGCTAAGCCATCAGTCAAGAAGCCTGCTGCTAAAAAGCCAGCTGCTAAAAAGAAGTAGTAGTTTAAAGAAAGATGCCCCGGCCAATAGGTCGGGGCATTTCTCTTTAAGTTCTTACTTGATGTTCTTGATTCTTGCCTTAGATACTTCGTATAGAGCAACCGATGCTGCGATACCAGCGTTTAGAGATTCGGTGTCTCTAGCGATAGGAATAGAAAGAATTGCATCACAGTTCTCTTGGACAAGTCTTGATAGGCCTTTACCTTCGCTTCCAATTACTAGAAGTAGAGGCTCATTACCTAGCTTGAATGTTGGTAGCGACATGTCTCCCCCTCCATCAAGACCAACAACAAATAGTCCACGCTTCTGGAATTCTTTGATGGTTGAGTTTAGGTTTGCTGCAAGTGCTACAGGAACTCTTGATGCAGCTCCAGCTGAAGTCTTCCAAGCAGATGCAGTAACACCAACAGATCTTCTCTGCGGAACGATTACACCCTGACCACCGAAGGCAGCAACAGATCTAATAATTGCTCCTAGGTTTCTAGGATCTGTAATTCCATCAAGAGCAACTAGAAGTGGCTTCTGACCTCTAGCCAGAATCTTGTCTAGAAGTTCGCTTGGGTGTTGGTAGTTGTATGGAGGAACCTGCAGAGCGATGCCTTGGTGAACTGCATCGTGACCTGTCATACGGTCCATCTCAGGTCTCGTTACTTCACCAACAGAGATACCTCTTGCATTAGCAAGAGAGATTGCTTCTTTGACTCGGTCATCCATTTCGATACGAGCAGCAATGTATAGCGAGGTTGCTGGAACCTTTGCTCTTAGAGCTTCAAGAACAGAGTTACGACCTGAAAGAACTTCACCAGATTCAGCAGCCTTCTGAACTCTTCTACCTGAACGTGCTGCACCTCCAGCGTTACCTGCTGTTCTAGAACCAGGTGCTAGGAACTCACCCTTCTTAGCAGTTAGAGCAGAGCCTGGCTTAGCCTTAGCAACTCTCGGTGTTACAGCAGCTTTACGCTCTCTAAGCGCTTTAGCTTTAGCAGCTGGGTGATACTTACGGTCTTCAGCCTTAGGGGTAGGTCCGCGACCTTCAAGTGCCTGACGACCCTTACCTCCGGTGCCAACCTTAGGTGCTCCTTTAGAGCCACCCTTCTTAGCCTTTGCTGCGCCTGGACGGCCTGGTTTCCTAGCCATTAAAACTCCACATCGTTATATCTTTCATGTCCTTGAGCGTTACGCCCAACCCTTCTATCTCAACCCTGATCTGATCAGCTCGAGCAAAATCTTTAGCCAACTTGGCTTCGTGACGCTTCTGAATTAGGTCTTCGACCTGCTTAGAGAATTCTTCACTGTAAAGCGGTTCTTGGTAGGCAAATGTGAGCCCTAATGCCGAAACCATAGCTTTTACTTGTTCAACACATAACTTTAGAGCCTCTTGGTCATTGCTATCGAAAGCTGTGTTTCCTGCTCTAACTCTCTCATGTATTACCGCTAATGCACCAGGAACATTCAAATCTGAGTCCATTGCTGCCCTGAACTCTTGAGGAATGAAGTTGTAATCAATCTCAATTCTTCTTGTTTCTGTAGTTCTCTTAAGGAAACCAGTGATTCGATCAAGAGCTGCCTGAGCATCTCTAATAGAGGTTTCTGAATAGTCAAGGTTAGATCTGTATTGAGCAGAAAGAAGCCAATATCTAATTGCTCCCCAGCTACCAGCCTTAGTTAGGTCTTCTACTGAAACTCCGTTGCCTAAACTCTTAGACATTTTGTTGCCATTGATTGTCACTAGGGCATTGTGTAGCCAGAAGTTAGCGAAGTCATCGCCTGCTGCTCTTGATTGAGCTAGTTCATTCTCATGGTGAGGGAAACGAAGATCTAAACCACCACCGTGAATGTCAAAAGATTCACCTAAGAAATGCTTTGACATAGCAGAGCATTCAATATGCCAACCAGGGCGAGCTAGACCCCAAGGAGTTTTCCAAGCAGCTGAATCTGGTTCTTCAGGTTTATGGGCTTTGAATAGAGCAAAGTCATTAGGTGAACGTCTACCGTGACTGGCATCTGTTTCACCTTCCATGTTCTCTAATTTTTGATTAGTAAGTTCACCATAAGAAGGCCATGAAGCTGTGTCAAAGAAAACATTTGCACTGCTATCTTCTGCTTGGTATGCGTGACCTAGCTTGATTAGCTTAGAAACTAAATCAATCATGTCTTGAATGTGTTCAGTTGCATGAGGCTTATGTGTTGGTTCTAGAATGCCTAGTTTTTCGTAAGCATCATCAAAGGTCGCTTCAACTTCTTTAGCAAACTCTCGCCAGTCACGATCTCCAGCATTTACTAAAACCTTGTCATCAATGTCAGTGACGTTTCTAACTAGGGTGACTGTGTAATCAGATGCTTCAAGCCATCGCTTTAAGATGTCATAAACCAATGCACTTCTGAGGTGACCTAGGTGAGGTTCTGATTGAACAGTTGGACCACAGACATACATCTCCACATGACCTGTGGCCAGTGGAGTAAACACTCTAAGTTCTTGGGATTTAGAGTCAAAAAGTTCAAGGGCCACGACTAGAGCCTACCTTTGGAGCTTTCAATTAGAGCGGTGGCAACAGCTCCAACTCCCTCTGAAGAACCAAGGAAACCAAGACCATCGGTAGTAGTAGCACCAACACTCACGGGTGCTCCAACAAGTGTTGATAGCGCTGCTTCTACTTCTTCTCTTCTAGGAGAAAGCTTTGGCTTATTGCCAATTAGTTGAACGCTAACGTTCAGTACTGTCCAGCCTGCTTCAGCTAGCAATCTAAGAGTTTCCTTGATGAACACAGATCCGTTAGCCCCTGCATACTCAGGCTTATCAACACCAAAGTTTGAACCAATGTCCCCTAGCCCTGCCGCAGCTAGCAATGAATCAACCACTGCGTGAGCTAGAGCATCCCCATCGCTATGTCCTTCAAGACCTACTTCACCTGGCCATAGCACTGTGCCAAGAAATAGTGGCTTTGATGAATCTTCTGAGAAGCGGTGAACGTCTGTTCCAATACCTGTTCTTTGTTCAGGTTTGTTTCCTAGAAGTAGTTCTGCATATTCAAGATCTGCTTGAACAGTTATCTTGAATGCCATTGCATCACCTAGTACTGATGTGACAAGAACACCTTGTGATTGAAGCAAGCTTGCATCATCGGTGAAGTCCTCAGTAGCTGTTTCATACCCCTTAACAATTTGCTCTCTGAAGAAACCTTGAGGTGTTTGAGCAATACGTAGTTCATCTCTGTTTACAGTTTCAAGAATCACATCTTGGTTTACAGTCTTGATGGTGTCAACAACAGGAAGAACTGGAATAACTGCTGAGCCTGTTTCTAGAACGGCTTTAGCTACTCTTTCGAATACTGAAGTTGGTGTGAAGCAACGAGCAGCATCGTGAATCAAAACTACTTTTGCTTTGTCGCTAACTTCTTTCAGAGCATTAGCGATAGAGCCTTGTCTGGAAAGACCACCTGGGGTGAATGAGAGATGAACTGAATCTCCAGCAAACTCTCTAGCAATCTGTTCGAACTCTGAGACTCGATCTTCGTGAGAGGCGACAACTACCTGAACTAGACCTTCGATCTTGAGGATGTTTTCTAGAGCGTGCTCAAGTAGGGTCTTGTCAGATATTTTGACTAGGGCTTTAGGGATGCCTGCTTGTAATCTGCTTCCGTCGCCAGCGGCAACGAGGATGACAGCTATTTCACTCATCTGATGCCTCCTAGTTGGGCTGTGAGGTTTAGTGAACTCTAACGAGCTCCCTTAGCCAGAACTTTAAGGATGTGTGCTTCAGCACCTGGGTCATCAGTTTTGAGAGCTAGAGCTAGCTCAGAAACTAGAATCTGCATAGCCTTAGCCAACATACGCTTTTCACCTGCTGATAGACCGCGGTCCTGCTGACGTCTCCATAGGTCACGAACAATCTCAGAGACCTTCATAACATCACCTGAAGCAAGCTTTTCCTGGTTGGCCTTGAATCTTCTAGACCAGTTGGTTGGCTCTTCAATGAATTCTTCTTTGAGCTTGGCTTCAACCTTCTTGACACCCTTGGCATCAATAACGTCTCTAACGCCTACCTCTGATTCGGCAGTCTCAGCAGGTACCCAAATGATCAGGTTTCCAGCCTCTACCTTGAGCTTTAGGTAAAGCTTCTTCTCACCGCGGAATTCCTTCTTAGCAACTTCTAGAATTGTGGCGGCTCCGTGGTGCGGGTAGACAACAGTCAGGCCCTTTTTGAATTCCATGGATAGCTTTCCCTTCGCAAACCCCCAGTTTACCACAGGTTCGATTTTTTCAGCGGGTAGAATAGAGGTGCATTCATCAGGAGGAAAATTGCTAGTTCGTAGAGCTCTTTTAGCATCAAGCATCGTTATCGCCCTAGGTCTAGGAACATCAGGCTGTAACTTCATCTCCCCAGTAGCATCTCTTGACTACTACGCACCTAGCGATGGTGCCCAGGCCGATATCGGTCAGCTAAAGGCTAGAAACCTAATCTCTTTGCAAGATGCTGATGGAAACTCAGGTTTTGTTGGTGCTTTCGCTAACTCAGGTAGCAAAGAAATCACTTTTGCTATCAAATACACAACCTCAGCTGGCGCTACTGGCTACCGTGAGTTCACAGTTGGAGCTTACGAAGTCTTGAACTTTGGCTACCAGGACACTGATTTTCTAGATCTTGACCTAGGCGGCAAGCCAGGAGATGTGAGAACAGTTTTGGTTTACACAGACACAGATCAGGCCAGCATCAACGTTCCAGTTATGGATGCAACCTTGGTTGAATACGCTGACCTAGTTTCAAAACTAGGTAAGAACTAAACCTCGTATTTATAGCCCAAGCCACGCACAGTAAGTAAGTGCACTGGTCTTGACGGGTCTTCTTCAATCTTTGATCTAAGTCTCTTGATATGGACATCTAGGGTCTTTGTGTCACCGAAGTAGTTAGAGCCCCAAACTCGATCAATAATCTGACCTCTAGTTAGCACTCTGTTTCTGTTTTCTAGAAGCAATTCAAGAAGCTCAAACTCTTTTAGAGGCATGTTGACCTTCACGTCATTGAAGAAGACTGTGTGTCTTTCGATGTCCATGCGAATAGGGCCTGCTTCGAGCATCCCGTTCTCAGCTTCTCTCGGCCCAACGCTTCTTCTAAGGACAGCCTTCATTCGGGCAAGTAGCTCATTCTTGGAATAAGGCTTGGTGACATAGTCATCAGCTCCAATCTCAAACCCAATGACCTTATCGATTTCTGTGTCTTTAGCAGTCAACATGATGATTGGAACATCTGATGTTGCTCTCAGGTCTTTACAAACATCTTTGCCATTGAGCTTAGGAATCATGAGATCTAGAAGAACCAGATCTGCTCCTTCTTTGTTGAAGATGCTTACGGCACTCTCCCCATCTTCAGCCTCAATGACTTCATAGCCTTCACTTCTAAGTAGATAGACCAGAGGGTCTCTCATACCTGCTTCATCTTCAACAACTAAAATCTTGGTCATTTGTCGTCCTCTGATTGGTGATCTTGATGAATAGGAATTTTAAAAGTAAATGTTGAACCTAGATTCGGCTTAGAGAACAAAGTCACTTCGCCACCGTGGTTGTTTGCTGCGTGCTTAACAATGGACAGACCAAGGCCTGTGCCACCGGTATCTCTAGACCTAGAAGGATCAACTCGATAAAAGCGTTCAAAAATACGCTCCTGGTGTTCAACCGGAATACCAATACCTTTATCAATTACAGCTACCTCAGCAAAACCATCAACTACTGATAAACCAATACCCACGTTGCTGTTTGCTTCGCTATATAGAACTGCATTCTCAATCAGGTTCTTTAGAGCCATAGAGATTAGTTCTGAATCTCCATCGACCATGATTCCACTTGGCGTATCGGCAGCAATTCGAACACCTTTGGAATCAGCTAGGAACTGATTCAGTTCGACTGCTTCATCGATTACGTGACCTAGATCAAAGACCGCAATTTCACCCTTGAGATCTCCTGCTTGGATTCTAGAGAGTTGAATAATCTTGGTTACCAATGCACCTAGTCTCTTTGATTCACGCTGCAGGTTAGCTGCAAACTTCTTTACCTGCGCAGGATCATCCAGAGCTACCTGGAGTGCTTCTGAAAGAAGAGAGATTGCACTAATTGGAGTCTTTAGTTCGTGGGAAATGTTTTCCACGAAGTCTCGTCTTGTTTCATCAAGACGCTTTGCTTCTGTTCTATCTTCAACAAGAAGAATTACAAGTTCTTCAGAAAGCAGGGTTGCTCTAGCTGAAATGTAGAGTTTCGGGGAACGGTTGTTCTTAACGAAGTAAAGCTCTGCTGAAACGCTCTGTCTTGTAACCCTTGCTTGAGTCATAAGTTCTTGTAATTCAGGGCTAATTACCTTGTCATACTCAACCAGGCCTATGTCTTTAGCCTTGGAGCTTTGGTCGATGACCTGATTTGAAAGATCAGCAACAACACCGGCAGTGTCAAGAACCTCAAGAAAAGCGACGGCGTCAGAGGCCACCTTCTTTACTTTGTGAGAGCCAACCATACGTGTTTGCTTCCTGACTTCGAAATGTTTGTTTACCTTCTTAACACTAGGCGATAGGTATCCGTCGTAAACTAAGGGACATAGCCATACCGCTAAATGTTTAGGGTTGTTTACCGAATTGTTGGTATCTGTTAACCCTTTGGTGGGATGGTCTACAGGTAAGAGAAAGAAGAGATTCATGCGCGATTTATTCCAGAAGGACCTATCTGAGGTCCAGGAACGTCTAGTTGACCTATCAAGCTCAGTAACTGAGATTATGGCTAAGGCGACCACCGCTTTCCTAAACTCTGACGTCAAGAAAGCTGATGAGGCTATCGCGCTTTGTGAGATCAACGAAGAACGTGCTCTAGTCATCGATGAGATGGCAATCCGCATTCTTACTACCCAAGCCCCTGTAGCCAGAGACCTTAGAGTCCTTGTAGCTGCTCTTCGAATCAGTGCATCCCTTGAGCGCATGGGTGCTCTAGCTGGACACATTGCAACTATCGCCAGATTTAGATACCCAGAATCAGTAGTACCTAAGTCACTAGTGAAGACATTCACCGAAATGGGTGAGCTCGATGTTGCTCTGGGTAAGAAACTAACCAAGCTTCTAAAGAACACTGACCTTGACCTAGCCAGAAGCATTCAGGCTGAGGATGCAAGAGTTGACGAGCTACACCGCTCAGTATTTGATTTAGTACTTTCACCTAAATGGAAAGAGAATGCTGTTCACACAGTGGATGTAACTCTAGCTAGCCGTTACCACGAAAGATTTGCAGATCACGTAGTAGACATCTCAGCAAAGGTTGCTTACCTAACTACAGGTGAGTGGTCTGAAACTGAAGGCTAAGCCTTACTTCTTACCCTGATTAGCAACAGCAGCAGCTCCTGCTGCAGCAGCTTCTGGATCTAGATACTCTCCACCTTTAACTAGTGGCTTGAAGTTTTCATCTAGACGATAAACCAATGGAATACCTGTTGGAATGTTTAGTTCAGCAATGTCTTCATCGCTAACCCCATCCAAGTGCTTCACTAAAGCTCTTAGTGAATTACCGTGAGCAGTTACCAAAACAGTCTTACCTGCAATTAGGTCCTTGCTAATTTCGTTATCCCATAGTGGCATCATTCGAACTAGAACATCCTTGAGGCATTCAGTCTTAGGAATGTTTGCTCCTAGATCTGCATATCTCTCATCTTTAGCTTGGGAGTATTCACTCTCATCTGAAATCGGTGGAGGTGGAACATCAAAAGATCTTCTCCAGATTTGGAATTGCTCAGGACCGTATTGAGCAAGAGTCTCTGCCTTGTCCTTTCCCTGAAGATCACCGTAGTGCCTCTCGTTTAGTCTCCAGTCACGCTTGACATCAATCCAAGATCTTTCAGCCTCTGCCAGAGCAATGTTTGCTGTATTGATGGCACGCTTTAGACGGCTGGTATAAAGAAGGTCAGGCTTGAGCCCTGACTCAGCAAGCAACTGGCCTGCACGCTTAGCTTCGGTGCGACCCTGGTCGCTTAGATCAACATCTACCCAACCAGTGAAGCGGTTCTCCTGGTTCCAAGTGGAATTGCCATGTCGTAACAAGATAAGTGTGTATTCAGCCATGGCTCAAGTTTATCTAGTTAGCCTAGAAGCTATGGCTATAAAGAAACCGGTTGGTCTAATTACTAGAGGAAC
>CANLCU010000013.1 GCA_947489135.1 Micrococcales bacterium
GCAATAACCTTCACCGGAAGAGGTTCTGCATAATCAGCAATAAGGTCAAACTTTCCTGATTTTGCCAACTTGTTTTCAGCTTCATCTAGGAGCAGGTTGGCAATTCGTTCAACCTCAGGTCTTAGACCTTCAATTCTTGATCTTGAGAAGGCCTTTCCCACTAGAGAACGCAGGCGGGTGTGCTTAGGAGGTTCTGAATCTAGAAGGCTGTCTGAGTGTAGCCAGTTGAATTCATTCCATTGGCTCTCTGGTTCTTTAGGGGTGAAGATACGACCTAGAGTCTTGGTTCTAAGAACAGCATTTGCATCGTTGTATCTTGCAGCCAGGAACATTCCGGTCTCTTCATGCCAGACAGGCTTGCCAGCTTGTCTAAGCTCTTTGAGAGCAGGGTATGGGTTTTCAACAAAGGCTGGATCTGAAAAGTTGATCATGAAACAAGGCTAAGCCAGAAGATAAAGACCTACTTACCGATTTTGGCAAGAGCCTTCTGGGCAGGCATTAGCACGACGGCCAGCACCACGAAGAAAACAGCAATTGTCAGGATCCATTGAATCATCTGAGGTATGCCGCCCTCGTCGTTAGGGTTTAGGAACCAGTATGGGTACCAATTAGTGACTAATCCTCTTACGATTGCGAAAGCCAACCAGCTGAATGGATAGACGAGAACCCAGAAGACAGATTTCAGTTTTAGCGGCACAGCTGTTCGAACAATCAGCCACTCGAGGAAGATGAAGATTGGCATCCAGGTGTGAAGAATTTGATTTGGCAGTTCCGGCCATTCATAGCCAAGGTCCCTTTCGTCTAATGGAGCGTCAGCGAGTAACGCGTTATAGATAACGCCAACGATAACCATAGAAGCCGCCATGGTCAGGCGGAAAAGGGTTAAGAACTTGGTTTCTGGCTGGTTACGTAAAGCTCTGAGGCCTGCAACGGTTAGGGCAACACCAGCTAGCAAGCTAGAAGTAATAGTGAAGAAAGTAAAGTATTCGGTCGGACGGAATAGGTTATGAGCAACGCGGTCGCTGATTTGCCAGTAAACGCTTCCGAATAGGGCTAGCGCCATGAGGATGCGGACAAAGCCAAGGGGCATAGATGTTTTTAGCATCTCAAAAGCCTAGTGAGGCTAGGCAATTGATTTGCCCTGCAAAATGCACCTGATGCGAAAGTGTTATAGATAGTTAGACTTAGGGGCATGCTCAAGGTTTTACTCACAGGATTCGAGCCTTTTAACAAGGCTCGGCTAAATCCAAGCGGGGAGCTCGTAAAGCGAGTTGAGCCCAGTGCTGTTGAAGGTGCTCTAATAACAACCGCAATCCTTCCAGTTACCTACAAAGACTCAGTTTCTACGCTACTTTCCCTTATTCAAGAGCAAGATCCGGACGTAGTTATCTGCTTCGGACAAGCTGAGGGCCGAATCAGCATTACCCCTGAACGTTTTGCCGTGAATCTGAATGATGCTGCTCTTGCGGACAATGGTGGCGAAAAAAGAGTCAACCAAAGAATCAGCCAAGATTCCCCGACTGCATTTGATAGCACTTTGCCAGTAACTGAACTTGTCTCGGCGCTTAAGGAAAAAGACATTCCAGCAGTAGCGTCTCAAACTGCTGGCGCTTTTGTCTGTAATCACATCTTTTATGAGATGCAAAGAGCGCTTGAGGGCAAAGGTAAAGTATCTGGTTTCGTTCATGTTCCTCTGATGACTGGACAAGAGGAAGATTTCCCAGGACTATTCACCATGGATCTTGAGGTAATGATTTCAGCTGCCAAGACCATGGTGGAAACATTAGTCACTAGAAATCTCTCATGAAAAAGCAATTCCTGTTAGTTGCTCTGCTTGTTACAGGATCTATTGGCAGTTCTATTGCAACTGCTGCTTCAGCTGAAGATAGTTTCTACCTGCCTGAGTATGGAACTTTAGCTGAGCATAATGAGTGGACAACTAAAGCAATAACAGTAGATAAAGTTGCAGAACTTGGAATGAGAGGGGCTGGTGTCAAGGTAGCTGTCTTGGATTCAGGCATTGCCCTAAACACACCAGGCATAAACACTAAGTTGGTTGCCTACAAAGACTTCTTGCCATCGCAACCACCACTGCCTGATCATGGTACTCAGACTGCCAGCGTGATATCAAGTGAATACGATATGGCAACTGGATTAAGAGGAGTTGCTCCTGATGCTGAACTAATTGTTGGTCGCGTTTGCTACTTGGGCTCCTGCGACACTGTGGCCGCTCGTAAAGCGCTGGTATGGGCAATTGAAGAAGGAGCTCAAGTAATAAGTATGAGCTTCGGTGGACCCGCTGATTCAATGATGAATGCAGCTATATCAATTGCTGTTAGCAAAGGAGTGGTTATTGTTTCAGCAGCAGGTAATAATGGCTGTCAAACAATTGCTCCTTGGGGAATGAATAGATTCTGCAAACAAGGTGTTATCTCTGAGCAGTACTCTGGCTCCTACACAATTCCAGGACTCATTTCTGCAGGAGCTATCGATCAAACTAAAGGGCGAGCATCTTTTTCAAGTTGGGGCCCAAACCTTGACCTAATGGCACCTGGCGTAAACACCGTGACTTACGATCCAGTTGGTGTAACTAACGGTTTTGGTGGAACTTCTGCTTCAACACCTCTTATTGCTGGTGTAGCTGCCTTGGTTCTAAGCATCAATCCTGAACTCACCCCGCAACAAGTGCAGGCAATACTTCAAAGCACGACTTCCCCTGCACTTGCCAAGAAACCTAAAGTCTGGGACTCCTGTGAGAAATCAGAACTAACAAATACATGGTCTTGTAACAACCAAGTTGATAATGATTTTCCGCAAGAGTATTTCACAGGAGCTGGAATCGTAAATGCTCTGGAAGCTGTGAAACTTACTCAGCAAATAACTCAAGGGAATGTCTTAGCGAAGCCTGATCTTGCTCGTGCAGGAGCTGAGGTAACAGTCAACTGGTCAGGCGGGCCAGCAGATCTTTATGTAAACAACAAACTAGTTAGAGCTAATGCAACTACTGGCTACACAATGACTGGCGGACAGTCTCAGAGCTACTCTTTCCAGATAAAGAGAGATGGTGTTTCATCTGAACCAAATCTTCTTGTGATGCAAAACCTTGCTAAACCATCAGCTCCTATTGTTACAGAATTCCCGACGGCAAGATTTGGGGACCTGTGGCTTACCACTACAGACCTTACACCTGAACTCGATCAACTCCAAACAGTATTCAGCCAAATCTCTGGAATCTTTGAATACTATAACGGCGATAAAATCCCATGCTCTGGATACTCTCCATCTCCACCTGATGTGGAAAAAGTCTTTTCCTTCAAGTGTCCACTCAACAATGAAAATGCACCTATACAAGGAGCATTTCACCTTATGAATAAGTACTCTCAAATAGGTCCAGGTACCGATGTCTTTATTGCAAATGTGTCTCCCATGGAAACATATTTAGATGTTGTAACAACATACATTTCTTCTGATGAGATTCTTTTCGATTGGGCAGACGTACCAAATGCAAAGAGTTATTACTATAGGCATCTACCTACTGCAGACTACTTCTGCACAACAGACTCTTTCCTCAACATCAAAGGCGCTGCCTCGCAACCCTCAGCTTTTTCGGTTACCGCCAAAGATGGGGATGACTGCAGTGGTAACTCAATAATTAACAGTGACACACATGAATACCGACTCTTGTCTCCAAACCCAGCCAAGCCTTCTGGCATAACTGTGAAGAATAATGAACTAACCTTCGTTGAGTTTGATATCCCGAATGCTAAACCAACAGATAACTGGCGTATCTATAGATCAGATGGAGCAGTAGTCCGTATCTCTGCTGGTCAGATGGTAGGTATGGGTATGCAACCAAATGAAAATGTGAATGGCAAAACATTTAGCTATCGCATCATGCAGGTTGTTTACGACATGTGGGGAGAGGTTTGGGGTGTACCAAGTGATCCGATTACTGTCACCATCAAAGCACTCGAAGCTCCAAAAGATAGCAGGTGCAAAATCCAAAGCATCCAAGGTCAAGTTGATTGCGTAATCTCTCCAAATCACGCAGTTGATTCAACTCTTATTGAGTTTCTTGATTTCAACGGTGATGTTCTTTCATTAACTAGGTTGAAAAACGTCACTGAATCCAATCAGCAGTTAGCTAAGCTGACCACCAACTTTTCTTTTGCAGCATCATACGTTCGAGTAAGTGCAATCACTGGAAAGCCAAATGAATGGATGCGAAGAGGCGACTCAGTAACAGTAAAAGTGCGCAGTCGTATTAATGGAGTTGCGTACTTAACACTCTAGTTTTTTACTTTGAAGCGCTGGCTCTTATTAATCCGACGATGTAAGCCACGCTAAAGCCAAAACCAACTGCAGCGTATGCATAGTCAAACCAGGTGAGAGTCTCCACCGGTATAAGCAAAGTCAGAACACCTAAGCCAGCTGCAGAAACTGCCATAACCCTTGCTGAAAAGATCACTGCTGTGTCTTTGCCTCTGAGAGAAACACTCATCATGTTTCCTGCAAGGGCGACCAATGTAAGACCAATCATTCTCATTGCCCAGTCAAGTTCTGGTGTTGAGCTAAGACCAAGAAGTTCATTGAAGAGAGACGGGCTAATTATTAGAAGCAAGGCGCTTAATCCAAAGACTGTTGAGCCTGTTAGAAGAACTCTGCGAAGGTATTTGATGTTATCCATGTCTTTCATAATGGCAGATGCTTTACTAAAATCTGGGCATGGCTGAACCAGTAAAAGGACCTAAGAGTTACTTCCCTTCAATCGAGGCAAAATATGGCAAACCAATTGCCTTTTGGATGAAAGAACTCAAGAAGGTCAAAGATCTCAAGCACCTAGAACAGGTGAATTTCCTCAAAGAGACTCATGGAATGGGTCATGGCCAAGCTAACGCCATAGTTGCTGTCTTTAGAGCGGAGAACAGCTAAGGCACAAGGCCTTAGACCTAGATTTACTCTCAAGGTTAGACTTGTCCAATGGCAATCAAAGTATCTGTTATCGGGCTTGGCTACCTAGGAGCAACACATGCCGTTGCTATGTCCAAGCTAGGTCACACCGTAATTGGCATCGAGCCAAACCAAGCCAAAGTAGATAATCTCAACTCAGGCCACGCTGGCTTCTTTGAACCAGGACTCGATGAAGAACTAGCCATCCAGCTGGCTTCAGGGAGGCTCTCTTTCAGAACCGCTCACGACGAATCCTCTAAAGATGTGGATGTTCACTTTATTTGTGTGGGAACCCCTCAGTTAGAAGGATCACTAGCTGCAGACACCTCTTATCTTCACTCTGCAATCAAAGACTTAGCCCCATACCTAGAATCTGATGCAGTAGTGGTCGGTAAGTCAACAGTTCCAGTTGGAACAGCTGCAATCTTGACTGAAGAACTCGCTTCTCTAACAGGCTTTGACCCGAACCTAGCTTGGAATCCAGAGTTCCTTAAGGAAGGCACAGCACTAGAGGATTCACTTAGACCAGATCGTCTTGTAGTTGGTGTTACCAATAAACACTCTGAAACTAAACTTCGTGAAGTATTCGCACCAATGATTTCAGCTGGCGTTCCATTTATTGTTACCGATTTAGCAACTGCTGAATTAGTAAAGTCAGCAGCTAACGCTTTCCTAGCTACCAAGATCTCATTTATCAACGCAATGGCCGAGATTGCTGAAGTGTCTGGAGCAGATGCAACTCAATTGGCAACCGCCATCGGGTATGACGAACGTATTGGCAACAAGTTCCTTCGCAACGGCGTTGGCTTCGGTGGGGGATGTCTTCCTAAAGATATCCGTGCATTGATTGCTAGAGCAGAAGAACTAGGTGTTGGGCAATCAGTTGCTTACCTAAAAGAAATTGACAAGATCAACATTCGTAGAAGAGACCGCGTTATTGCGATGTTGACACAGGAACTAGGAGACCTTCAGGGCAAGGCTGTTCTAGTTCTAGGCGCAGCTTTCAAACCTGACAGCGATGATGTTAGAGACTCTCCAGCTCTTGAGATTGCGCTGCTACTGAAAAAAGCTGGAGCGATTGTTGTTGTTCATGACCCTATTGCTCTGCATGGAGTTAATAAGAAACACCCTGAGCTAGCAACAGAACAAGATCTACTCAAAGCTTTTAGTGGAGTTGATGCAGTCGTGCTAGCAACGGAATGGCAAGAGTATCGTCAGCTAGAACCATCAACTATCGAAGGATTAAAAAAGAAGTTCATTATTGATGGCAGAAACGTTTTAGATTACAAGAAATGGCAAAAAGCAGGATTCAAAGTACTCGCTCTAGGTAAAACCATTACAAACTGAGGACTAAACAATGAGCACAGTCATGCACTTCATAAATGGCAGTCAAGTAGCTAACTCATCTTCCAGAACTGGAAATGTATTCAACCCAGCACTAGGTGAGGTAGTAAGGCAGGTTTCTCTTGCAGAAACCAAAGACGCCAAGGCAGCTATCCAGGCGGCAAGCGATGCTTACCCTTCATGGAGAGACACATCTCTTACTAAGCGTCAGCAGATCATGTTCAATTTCAGAGAAATCCTGAACGCTACTAAGCAAGAACTAGCGGCAATTGTTACCGAAGAACACGGCAAGACTTTGCCAGATGCTCTAGGAGAAGTAACTAGAGGATTAGAAGTTGTTGAGTATGCAACATCTCTGGCTAGTCATCTAAAGGGTTCTTATAGCGAATCAGTTTCAACCTCAATTGATGTTTACTCAATCAAACAGTCACTAGGTGTTGTTGGAATCATTAGCCCATTCAACTTCCCTGCGATGGTTCCAATGTGGTTCTTCCCGATCGCTATTGCAGCAGGAAACACAGTTGTCCTAAAGCCTTCTGAGAAGAACCCGTCAGCAGCTATCTGGATGGCAGAGAAACTAAAGGAAGCTGGTCTGCCTGATGGAGTCTTCAATGTTCTCCAGGGCGATAAGGTTGCAGTTGATGAACTGCTAACCAACAGTGAAGTTCAGGCAATCAGCTTTGTTGGTTCAACACCTATTGCCAAGTACGTCTATGAGACAGGTACTGCTCATGGAAAGAGAGTTCAATCTCTAGGTGGAGCAAAGAACCACATGTTAGTTCTCCCTGATGCAGACCTTGATCTAGTTGCTGATTCAGCAATCAATGCAGGCTTCGGTTCAGCAGGTGAGCGTTGCATGGCAATCTCAGTTGTTGTTGCTGTTGAACCTGTTACTGATTCACTGATTGAGAAGATCAAGTCAAGAATGGCTACCCTCAAAGTTGGCGATGGAACTCGTAACTGTGACATGGGTCCACTAGTAACTAAAGAACATAGAGACAAGGTTGCTTCATACATTGATATTGCTATTGAAGATAAAGCAACTGTTGTTGTCGACGGTAGAGGCATTGAAGTAGATGGTGAACCTAACGGGTTCTGGCTTGGCCCAACTCTTATCGATAACGTGCCAACATCTTCAAGAGTTTATAAAGATGAAATCTTTGGCCCTGTTCTATCTGTTGTGAGAGTTTCTAGCTACGAAGAAGGACTAGAGCTAATCAACAATGGTGCATACGGAAATGGAACTGCAATCTTTACTAATGATGGTGGAGCTGCAAGAAAGTTCCAGAATGAAGTTGAAGTTGGAATGATCGGTATCAACGTTCCAATTCCAGTACCAGTTTCTTACTACTCATTCGGCGGATTCAAGAGCTCACTCTTCGGTGACACTAAAGCTCACGGTGTTCAAGGCTTCCACTTCTACACCAGAGAAAAGACAATTACCAGCAGATGGCTTGATCCAAGCCATGGCGGAATTAACCTAGGCTTCCCTCAAAACTAATTCTTGAACTAGTTGTTGGTTGGTGCAGTACCGTAACCACCGACGCTGTAGTAGCGAACGTAATCAATATCGAAATATGCCTTGGTGAATCCACCAGCGATACGACCACCGTAGTTTCCACCCATAGCAAGGTTCAAGATTAGGTACATCTTCGGGTGAACACCTTGAGCTGTAGGACCAAATGGCCAGTTAGCTAAACCAGTGTCTGACTTCTTCAAGACGAATGTTGTCTCACCATTGAAAGTGAAGGTGACCTTGTTAGGTGTCCATAGCATTCCGTAAGTGTGGAATTCACTAGATAGCGGAGCGGTGTGTGTCTGGTAACCGCTCTTGTATTCGTGCAGACCTAGTGAGTTTGCGTAGTGAGCAGCCGAGGTTGACTTAGTCGGGCTGTTACCTGCGTACTCCATGATGTCAAGCTCACCTGATCTAGGCCATGGCACCGTTGCAATGTTGCTACCCAAAGTCCAGAACGCCGGCCAAGTTCCTCCACCAACAGGCATCTTCATACGAGCTTCAAAGTAGCCGTAGGTGAAGTGCTGCTTACCTTGGGTGGTGAACTTACCGCTGGTCCAGTTCTTGTTTAGTGTGCAAGAAGGTTCTGCCAATTTAGTAGAAGCAGTAATAGTCATGATGCCGCTACCATTTTGCTTGATTGCACATTCTGCATACGCCTGTGATTCTTGGTTACCCCAACCACAACCAGGAGCTGCATTACAACCATCTCCAGTTTCAATAACCCAGTTATCAGTTGAAGGCCCAGCACCAGCTGCTCCATCAAACTCTTCAGACCATAGCAATGTCTTTTCAAGTGATCCCATAGGAATAGTTATTGAGACGTTTCTGGTTACATCAGGAGCAGGTTTGTATTGGCTGTTGCCAGGGCTGCTTGCAATTACTGCACAATCACCTTCGGCAACAGGTCTTAGATAGCTGATGCCATCAACTTTTAGTACTGAACAAATTGTTGGAGTGGTTGTGCGGAATTCTGTTTCACCACCGGTAGGAAGTCCATACAGAATCTGATCTGCTGCACCAATCATCATGTCATCAGGTTGACCAAAGAAAATGGTGTTATCCCACATGAAAACTTTTGTTTTTGCTCTTACCACTACTGCAGCAGAAGAGACCTTGCCTTTAACGCCATAGACGCTAAATGCATAAGAAGCGTTTGGGTACAGTCCTGTGAACTTGAAAGACATAGCTGTTGCAGAAGCAGTCTTAGTAATCTTCTTTGATCCAGTTGAAGCAACAATCTTTACTTCAGTAACTTTGCCTTTAGCAAATGCAGTCCAAGTGATGGTTGCAGTAGTAGGTGTGGTCACAACAGCTACCTTGGTTGGTTTAGCAACAGGAGTGATGGCATTGGCATCTATGCCAAAAATACCGATGATTAGCGAAGCGAGAAGAACGGAAGCAGACGCTTTTTTATTCGATTTCATTTTCTTTACCTAACTAGTGACCACTTGGTTTGAAAGACATTCTGCTTCGCAGGTGACTATGGGTAACGGTGCGAAACATGGTGCCCTTCGGAGCTAAGCGTTTCGCACAAAACGCAAGGTTTATAGAAGTCTAACCCTAAGAACAAGGAATTTAAGAGGGATAGAAGACCCTCTGATGAGAGCTATTCAGGAATTTTTCAGGATTTCTAACGCTTGAAGATGAAGCGAATGAAGGTGCCCAAAGATAGGCCCTTACCTAGTTTCTTCAAGCCAAATGCGAACCTAGCCATAAAAGGCAAGGTTCTATTGCCCTTGAAAGCTCTATCAAAAATACGTGCCCTAGCAATTCGATCTCTATCAGTTCCCCAGCCGCTACCTGAACTCTCGGCTGGGTGAGTAGCTAGCACTACCGGTACAAAGTCACAGCGAACACCGGCTGAGATTAGATCACAAATAAAGATGTACTCATCGCCTAGATAGGTAACCTCTGCCCCTGCTCCAAAGTTCTCATCAAATAGAACCCCAGCGGCTCTTACCTGCTCCAGATCCACAATCGTCTCGTAGGTAGCTGCCTTGGCACTGTTGAACTTATTCAACCTCTGAACTTTAGAAGGGTAAGCCTTGCGAAGCTTGCCAGTCTCATCAATTGCTTGACCTAGAAGAAGTCCCGCACCGGTCTTCTCTAGGTAAGAGATGGCTTCAGCTAAACCCTTCTCATCGAAGAGGATGTCATCATCAGAGAAGATCAGGTATTTACCCTTGGCATTCTTGATTACCTGGTTACGAAGCTTGGTTACTCCAACGCCTGGGAATGAAAGCATTTCGACATTCTTACCGGTAGGAGCTTTGGATAGATCTGTCTCTTTAGGGGAGTCTTCATTGCCGCTTTGAACGGTGATCAAAACATCCCACTCAGGATGGTTAGAAAGATCAGGTAATGAAATGTTGGCTAGGCGGTTAGCTAGAGTGCTGTAGCCGAAGGTAAGAGAAACCATTTAGGGCTTAGCCCAACTCGTCTTCATCATCAGGCTTTGTAGCCTTACCCTTGTTGCCGTTCTCACTAAGAATCTTTGCTCTAGCAAATCTCATTAGAGATCCACTGGTTAGACCTAAGTTGTTGTTCTGCATACGGAAACCAAGAAAGAGCATGACAGCATCGGCTGGAGGAAGGGTTCCCTGGAGACTGAATAGCAGAAGAGCAGTTAGGGAGACAACGAAAGCTGCGTTAGCGACAAGGGTTCCCATCTCAGCTGATTTGATTCGAGCAGCCACCTTAGCGAAAGAGGTAACTGGCTGCTTGTTTCTCTGAGCAAGGGCAAACGCTTCTTGAGTAGCCGTTTGCTTAATGAACATGTATTTGATAATCATCATGGCACCTAGAACAAGAGCAACGTTAACTAGACCTGACTGCCAGTTCACGACAATGAAGAAAGTTCCTAGAACAAGAATCTGAGTGAAGGTGTGAAGCAGGTTGTTGGTTTCAAATGTAAGAGCCCAGTCCCATGACTCGCTCATCTTGCTTCTAACGCCTGGTCTTGAACTAAGAGCTTCGTTGAATACTTTGACTCGGTAAGTCTTCTGCCAATAGGTGGCGATGTGTGAAACACCAAAGAGGCTTAGGAACAGAATAAAGTCAACAACTAGTTTTTCAAAAGGCTGATCTTTTCCATCAAGGATCAGATTGCTAAAGATACGAATTACAAATAGTTGAGATAGCGGAACGATGGTTGCGATAACAGCAAGACCGATAGCTTGCTTGCGGTGCTTACCCTTAGGGAATAGAGCAAGGAAAGTCTTTAGAACTATTCGCACCAAATAAAACATTTATTTCCTCCGCTTTGAGCTTCTTGTCTAAAGGTAACTTAGACCCTTAACAATTGCTGCTTCAACTTCATCTAACTTTGCATTAGAAATCTTGTGATCGGTAGTTAGGTTCTCGAAATCAACCTTTTGGAAGTCCAGACCAACAGCGGTTGGGCTAATTGAATCAAGCCCGACACCTTGAGCGTAGTCACCATACTTGATTCCATTACCGTGCACTGAATCTTCAAAACCCTCAAATGTAACTAGAGCACATGGGATGCCGTATGACTGACAGGTAATGAAGATGTGCATCGCTGATGTGACCACACGGTCATAAGTATTTAGTGCCTCTACCAAGACTTTGATGTCATCAGGGTAAGACATGAAGATATCTAGCTCATCCATGTTTGGATCTAGAGTTAGTGGAATTGGCTTGTGTGTGAAGTGACGAACTAGTGCAACTCTTCCGTTGGTCTTGTTTCTTTCAACTGGGAAGATTCTAGAAATCAAGACACCTGGATCTCCGAAGCTATCAACTGTTGGACCACCAGATTCCTTAACCACACGAGCAGTGACGGGACCTCTAACAGATACATACTTAGCGCTCTTAGCTAAAGTCAGTTCATCCGTTGAGATACCGGTTCCAACTACTACTGAGTTTGGCTTGATGAATCGACCGATTGAACCAAGACCAATCATGTGATCTTTCATAGCCAAACGAACAGGAGACTGGAAGATTACCTTCTTGTCTGTGTAGTGGCTAACAATCAGAGGAGATAGCCAGTCACCAAAGTTACCTGGGAATGGCTTAGCCCACCAAGCAAGGTTGATTGAGGATGAAGAAGGCTTGCTTGCGTAATACAAGAAACTCTTTGAAGCTTCAACAGAGTTCATCTCTGCTTGAGTTAGAAGATACTTTGCCTCAAACATTTCCTTCATGGTGTTGAACTTTTCAACCTGACCTGCTTGAGCAGCAAGCTGAAGGTCATCAGAGATGTTCTTACGCTTCTGGAACTCAGGGTTAGAAGAAACAGCAGTTAGCTTGCCTGTTACACCTAAGGTGTCAGCTAGCAGGCGGATTCTGTTTGACAACTTAGGCGGTAGCTTGCGCTCAATGCTCTTAGCGAGGTTTAGTGCCTTCTTGCGAAGACCTGAGTTATTAGCACTGTGCTGTTCTACCTTGCCCTTGAAGTCAGCCACGTTACCGCTAGCGCCGAACTTAAAGAATGCGTTTCTAGAAGCGTCGCTTGTGGTTCCCATACCAACAACAGCATTAGAAGGAATGATTTGGAAGGTCATGTTGTCACAGTTAGCTTTCCAAGCTTCTTCCATGAAGTAGTCATCGGTTGCTTTGACTGTTGAAACTTTTTCTAGTTCAGCAGCTTCTGCGATCATCTTGCGAGCCAGAACAGTTGTGTTCACACCCCAGAATGATGGTTCCCAGAATCTAGATCTACGTTCATAACCAATAGTTAGGGGAGATGAGTACCCTCTTTGGAATCCAACGATGTCTGCAGAGGTATTGAAGATGTAATCAGGTAATTCCAGAATCATGCAGTCAACATCCATCCAGAAGACTTTCTTATCTGGATTAGCTGCACAAACTTCAGCTAGGAAAGGAACTTTCTTGCGACAGATATCTGCCCAGTCCTCTCCTTCTTTCTTTTCAATTTCACGAAGAACATATTCAACGCCAAGCTCTTCTAGGTTTTTTGCTAGTCGTTCACCATGAGCTCGGTAATAATCATCTGCTGTGTAAAAAGAGCAGACAACTACGTTTAGATTTGAAGCCATAAAAATATCCCGCTTACCTTAGATCTCTTTGTTGAACTCTTGAAGCCAGGCGCGAAGCTCTTGACCGATATCTTCTCTATCAACACCTAGACGAAGAGTTGCTTTAATAAAGTCCAGTTTGTCTCCAGTGTCATAACGTCTTCCCTTGAAGACAACACCTAGAACACCACCAGCACGCTCAGGGTTTTGGGCAGCAGTCATCAAAGCATCAGTAAGTTGAATTTCACCACCACGACCAGGTTCAGTCTCTTCAAGAATGTCGAAGATCTCTGGACGTAAAACATATCTTCCGATTACAGCAAGATTTGATGGAGCTTCATCGTTCTTAGGCTTCTCAACGAGACCTGTGATTCTTACAACACCATCTTCAACTGAGCCTTCTGTAACAGCACATCCATATAGATGTATTTGATCTGGGCTTACTTCCATGAGAGCAACAACGTTTTCACCAGTTGCTTCATGAACTTCAAGCATCTTTGAAAGCAGGACATCTCTTGAGTCCATGACATCGTCACCGAGTAGTAGAGCAAATGAGTTGTTAGCAATGTGAGCTTTACCTCTAAGAACAGCGTGACCTAGACCCTTTGGGTCTCCCTGTCTCACATAGTGAATGTTGGCTAGTTCAGAGGAAGCCATAACCTTAGCCAAGCGATCCTTGTCACCTTTAAGTTCAAGGTTCATTTCTAGTTCGGCCATACGATCAAAGTGGTTCTCTAACGCATTCTTGTTTCTACCGGTGACCATCAAGATGTCTTGTAGACCAGCCTCAACTGCCTCTTCGACAACATACTGAATAACAGGCTTGTCGATTAGCGGAAGCATCTCTTTAGGCATTGCCTTGGTTGCTGGAAGAAAACGTGTACCTAATCCCGCTACAGGAATAACGGCTTTAGTTACTTTGTATTTAGACATTTGCTTATGTGTTCCTATCGGTTCACCATAAGTCTAGTTTCACCGCTTGAGGAACAGCCCAGCAAGGAAACCTGTTCCCCAGCTAAAGTGCATGGTTGGCAGTGTAGCCATTAGGGATAACTTGGCTTTCCAGCCCAATTGCTTAGCTGTCAAAGAGATCAATATGACCGCTAGGGCATAGGAAATCAGGGGCAAAAGCCCAATTACTCCGCCAAACCCAAATATTGTTAGCAAAAGACCAATAAACGAGGTTAAAACTAAGGCTGGTGGAGCAAAATACCTAAGATTTGCCTTATTTGGGTGAGATTTAGTCAAAAGTGCTCGCCAAGCACCAGTGTCGAAGAACTGTTTGGTTAGTTTTCTCCAGGTGCTTCTAGGGAAATAGGTAACTACAAGGCTTGGGTCAAACCAAACCAGTTCACCTGATTCTCTGATCCTTAGGTTCAATTCCCAGTCCTGACCACGGATCATCTTCTCATCGAAGCCACCGAGCTTAGTTAGAACATCTCTGCGGAATACCCCTAGATAAACAGAATCACTGGGACCTGCTTCGCCACCGACGTGATATGTGCCACCACCTAAACCAAATCTGCTGCCATAAGCCCAGGCCACTGCTTTCTGGAAAGGAGTTACCCCTTCAGCTTTCATCAGTCCACCAACATTGCCAGCACCTGTTTCACTCAGGATCTTGACCGCACTTATTGAATAGTCAGGGGAGAGGACGCTGTGAGCATCAACCCTGATTACTACATCGTTCTTAGCTTTAGCTATTGCTAAGTTCAGGCCAGCTGGAGTCTTACCGGTTGGGTTTTGAACCAATTGAACTGGGTACTCTTTGCTCAAAGCTTCGGCTATCTCATTGGTCTTATCTTTTGATGGACCTAGAGCCAGAATGACTTCTACCTGACCTTTTACCAATCCTTGCTGCTCAAAAATGGAGGCAACTGCGCTACGTAGATGAGCTTCTTCATTCAATACAGGCATGATGAATGAAATTGAGCTGGATGGCTTAACGGAGTTCACATTCATACCTTACTTCAATGGGTATAAGAGCAGGCGGACACCTAGGAGCTATTAGTTGATGTAGTTGGCTGTGATAGACAGTGAATCTGCAGTTCCGGTAGCAACTAGAGACTTGGTCACCTTGGTTGCCTTGATGCCCTTTGCACTAAGAGCTTTCACGACTAGATCAGTTCTTTGCTTTAGTAAGAGGTTGTTCTTTGCAGTTGAAAGGGTCTTTACCTTAGGCATGCTAACTGTTAGAACAAGATTCTTTGAATCAGTTAGTTTGGCGATTGCGATGTTTAGAGAGCTAGTTCCCTTTGTGGTTATCTTTGCTACCGACTTTGAGAAACCTATTGAACTCTTTGAAGTTTTCTTTGTGTAGACGTGAATGTTTACAGTTTCTGTTCGTGTGTGTTTACCGTTTGCCGATTTCACCGTAATCGATAGGGTGTTCAATCCATCTTTTAGGTTTCCAGAATTCTCTACCGTTACGTCGGCATCGTATTCATTTGTGATCGCTTCTATGGTTGCCTGCCTAGTAAGGGCTGGTAGATAAATGGTGGAACCTGGATCGTAAGAAACACCATCTACAGAAATCGATTCAAGTCCAGTGTCCCAAGGAGCAGAAATGGTCTGAAGAGATCTGAGTTGATTTCCTAGTCTCCAACTAGCTGCATTCTGGTAATCGGTAGCTGTGTTGTAGCCAGGACCCCACGGGTCTGCTGAAACTGCTGCAGCAATTGCACTAGAAACTTCTGTTGCCATGCTCTCAAGATTCAAGGCTTCTGCTTTATTAGCTACTTCAGCCAAAGATTGCTCATACATAAGTTTGCACGCAGATACTGCCCAGCACTTGTTGATCATTAGAGCTGGGGATCTGAAATAACTAAGTGATCCATTCCAGGTTTGGTCTGTACCCCAAGGAAGAAGAGTGACTCTTCCATATCTATCAAAGTTCAGAAAGTAGTTGTTCTTATTCATTACATAGCCATCCCAGTGGCCTGCATAAAGTTCAATTGCCCAACCCATGGTCATTTGTTTCATGTCAGCAATTTTGCCCATGGCGGTCCACCAGGCAGGGCCTCCATAGCTTTGGACTTTAATGAAACTAGTTAGATCAGAAGTATCGGTATCGCTTCCAGATTCAATAGCAAATTGACTTTCATATCCTGTATAGAAATCTGGGAAGTAAGGAACTGCACCTTTATAAAGATGTGTACTAGTAATCCCCCAACGAGCTAGTAGCTGCTTATTCATCGTTTCAATGTTGAGATGCAGTCCGTAGTCTCTACCGTTTAGTGTTACGTTCGCATAACCAGTTCTAGGAGTTGGCACACCTAAAGACCGGTAAAGCCTGTAGGTGAGAGTCTCATGTATGTAGCTTGGATCTTGAACCATATTGTTTAGCGTTATTTTTGAAACACCAAAAAGGGTTTGGTCTGGAACAAAAGCGTCCATCTTTATCTTGAAGGCAGCCTTCTGCGTTACATCTCGCCAAGAGCCCCAAGCTCCTTTTAGATGCACTCCAACTGTGTAAGGTCCATAAGACTTGCCAGCCATTGTGAAAGACATTTGGGTCTCTCGCCAATCACCTTCGAATTCCCAGTTCACATTCGGGTATTTGAGTGATTCAAAGTCAGCGTCTGACATTTCTAGAGAGAAGTCGTTGACCATTAACGGATCAAACATCACGGCTGCTTCGTCAGTGCCCTCAATGTAATTAGATGTTGCTTGGGCCGTGGAAGTATTCAGAAAACTCCCAGTAATTGCGAGGATAATCAAAGCCAATACGGCAGTTGCTTTCTTCGCTCTAAACATAGGGAAAGCCTACCGACATGTTCCTATAGTCTGAAGGTGTGATGAAAACACAAAGGAAATTCACAAGAAGCCGAGCCGTAAAGGGTCTCAGCTTCTTGGTCGCTACGGCGTTCCTAGTTTCAGGTTCTGTCCCTGCAAACGCAGCTAACACTGACTGCATCTACACACCGACTTTAGAGAAATCTCGCCAAGCTCCTGATTTAGCGCTAGGTAATTTCGTCACCGCCAAGTCTTGGCAATGGCAGCCTGGAAGCGATGCAAGCAGTGCCTCGCTATCTTCTCTTGGAGCAAAGGTTTCAGTTGTTACTGGAAACCTTCGCAATATCACTGTGGGCGTTTTACATATGGGTGTTCCACGTTCACAAGATCTACGTGTGATGACTGATTCAAATCCAAAAACAGTTGCAGCAATCAATGGTGATTACTTTGATGGCTCAGGTCCATGGAATGCAATGGTTGAATCCGGTCAGGTTTCTTATGCACCTCCAGGTGCAACTGAGGTATTCGGCGTAGTTCGCAAACGAATAGTCGAAAGCTATGGATATCGAAGCACTGGGACTATGACCATCGGCACAAGAAAGTTCAACATAACTGGAGTTAACCAACTTGAGCCAGGCCCAACTTCACTTGTGGTTTACAAAACGAACTTCATTCGCCCACTTACTCCTAAGGGAACAACAACCCTTCTGATCAAGTCAGGCAAAGTCGTAAAGGTTTACCCTGCCGGTGCTTCTATCTCTTCAAAGACTGGAGTGGTTGTTCAGGTAAAGGGTTATCTAGCTCCTCACGTTGCCAAGATGAAAGTTAATGCAAAAGTTAAATTCGCTCTTCCGGCAGCACCTCAGTACGAAGAAAGAATTGCAGCAGACACCATTACTACCTATGGAAATGTGTCTAGTAAATCAAACACTCTAAACATCGACTCTGTTAACTACACAAACCTTGGTCCAGGTGCAACTCTGTTTGACAGTTCATTCAAGGACACCGCTCGAGCAGGTCGTGCAACACTTCGCATCTTGCCTGACAGCACTGGCAAGTTGATTATCAAGAACATTTATAAAACAGGAGCTTCACTAAAAGTCGACAATGGTGGTTTCATCATTCAAGCCCGTTCAAGTTTGGCTGCATCTGTAGCAAACAAATTTAAAGTGGGAGATAGCGTCAGTCTTTCAAGGGCCTACCAAGCTGAAGGAAAGTCTGATTTTATTACTGCAGCCGGACGTGGACCTCGAATTGTCCAGGGTGGAAAGATGATTTGGATTTGTGCTCAGCACAACAAAGATCACAGACCTAGAACAGCTATTGGTTGGAACCAAGACGGCCAGATTTGGTTTGTAACATCAAGCCGCGGATTAATGGCCTATGACTTTGGATATCGCCAAGGTGGTTCAACATCCAGCCAGATGGCTGAGTGGTTAATCGAACTAGGTGCTACCGAAGCTATCTTGCTAGATGGTGGAAGTTCAACAGCAATGTACATAGATCACCCAGAGGAAGGGCCGAGACTCAAGAGAGTGGACATCCCAGATACCTCTTGGGTTAGAGACCTAGCTAACGGTTTCAGTATTGAGAGAAAGAACTAGCTCTTTTTCTTAGGCTTCATAATCTTTGCAGACAGGGTAATCGAGAACCTTCTAGTTGAGAACCTGCTGATTAGAGCAATGATTTTGTTTAGCGGACCATCAATCACAGCTGCCGGAGAGTTTCTTCTCTGAAGTGCTTTAAAAGTGCTGTCAATCACGTTCTCTGATGTTCTAATGAATTTTCCTAGAGCAGGATCGTTTCCGTTTGAGTCAAAGAATTCTGTAGCTGTTGGGCCTGGGCAAACTGCAATCACCTTGACGCCTGTTTTCTTTGTTTCACCCCAAAGAGCTTCTGTGAAAGATAGAACAAAAGCTTTTGTTGCGCCGTATACGGCCATGTAAGGAAGTGACTGGAAAGCAGCGGTTGAAGCGATGTTGATTACGATTCCGTCCTTACGCTCAACCATGCCAGGTAGGAATGCGTGAGTTAGCTCAACCAGTGTGCTCACATTGACAGTCAACTCATCAACTATGAACTTGTTGTTCTCTTTGATGAACTCAGCTGTTTTTCCGAAACCAGCATTGTTTATAAGAATGTCAATCTGAGTGCCACGACCCTTTAGGACACTGGCAAGAGTTGACGCTGCGTCTTTGGCACTAAGGTCCATCGGCAGCACTGATGCAGCATAGATTCCATGCTCTGCTGAGATGCGATCTGCTAGAGCTCTTAGTCGGTCTGCTCGTCTTGCAACAAGAATGACCTTTACTCCCATAGAAGCAAGCTTGAGAGCGTACGCTTCACCTAGCCCTGAGCTAGCTCCAGTGATAAGTGCTGTTTTTCCATTTAAGTTTTCCATCACCTCCATTCTGCCATTTTGCTCGCGACCTTATCGGCATTGCGGGGCTAGAGTTAATTTGGGTTTAAGGAGAAACAAGTGGGCGACCGCATCAAACATTTCAGAGCAGGACTACTTCTCGCTCTTAGCTCGGCAGTTATTCTCTGGCCGATAAGTTACTGGTTTCCACTAGGTGACTATCTAGTTGCCTTAGGCGATGAAGATTACGCGGATTTCAAACAAACTCTTGAACTCATTATCAGCATCTATATAGTGTTCTTTATTCTGAACCTGGTTAACGCTGGATTGTCTATTACCAAGTTGAGTCACAAGATCAAAATCTGGCTGAGTCTCATTCCTGCCTTCATTCTGCTAGTAGTCCCAGTTCTCTTGGTTATTCCTATTGCAACTAAATATCCAGAACAAAGCTTCTCTGAAGTATTCCAAGCTCTATACCGATTACTCAGATTCACATCTCCAGAACTAATTGGGTGGGTTCTGTTTCTCACAGTTCTAGCCGTTTTTCTAAATGTTCGAGCAGCAATCACGCTAAAGAACGCAACTAATCCAGAGCGTGTGCCAAAGCATCTTAGAAATCGCTACCTGATCTACACAGGTGTCATGGCACTGATCTTTGTAATTGTGGCGGTACTCGGCATGACCAATGCTTCGGCACGAGCAGCAGACAAGAAAGCTTGCTTGGATTTTGCAGCCTTACCCCTGCCTGAATACAGCGACCAGGTAGACGCCTATATTTCTAGTGTCAGAAGCATCGCTGAAGGGACTGGTTCAAGAGAGCTAAAGAGCTTCTTCGTTGATTTCTCTGATCTATCAACCGACTATCTCTCCTTGACAATTACCGAGCCAGATAATGCGACCAAACTCGCTCAGTATGGTGATGCCATTACTGAGATCAAGAGTGTTATTGATGAAACCTGTTCACAGCTCTCAGTCAAGTAGACCAAAACACCTCAGGGTAATTCTTTGTAAAAATTCGCTTTAGCGAAGACTAGCCCGTTCCCCCTTGAATCGTATTTATAGACTTGCGTCAAAACAAGGTTGAGGATTCGGATTCAACGATGAATAAAGCAGTTAGTAAGTTTGTAAATTCCACCATGGCGTTGTCCCTGGCAATTGGTTTTAGCCTTGCTGCTAGTCCAAGTGCTCAAGCAGCCGAAGACTGTCTACCTGGCTTTACCCTCGTTGGTGAAACTTGTGAGAAGACATACAACCCTTCAGATGGAGCTAGCTCACTAACAGTCCCTGCTGGACTCGGACTATTCCAATTTGAAGTATTCGGAGCAGCTGGTGGTGCCGGTGGTTTAGATGGACCAAGTTGCGTTAGATCTTTTGGCGGAAAAGCCGGGTACCTGTTTGTTGAATCTGAAAACGTATCTGGCAAGACCATTAACTTCTACCCTGGAGCTAAGGGTAGCGATGGTGCAAGCGGAGCTAACAACTCTGGCGGTGGGCAAGGTGGACAATCCCTAGTCTCTGGTCAGTTCGCTGGTGGTAGAGGTGGAAACGCAGGAAACGTTGGTTCATCCGGCGGTGGCGGTGGCGGTGGAGCTGCGACAGTTCTAGATATTGGATCTGAAAGATACGTTGCAGCTGGAGCAGGTGCCGGTGGTGGATGTGCGAACTCAGTAAATGGTTCAACCGCAGGGTCGGTAGCGGAGAACTATACCGAGTCAACTAACGGTGGAACTGGACTTTCAACTTCAGGCAACCCATACTCAGACGGTGGCGGCGGTGGCGGTGGCGGCGGAGGGATCCTCGGTGGTGCCGGTGGACTTCTTTACAAAGCAAGTGGAAATGAATCTGCAGGTTATGGTGGCCGTGCAGGCACTAACACCCCTGCTGGTAATGAAGTAACTATCAGCAGATACCAAGACACGTCTACTGCTGGAAAAATTATCGTTAGTTACGCCCCAGTGCTGGGCACAAAGTCTTTGGCTGTTCTAACTAGTTCACCAACTACTTCTAATGTGATTGAGTTCAAAGTGACTCTGAAATCAAGTAGGGAATTTACAGCTGATGATATTGAACTAAGTGGATCAGCAACAACTTCAATGGAGTTGAAATCCACAATCACTTCAACTAAGCCAAACAAAGCACCTTATGAATACCTCTTCAATGTCACCACCGAAGATTCTTCAGAGAGAATTAGTGGAACATTGATTGCCACCGTCTTTGATGTCAGCTCTTCACCAGTAGTTGTGGATGCCGCTGCACCTGAAGCAACTGTAACTTTTGAAAGAACAACTCTGAACCAACCTTCGAAGGGTTTCAAAGTTGTATTCAGTGAAGCAGTTCAAGGGCTAACTACTGATGACTTCAGCCCTATGGCTGGAACAGCCACAGGCTGTCAGGTAACTTCTGTTACGGGAGATGGAACGACTTTCCTTGTCTCATTGACCAACTGCTCAGATGGAACTTTTGGGCTAGCGCTAAACACTAATGCAGTAACCGATTCTCTAGGTAACTCTGGCCCTCAGGCTAATCTCTCCTCAGGTCTATTCGGCAAGGTAGTTGTGAAGGACACAACAGCACCTCAGGCAACTGTTGTTTTGCAAGAGGGAACTCTGCAAAGCAACCTGCATGTCTATGATGTTCGATTCAATGAAGCGGTCACTGGTATATCAAAGAGTAGTTTCAGGCCAGCTGTTGGAACAGCTACTGGTTGTGAGATTGGCTACGTTGTTGGTACTGGCATCTACTACAAGGTAAGTGTTGAGAACTGTACTGATGGAACTTTTGGGCTCACACTTCTTGCTAAGTCAGGTGAAGACAGTGCTGGAAACAAAGGTCCAGTGGCGAATGTATCTTCAGCACTTTCGACACAGTCAACAAAAGAAACAAATGTATCTATAGTTCCTGGAGTAATCCCAGAGACATTAGAACCAATTCCAGCCGAGAAAGTGTTCTCAGATCTAGATGCGGCCACTCAGGATGCAATAAAGGAAGTCGGAATATATGCTCCGGCTCCAGGAGCACCAGTAGTAAACGTTGAAACTGATCTTTCTAACGCAAGTGCTAATGAGCAGATTCAGATTAACTCAACACAATCTGTTCAACTTGGTTCTTCTGTGAAGCTGACTCTAAGAGTCAGCGAAGAGATCGCTGCTAACTCAGATGTAGTTGCGTTCCTAGAGGACGGCAATGTTTGGCAGTTCTTAGGCAGGGCTTCTTTTGTAGGAACAAGTTTAAGTTCTTCCGAGTTTGCAGTTGCAAAGGCTGGTACCTACAAGCTTCGTATCGTAATAGTTGGCAAGGATGTAGCTACAAACATGTCTATGCCAAAGGTTGCAGGATTTGGTAAGGGCCTTGGCAACTTTAGAAATGCTGTTACCTCTGAAGAAACTCTGCTTAGCCCTCAGATAATCAATATCACTATTCAAGGTATTGAAGGACCTAATGGTGCGCCTGAAGTAGTTGAACCTGAAGTTCCGGTTGTCCCAGAGGTTCCAGAAACTGAGACAACAGTTCCTGGAGCTCAAACAGATGAGAACGCTCCTAGCCAGCCATACGATCCACTTGCAACTCCTGAAGGTGTCAAAGCAGTAGCTGAAGCAGTTGGAACAGCAGTAGTAGTTGCCGGCGCTGTTGCAGGTGCTGTAGCTGCAGCTGCAGGTGGTTCACGAGGTGGCGGCAGTTCAGGATCATCGTCAAACTCTCAGAACACCGATTCAAGTGAAGGTGAAATCACAACTCTTGATGCTGAGGTAGAAAGCTTCACAACTGCCAGAGTCAGTTGGGGAGATCGAATTCCAATCTTCAAGCTCAAAGCTTTGACGTTCCTTGACTCGTTTACCCATAACCTAACTGTTGCTCTTGCGAAGTTCTCACCAGTTATTTCCAAGATTGTTAACGATGGTGCTTACCTTCGTTCGATCTTCGGGTCAATGTGGTTGGCAGCTCCTATTGCTGGTGTTGCTTTAGCAATTACTGCCTTGATGCAACCGTCAATTGAACTTAGACCGCCAACATGGGAGCTATTCCTTGCCATTGCTGTTCTAGGTATGTTTGACGCATTTGCTGGAATGTTAGCCACAGTCATCTATTCAATTGGAATGGTCAGCATGTATGGAATCAGTGATCTATCTGATGTCCGACTAATGCTTGGTGTTCTTCTGCTTGGCTTTGGTCCGGCTCTTATCGGTGTTGCCTTTAGAGCGATTAGAAAACATGTTGAAACTAGCTTTGCTTACTTCTGGGATCGTTTAGCTGACTTAGCTGTTCTTACCTTCTTTATTAGTTGGTCGGTATCAGCAATGGTGGCAACTCTTCCTGCTCTTGCTGGAAGAACTCTTGTTGTGGCAAACCACACAGCAGACTTCTCACTCTTCCTAGCAATTGCAATTGGTGTTCGTATTCTTCTTGAAGAACTTGCAGCTAGAGGATTCTCCAAGCGTCTAGACACCATTAACCCAACTGAAGTGCCTGGCACATCTCAATTGCAGAAGGTCATCTCTACTGCATTGAGATTGTTCATCTTTATATTCGTAACTGCAGCATTCATGGGTAACGTCTGGCAAGTATGGGTGGGTAGCTTTATCTTCATCTTGCCTAACATTTTGAGTTGGTTCTCAGATCGCTTCCCTAACTCACCACTGCTATGGAAGATACTTCCTCAAGGTGTTCCTGCTCTTGCTCTTAC
>CANLCU010000014.1 GCA_947489135.1 Micrococcales bacterium
GCTTCTTCACAGAAGTTCTTTGTGACATATCCAGCTTTACCTGGCAGTGAGTTGAGGTGACTAATGATTTGGGTTAGTTCTTTGATGTCAACTTTGTTGGCATCTGCTTCTATGTAGCACTTGGCAAGCATGTCGCTATATGTAGCACTATCGCTAGCAATAACGTTTAGTCCTTGTCTTTTGAACTCTTGGGCAACTCTGGTAGTTCCAGTAAATAGGTCTACGGCAGTCTTAGCCTCAGCAGCATTAGCAATGGCACCAAGAACACCAACAAGGGTGCGCTTAGAGCCTAAATACTTGATCACGACTTACCCTTGCGCATGAGTACAGGCTACCAACAGCACAGGACTAGGCTTAACGAGTTCACCTTAGAAATAGGTGTTCAACCAAACAGAAAGTATTACACCATGGCAGTTTTAGCTCGCTACCGCTGGATAGGTCTTCTATTCATTTCCCTAGCAATCTCTATCGTCATCATTGACGGAACGATAGTAAACACCATCTTCCCCGCTCTTATTGAAGCTCTAGATCTATCAAGTAGCGAAGTCCAATGGGTTAACGAAAGCTATGTTCTTGTCTTTGCAGCCCTACTACTTATCTGGGGATCTCTAGCTGACAGCATTGGACGCAGAAGGCTCCTAGTAATAGGTATCGTCATCTTTGTTGGCGCTTCTGTTTGGGCAGGTTACTCAAATGATGCAAGCTCACTAATCCTTGCTCGTATCCTTCAGGGTATTGGTGGATCCATGGTGCTACCAACAACACTTTCCCTAGTGAATGCAAACTTCCAGGGTAAAGAGCGTGGAATTGCCTTCGCTGTTTGGGGTTCGACTATCGGTGGAATGGTGGCTCTTGGCCCTGTTCTTGGTGGTTGGTTTGCTACTAGCTTTGGTGAAGATGGCTGGCGTCTAGCGTTCAGCATCAACCTGCCAATTGGTCTAATCATTGTCGCTGGCCTTCTGTTGTTTGTTGGTGAATCAAAGGTCGAAAAGCGTGCCGGGGCACCAGATTTCCTAGGAGCATTCCTTTCTGTTGGATTGTTCCTAACGCTTGTCTTCGGTCTTATTGAAGGTAGAAACTACGGTTGGTGGAATGTCAACGAAGAGTTCACAATCGGTTCATGGTCATGGGGAGATCCAGGTATCTCACCTATTCCTGTGTCTCTTGCTCTATCAGTTCTATTTGGAATCGCTTTTGTTCTTTGGGAGAACAAGAGAGAAGCAGCACACAAGCCAGTGCTACTTGATCTAAACCTTTTCAAGGTCACATCATTCAGAAATGGTTCTATTGCAGCATTGATTATCTCAATGGGTGAGTTTGGAATTCTTTTTGCAATTCCACTATGGCTACAAAACATCATTGGTCTTTCTCCAATTGACTCGGGTCTAGTTCTTCTTTGGCTAGCCGGTGGCGCATTCCTTGCATCAGCAGTTGGTGGAGCAATGAGCGGCAAGCTTGCTCCTGCCATGGCAGTTCGCATTGGTGTTGGTCTTGAACTTCTAGGTGTAATCGGTGTTGCACTATTTGCAAGCGATGCAGCTGGCTGGTGGCCATTAGCTCCTGCCCTGTTCCTATATGGAATTGGCATTGGTCTTGCAACAGCTCAGCTAACCGGAGTGATCATGGTTGATGTTCCTATGCAAAAGATTGGTCAAGCATCAGGATCTCAAAGCACAGTTCGACAGGTTGGTTCAGCTTTAGGTATTGCAGTTCTAGGAACTGTTCTGTTCACACAGATTCAGTCGAGCTTGTTATCTAAACTTTCAACACTTGGCATGTCTGATGCTGAAGCAGCAGAATTCACTAAGTCAGTTGTTGAATCATCAGGAGGAATTATTCCTGCTCTTCCAAACATGGGCACACAGGAGTCATACATCCAAGCCGCTAAAGATGCATTCACTGAAGGCACAAAGTGGTCAGCAGTTGCAGCCGGAGTATTCCTGCTTCTAGGTTTCGTTGCAACATTTAGATTGTCTAGTCGCAAGCACGGCGAACCAGCTAAGAACTAGAAACGATGTCGGAACCTAACAACTCATCTCGCGGTAGCTCTCTTATCGCGAATGAGCTGTTCCTAGTTTTTCTAGGTGGAGGAATAGGTTCTCTGCTTCGATATGCAATCGGTAGCGGACTAGAACTATCTCTAGGTTCAACTCTTGCAGGAATGTTATCTCTGTTTTTTGTGAACGTGGCGGGTGCTTTCTTCTTAGGTATTGTTTCTTTCCATCCATTCTTTGCAAGTGAGAATAGAAAGTCATTCTGGGGATCAGGATTCGCAGGTGGCTTCACGACCATGTCAGGTGTGGCATTGTTTGTTTACCAACAGGGCAGTGTGGCTATTACCTCAGTCATGTTTGCTCTAGGATTCTTCGCCTTTGCTGCAGGTGTTGCCTTGGGCAAGAAGAAGGCAGGGCTAAATGAACCTGGCTGAAGTCTTCAACCCAATGATCATTCTGGGTATCTTCGTAGCTGGTGGACTTGGTTCCGCTCTTCGAGTGCTCCTTAGCAAATTCAATGGCTTCTGGCCTTGGGGAATCCTGTTGGCCAACGTAGTCGCTTCATTCTTTGCAGGCTGGGCAGTTACGTCCTTTGATGCTAATGTCACCTGGGTAGCCATTCTGGTTGTTGGGCTAGCTGGAGGCCTTTCTACCTTTAGCTCTTGGGCTGCTGGGGCTGTTCAACTGGTCTCTAGAGACCGCCCACTAGCAGCAGCCCTATACACAGTAGTTACCTTGATTCTTTCCTCCACAGCCGCTTGGGTTGGGCTCCTACTGGGCTGAAGCCTGATATACTAAGGTCCAGATTTCCCGTTTCCTGAGGCAAAACATGCCCAGCCAAGAATAAAAAGAGGGGGTCTCGACATGGGTCGTGGCCGTCAAAAAGCGAAAAACACCAAGGTGGCTCGTGAGCTGAAGTACTTCAGCCCTAATACTGACCTGACTGCCCTGCAGGCAGAAATAGGCACCACCTCAGATGAACAAGAGTATGAAGACAAGTGGGCAGATCTTTATCCAGAGGATGAGACAACCGAAACTGAAACCAGCACAGATGCTGGTGACGGTGGCAGCACTTCTGCCGACTAAGGCTATTTAGCTATTTTTTGTAATTTCCAAGAAGCCTTACAGCTCCACCATCAACGCCCTTAGCCCCTTGGATATATCCTTCAAGGCTGCAGTCATTAGATTCAACTATTCCTAGTTGCCAGGTGTTTACCCCTGCTGCGATTAGTTGATTTTGAATGTTGGTTGCCTGATCTGCTTTCACAATCACTGCAAAACCTAAACCTAGGTTCCAAGTTGATTCAACTTGTTCAAGAGACAAGTTGCCCCATTGGGTTAGAACCTGGAATACATCAAGTGGTTTCCATGAACTTCTATCTATATCTAGTGTTGTGTTCTTAGGTAAAACACGAGCAAGGTTTGCTCCAATACCTCCACCGGTGATATGGCTC
The DNA here is from genome assembly GCA_947489135.1 of Micrococcales bacterium. GTDB lineage: Bacteria > Actinomycetota > Actinomycetes > Actinomycetales > Microbacteriaceae > Rhodoluna. Next base: position 3,449 of record CANLCU010000014.1, read on the forward strand.
ATAGCTTTTACTGAAGAACCAAGATCACTTTCAAGAAGGTTGTTCAGAATTCCTGTGTAAAGCTTTGTTGGTTCCAGTAATGCTTCACCTAAAGATAGATTGCCAAATTCTTGAACTGATTTTGTGTAATCAAGTTTGCTCTCAGCAACAATCTTTCTCACAAGTGAATATCCATTTGAATGCAGACCACTTGATTCAAGTCCTAGTACAACATCGCCAACTTGTACTTTGTGTGGACCAAGTAGTTTGCTGTATTCAACAGCTCCAACTGCTGCACCTGCAACATCATATTCATTTGGCTTTAGTAGTCCTGGGTGTTCTGCTGTTTCACCACCGATAAGTGAAACACCAACTTCTTTACATGCCTTAGCAATACCAGAAACTATGTCAGCAATTCTTGTTGGCACTACTTTGCCGGTTGCAATGTAGTCAGTCATGAACATACTCTTTGCTCCAACAACCACGATGTCATCAACGACCATGCCAACAAGATCTTGACCAATGGTGTCATGCTTATCAATTGCCTGAGCAATAGCTACCTTGGTGCCGACACCATCGGTAGAAGTTGCAAGTAGTGGTCTATTAAATTCCTTTAGGAATGAAACATCAAACATTCCAGCAAAGCCACCGAAACCACCAACAACATTCTCCGTAAGAGTTGCACCGATAGATTTCTTCATCAACTCAACAGCTAGGTCTCCTGCGTGAGTGTCTACCCCAGAGGATGCGTAAGCGTCAGTCATTAGCTGCTTTCACTATTTGATCTAGTTCACTATCGGGACCTGGTTCGCAAGCAGCAGCTGGCTTTTCTAGAAGGTTCTTACCCAGTCTGTCTTCAGCAGGTAATTCAATTGGGTAGGTACCTGTGAAGCAGGCTGTGCAGAGTTGCTTCTCTTCTTGGTTGGTTGAAGCAACCATTCCATCTTTAGATAGGTAGCCAAGAGAGTCAGCACCAATAGATTGTCTAACTTCTTCAACGCCTAGACCTGTGGCAATTAGTTCTGCACGGGTAGCAAAGTCAATTCCATAAAAGCAAGGCCAAGTAATCGGAGGTGAAGAGATTCTTACGTGTATTTCTAAAGCCCCTGCTTCTCTAAGCATTGCTACCAGTGCTCTCTGGGTATTTCCTCTAACAATTGAGTCATCAACCACGATGATTCTCTTACCCTTGATTTGTTCCTTTAGAGGATTGAGCTTTAGACGAATACCGCGTTGGCGAATCGTTTGTGAAGGCTGAATAAAGGTTCTACCTACGTATGCGTTCTTCACTAGTCCGTGACCAAAAGGAATACCTGACTCTTGGCTAAATCCAATAGCTGCAGGAGTTCCAGATTCAGGAGTAGGAATAACCATGTCTGCTTCAACTGGATATTCTCTAGCTAGAGTTTTACCCATCTCAACTCTGGCATCGTAAACAACTCTGCCGTTGATGGTGGTGTCGGGACGAGCTAGATAAACGTATTCAAATACACAACCAGCTCTTTTTGTTTCAGCAAATCTAGATGAACGAAGACCATGCTCATCAATTGCAACCAGTTCGCCTGGTTCAATTTCTCTTACATAGCTAGCACCAACAATGTCTAGTGCTGCTGTCTCTGATGCAACTACCCAACCACGTTCTAGTCTTCCTAGAACTAAAGGTCTTACTCCTTGTGGATCACGAGCAGCATAAAGAGTTGTTTCATCCATGAAGACTAAACAGAAAGCACCTTTTACTTTAGGAAGTAATTCAAGTGCAGTTGATTCAAGAGTGTGATCCATATCCCCTGCAAGAAGAGCAGTTAGAACAGCTGTGTCTGTAGTATTACCCCCAGTAATTTCATTCTCTGTTTGATCTGGATACTTAGACTTCAGCATCTCTAATAGATCTGATGTATTGGTTAGGTTTCCATTGTGTCCAAGAGCAACAGTTCCTGAAGCTGTTCTACCTAAAGTCGGTTGAGCATTACGCCAAGAAGAAGCACCTGTAGTTGAGTATCTATTGTGTCCAACAGCAATATGTCCAACTAGTGATTCAAGGGATGATTCAGAGAAAACTTGAGAGACAAGACCCATATCTTTATAGACAAGAATCTTCTTGCCATCAGAGGTTGCAATGCCTGCTGACTCTTGACCTCTGTGCTGGAGTGAGTAAAGGCCAAAGTATGTGAGCTTTGCTACTTCTTCCCCTGGAGCCCATACACCGAATACACCACACTGATCTTGCGGCCCTTTTTCATCGGGTAGCAAATCGTGATTAAGTAGTCCATCTCCACGAAGCAAGGGCAGTTTCCGTCTCTATGAGTGGGGGTTGCGTGCTTGTAAAACTCAAGTCTGTGACTTCATTGTCGCCAATAACTTGGCGTTACGTTGCTAGTTTAGCGGTCTAGCTAGAGGTGCTTTTGGAGACTTGCACATCCTTGAGTTTGCGTGCTGTAACAGCATCAAATGTGACTGCAGCTACAAGTCCAACACCTGCTCCAAGGCCTAGGCAGTAGACAAGAATCTGGGTAATAAAGCCAGCAGTCTTACCTTCTTCAGTCGTTATTAGAAGAGTTAGAACTAGTGCCACAATCCCACCTAGCAACACTCCTGTGAGCATAAAGGGGATGAACTTAGGTGCTCTACGGATCTTTACCGTCTCAGTTTTATCTTTGGACATGCTTCAAGGTTAGCGGCAATATTTCCTCCAAAGAGGCCCTAACCCCACTAGAGCTAACTAGATGCCCTGCTGATGCCTCTGACCAAGTTTTATTACCTAAAGCGAGATCAAACCAAATCCTAGGGCTCATCTCAACAACGTTAGGAGGGGTTCCTCTTGTGTGCCTAGGACCTTCAATGCACTGGGTTGCACCTAGTGGAGGAACTCTAACTTCAACCGAGTTGCCAGGAGCTACTTCCGCTAATTCTTCAAGTAGGTATCTCACTGCAGTAACAAAGAGGGCATCTGAATCAAGTAACGGAGTCGATAGTCTGTCGGCTTGAATCACGGAATTGATGGCATCAATGCCATCTGCGTGTTTGATTCTTCTTCTAGCCATAGAACAAGGTTAGTGAAGTTCAGTAGCTGTTTATAACTTGAGTGAGAGAAAGTCTAAAGTGTCAAACTGCTCGTGCTCACTAAACGCATGGTTGGTTTAGCCAGAGATAGAACAAAACCCCCAGCGGAAACTGGGGGTAATGTTTGAACCTCTTGACGAGGGTCGAATCGGAAGAAACCTCCGAAACAATCTACGTTTCGAGTATGCCATATCTATTTCTTATTTGGAATAGTTATGCACCTTCCGGTTCGGCCCTTCCCTTGGCCCATGCCCTACGGAAGGACAACTCATGAGCAAAGCTCAGATAGTTGTTCTGATTATGACATTGGTGAGGATAATCATTTTGATTGTCGAAGCCATAATCAGGATCAGGTAGAACCAAGCAAGCCCTGATCTCAACAGTCAGGGCTTGTCTAATATCGAGAGTTGTTCATAACTTACTCAGAAGAATTTCCTAAGTGTGAGAATTCTCATGCTCACTAAACGCATGGCTAGTTTAGCCAGAGATGAAATAAAGCCCCCGGCAGCAACCAGGGGCTTTATTTGAACCTCTTGACGAGGGTCGAATCGGAAGAAACCTCCGAATCCACTTGTGATTAAGAGTATAAGCAGAATATCTTCGATTGTGAAGTAGTTTTGCACCTTCCGGTTCGGCTCTTTCCTTGGTCCATGCCCTACGGGAGGACAACTCATGAGCAAGTCTCAAATAGTTGTTCTGGTTGTGACGTTGGTTCGGATAATCCTCGTGATTGTCGAAGCCACCTTCAAGATCAGGTAGAACCAGTAGGCTCTGGTGCTTCAAGCATCAGGGCCTACCCCAACCTAGATAAACTTGAATCAATGAAAATCTTGGTGTTAGGTTCTGGAGCTCGCGAGCACGCGATTATTAAAGCCTTAATCAGAACTGGCTCAAACCCAGAAGAGATCACTTGTGCACCTGGTAATGGTGGAATCTCCCAAGAAGTAAAGACAGTAAACCTTGATGCCAATAATCCAGAAGCAGTTACCAACTGGGCTCTCGAAGCTAACACAGATCTTGTAGTTATCGGCCCTGAAGCCCCTTTAGTTGCTGGAGTTAGCGATGCTCTTAGAGCGGCAGGAATAGCAGTCTTTGGTCCTTCTAAAGCAGCAGCTGCTCTTGAAGGATCTAAAGCTTTTGCTAAGGATGTAATGGCAGCAGCTGATGTGCCAACAGGTATGGCTAGAAAGTGCACATCACTAACAGAGGTAGAAAGTGCGCTAGATGAATACGGTGCGCCTTACGTTGTTAAGGCTGATGGACTAGCTGCCGGAAAAGGTGTGATTGTCACTACTGACAAGCAAGCTGCTCTAGATCATGCACAAACCTTCCTACACCAAGGCATGGAAATACTTGTTGAAGAGTTTCTAGATGGTGAAGAAGTATCTCTATTCTTCTTCTCTGATGGAACATCAGTAGTCCCACTATCCCCTGCTCAAGATTTCAAACGTGCATACGACTTTGATAAGGGACCAAACACTGGTGGCATGGGTGCCTACTCACCGCTTCCTTGGTTACCAGAAGGTTTTGTTGAAGAAGTTCAAGAACTAGTAGCACTGCCAACAGTTAGAGAACTAGCTCGACTAGCAACTCCTTTTGTCGGACTTCTATATTGCGGATTGATTGTTACAAGCAAGGGAATTCGAGTTATCGAGTTCAATGCACGCTTTGGTGATCCTGAAACACAAGTTGTTTTGAGAAGACTAGTAACACCTTTATCTCACCTCTTACATAACGCAGCAACAGGTCACCTAGCTGAAGTAAATGAACCTGAATTCACTAAAGATGTTGCAGTAACTGTTGTTCTAGCAAGTGAAGGTTATCCAGTTACCTCTGCTCCTAATCGAGAGATCACTGGAATAGTTCCTGACACAGATTCAGTTGAAGTAGCTCACGCTGCAACAAAACTAGAAGATGGAAAACTTATTGCTACCGGTGGAAGAGTTCTATCTGTTGTTTCAATAGCTGAAGATTTCCATGAGGCTAGAAGAGCAGCGTATGAAGCAATATGTGGAATTGAACTAGAAGGTTCTCACTACAGAACAGACATTGCTCTAAAAGTTGATGAGGTTGAAAATGTCTAAAGTGATTCCTGGTTGGCACCATGTATACAGCGGTAAGGTTCGAGACCTATATGAATCAGATGATGCATCTCTTTCACATCTAATCCTTGTTGTTGCAAGCGACAGGATTAGTGCTTTTGATACTGTTCTTTCTCCAGAGATTCCTAATAAAGGTCAATACCTAACATCTCTAACTAACTGGTGGTTCGACAGATTAGATGTTCCTAATCATCTAAGCCAAGAGGTAGCTGTGCCGGACGAAGTTGCTGGCCGAGCAATGGTCTGTAAGAAACTAGAGATGTTTCCTGTTGAATGTGTAGTTCGTGGCTACATCTCAGGTTCTGGTTATAAGGACTACCTAGCAACTGGTGAGATCTGTGGCAACAAGTTGCCAGAAGGTCTAGCCTTTGGAGACAAACTACCTGAACCAATCTTCACTCCTGCTTTCAAAGCAGAACTTGGAGATAAAGATGAGAACATCACCTTTGAAAGAGTCATTGAGCTAATCGGTCAGGACAATGCTGATTCTCTGAAGAAGCTAAGTCTTGAGATCTTCGCCAAAGCAAGTGAATTGGCCCTGAAGTCAGGCCTTATCCTGGCTGATACCAAGTTTGAATTTGGGATCAACCCAGCCAATGGCGAAATCACCCTAGGTGATGAAGTCCTAACCCCTGACTCCAGTAGATATTGGTCAGAGGAAGCTTGGCTAGCTGGAGATCGCAAAGACAGCTTCGATAAGCAGCAGGTTCGTAACTGGTTAGCTGCTAACTGGGACCCAACATCTGGCACAACCCCTCCTGAGCTACCTCAAGAGGTAGTTGAGCAGACCACTAGTAAGTATGCTCAGCTAATTAGCCTGCTAGCCCGATAAACTAGTCCTGTTCGCACCCGCCAAAGGTGACGCCGGCGAGCAAAAAACCTGTTATTTACTAGCCCCACCGACCTTCGGGAGCGTATCTGTGCCAAAAATCATCGTTGAAGTAATGCCTAAGGCAGACCTACTAGACCCAGCCGGTAAAGCAGTGGCAAGTGCCCTCCAGCGCAGAGGCAATGCTGAGATTACTAACGTTCGTATCGGTAAGCGTATTGAGCTTCACTACGAATCAACTCCAACAGAAAAGGACATTGAAGCAGCCAAGCAGATAGCTGCTGACTTCCTATCTAATGGAGTCATTGAAGATGTTGTTGCTGTAACAGTGGAGAACTAACTCCATGAAGATAGGTGTAGTTACCTTCCCTGGCACACTAGATGATCGTGATGCTCAAAGAGCAGTACGTCTTGCAGGTGGAGAACCTGTAGCCCTATGGCATGCAGATACTAATCTTCATTCGGTTGATGCAGTTATCTTGCCTGGTGGATTTAGTTTCGGAGATTACTTACGTTGTGGAGCTATTGCTGCTCAAGCACCAGTAATGGAAAGCATCATTGATGCAGCTAACGGTGGATTACCTGTTCTAGGTATTTGTAATGGCTTCCAGGTTCTTGTTGAATCACATCTTCTTCCCGGTGGGCTAATTAGAAATGAACACCAGCACTTCATCTGTAGAGATCAGAAACTAATTGTTGAAAACGTTGACACTGCTTGGACCAATGGATTCAAACTAGGTCAAGAGATCACTATTCCCCTAAAGAATGGTGAGGGTGGTTACATCGCCGATGATGAAACTCTGAAGAGATTAGAAGGTGATGGACTAATTGCTTTCCGCTATAGCGAAGTAAATCCAAACGGATCAGTAAACAACATTGCAGGACTAAGAAATGAACGAGGCAATGTTGTTGGTCTTATGCCTCACCCAGAACATGCTGTTGAACCAGGCTTTGGTCCTGATACTCCTCTAGCCATGAGAAGTGGTGTCGATGGTCTTACCTTCTTCACATCTGTTTTGAACCAGGTCGTGAACTCCTAATGACTAAAGAGATCTCAACAGTTGACACAACTAAGAACGCTAAGAAGACTCCAGAGAAAGAACAGCCTTGGCGAGAACTAGGTCTAAAGGAAGATGAGTATGACCGCATCAAACTAATTCTTGGTAGAAGACCAACTAGTGCTGAGCTAGCGATGTATTCAGTTATGTGGTCAGAGCACTGCTCATATAAGAGTTCAAAGATTTACCTTCGTCAGTTCGGTGAGAAAGTAACACCAGAGATGACTAAGAACCTAATGGTTGGTATGGGTGAGAACGCAGGTGTTGTTGACATCGGTGAAGGTTGGGCAGTTACTTTCAAAGTAGAGTCACACAACCACCCAAGCTATATCGAACCTTTCCAGGGTGCCGCTACCGGTGTTGGTGGAATCGTTAGAGACATCTTGACCATGGGTGCAAGACCTATTGCTGTTATGGATCAGCTTAGGTTTGGTGCAGTAAACAACCCCGACACAGCAAGAGTAGTAAACGGTGTTGTCTCAGGTATTAGCTTCTACGGTAACTGTCTAGGACTACCAAACATTGGTGGAGAGACAGTATTCGACAAGGTTTACCAAGGTAACCCACTAGTCAATGCTCTATCTGTTGGTGCCCTGCGTCATGAAGACCTAAAGCTAGCTAAAGCTTCTAACCCAGGAGATCTTGTAATTCTCTTTGGTGCAAGAACTGGTGCTGATGGTATCGGTGGTGTGTCTGTTCTAGCTTCTGAAACCTTTGATGCTGATGGCCCTTCAAGAAGACCAGCAGTTCAAGTTGGTGACCCATTCGCTGAGAAGGTACTCATTGAGTGCTGTCTAGAGCTTTATGCAGCTCAGGTCGTTGCTGGTATCCAGGACCTTGGTGGTGCTGGTTTATCTTGTGCAACAAGCGAGCTTGCCTCTAACGGTCAAGCCGGTATGCGAGTTCAACTCCAAAACGTGTTGCTAAGAGATGATTCACTAACTCCAGAAGAGATTCTGATGAGTGAATCACAAGAACGCATGATGGCAATTGTTCCTAAGAAAGACCTAAAAGCTTTCACTGCAATTGTTGAAAAGCATGAAGTTGAGTTCAGTGTTCTTGGTGAAGTAATTAGAGAACCAAGACTTTATATCAACTGGGGCAAAGAAGAGATTGTTAACGTTCCACCTAGATCAGTAGCCCACGATGGTCCTGTCTATGAAAGACCAGTTGCCTACCCTGTATGGATTGATGCACTAAACGAGAACTCTGTTATCAATGCGAAACTAAAGCGCTCAACAGGAGCAGGCGAACTAGCTGAACAACTAATCAGAATTGTTTCATCACCTAACCAAGCATCTAAGAGTTGGATCACAGATCAGTATGACCACTATGTAGGTGGTAACACTGCTCTTGCTATGCCAGATGATTCAGGAATGGTTCGTGTCAGTGAAGAAACAGGTCTAGGTGTTGCAATAGCAACAGATGCTAACGGTCGTTACTGCCAACTAGATCCATACAACGGAGCAAAGCTTGCTCTTGCTGAAAGCTATAGAAACGTAGCTTCATCAGGAGCAGTTCCAGCAGCTGTTACTAACTGTCTAAACTTTGGTTCTCCTGAGAACCCAGAAGTAATGTGGCAATTCAAACAAGCAACAGCAGGTCTTGCTGATGGTTGTTTGGAACTAGGTATTCCTGTCACAGGTGGAAACGTATCCTTCTATAACCAAACCGGTGACGTTGCAATTCACCCAACACCTGTTGTTGGTGTTCTAGGTGTTATCGATGATGTTGCCAGAAGAATTCCTTCAGGTTGGCAAGATGCAGGTAACAACATCTACCTTCTAGGTATTACTCGAGATGAACTCGATGGTTCAGTCTGGTCAGAAGTTATTCACGATCACTTAGGTGGAAAACCGCCTGTTGTAGATCTATCTGCTGAGAAAGCTCTTGCTGAACTTCTTCAAGGTGCATCTCTTCAGGGTCTACTTGCCTCTACTCATGACCTATCAGAAGGTGGTCTTGCTCAAACACTAGTTGAGAGCACACTACGTTTTGGTATGGGAGCTAGAGTATGGCTCAATGAAATATGTGAAAGAGACCAAATAGATCTAACAGCAGCTCTATTCTCTGAATCAACAGCGAGAGTAATTGTTTCTGTAGGAAGAGAAGACGACGTCAAGTTCGTAGGACTCTGTGAAGCAAGAGGAATCCCAGTTCTAAGAATCGGTGTAACCGATGCCTCTGGACAACTAGAGATTCAAGATCTAGCTACCTGGAAGATTGAAGAACTAAGAAACTCTCATGGGGCTACTATTCCTGAGCTATTCGGCTAGTTTCTGCCCAAACAGGCTCAAATCCCATGGGTACCTATTTCTTGGGAAGAATTTGGGATTTTCGATGGTTATTAGTCAAGGATGTCGCTAGTTGCTGGCATCATAAAAACAAACCCTATAAAGGCAGGCTATGCATCTAACCCCTTCATCTCTATGGTCATTCAATACTCGAGACCTAATGAGAGCTTCGTCTTGCGATCACTGCACAACCCTCTCTATTGCTAGAACTCTGGGCATCCAAGATGTCCTAACAAAGTTGCAGCCATATCTAGACCAGATTGCCGAAGATAAGGCAAATGGTGAAGACCAGTCACTTGCACAAAAGTATGGAGTTATCTTCGAAGATGCACTTATTGGTGAACTACTCGAGTCTGTTGGACCGGATGTTGTTGGACGTCCAGAAAAAGACGGTGACATGGCTCAAACTATTGAGCTCATGAACTCTGGTGTCCCAGTTATTTATCAAGGTGGGCTGAAGAGAACCTTCGAGAGAACCATTTTTAGCGGTAGACCTGACTTCTTGGTGCATCAAGACTGGGAAATGCTTTTTGTTGATGGCAAGCTAACCGCACACAGAAGACCTGACAGAATCGGCTCGCCTCGAGAAAACAAGTACACAGTATGGGATGCGAAGTATGGAGGTCAGGCTAAGCCTGCATATCTACTTCAAGTAGGTCTATACGTTGATGCGCTTGATTCCTTAGGTTTAAAAGCTGAAGGCGAAAGACACGGCCTTGTTCTTGGTTCGAGAACCACAGAAAGTTTTGAAGAGATCGAGATTGTGCCAGCCATGCGATTGGCTCGAAAAAAGATTTCAGACTTTATCGACTTCGCAGAAAAAGCAAAAAATGAAGATGCCCTTGAGCAGTTTGCTGCATCAAGTTTGAGTTGGCACTGTCCATCAAAACAAAACTGCGACATTTGTGAATACCCAGATCTCTGCAAGGATGATCGCCAAGAGACTGATGACCTAGTCCAAGTAGCAAACATCACACAGAATCAGATTGCTCGCTTGGCAACCGTTAACATCACAACAATGCATCAGCTTGCGACAGCACCTGATGATAAGCGTCCTTATCGAATGACTGTTGAAACCTACAACAAGATTCGTATGCAGGCTGATGCTCAAGTTGAGTCTCTTGCTACAGGTAAGCCCGTTCATAAACTGCTACCCGATCCAATGCTTGCGTTCTTGCCACCAAGGTCGAAACTAGATGTGTTTTTTGACTTTGAAGGTTTCCCTTACTTCACAGAACGAGGTGGCCTTGAATATCTTTTTGGAAACTACGACTGGGGAACAGGCAAAAATGAAGGCGAGCCGCTAGACCGACTGTTCACCGAGTTCTGGGCTCATGATCGTGCGAGCGAGAAGATTGCTTTCCAAGGATTCATGGAGTGGGTACTAAAGCGTATGCATGAAGATCCGAATGCCCACATCTATCACTACGCAAGCTATGAGGTAACTGCCCTAAAGCGACTTGCTATGAGACATGGAATTTTTGAGAAGGAAGTTGCCTGGCTAGTAACAACTGGTCGTCTTGTCGATATGTTCAACATCGTCAGGAACTCAATGATTATTGGTGAAGAGAGCTATTCCATCAAGAAACTGGAGAGACACTACGACTTCGAGCGTTCCTCAGACGTTCAGAAGGCATCTGCAAGCATCGATGAATACGACCGCTGGCGTGAACTCAATTCACTATCAAAAGACCTCACTATTTCTGAGGAAGATAGAGCAAAGATCTCTGAAGAAGCGGATAAGGTCTACAAGGAACTTCGCCTCTACAACCTAGAGGATGTCTGGTCTACGCGTGAGCTTTACCGTTGGCTTGAAGAACGACCTGGCGCGTGCTCCAAATATGGGCAGCCACAACCAGGCGACCCAAACCCGGAGGACACTGATAGAACCCCCAGTAAAAGCGAACGAGAGCTAGCAGAGCTTCAGGCACAAACCAAGGAGCTCTTCGATGTTGTTGCCAATTGGGATTGGGGCAAAGACCTTGATGCCGACTATCGGGCCCAAATCTGGCTCGCACTCACTCACTCAATACTTTTCTACAAGCGCGAAGAGGTTATGTTCTGGGCAGACATCGCCATTCGCATGCTCATGGACGACGAAGCTCTAGAGGGGGAACGGACCGCTGCTTCAATTAGCGAAGTATTAGAAGTTGGCAGAGAAACTAAGTTCAGAAGAGAAGATGACTCTCCATACGTCTTAGTTACTTACAACGCATATCTTCCTGACGAGTGCCTCTACATGCCAGAGAAGAATGCAGATATTGTGATTCGCTACAGGGGCGAAGGAAACAAGCAGATGCGTGACTTCGGAAAGATAACCGAAGTGGTTGATAGTTCAATAACTTTCACTAGAACAATCAAGAATGGTTCAGACTCTCAAGTTCCTGACGCAGTCATTGATGCAACCTACTACTCCCCTGTTGCGAAACAAACTGCTCTGCAGAAGTTAGCCAATGAAATTGCTGAGCGTTGGGTTACCCCATTAAACCCTGCCCCAAACTCGCCAGCAATTATGGATCTACTCATGAGACGTCCTCCGAAGTTGAAAGATGTTTCAGATCTTCCACCAGCGGACAGCAACGACTATCTTCCAGCAGTCATGTCAGCAGTTAATTCACTAGACAACTCCGTCCTAGCTATCCAAGGGCCTCCTGGATCAGGAAAGACTTATCTTGCGTCTAGAACTATTGCGAGCCTACTCAAAGCTGGGAAGAGAATCGGCGTCACTGCAAACTCACACTCTGCTATCGAGAATTTGCTTGAGGCATGTATCGAGGCCGGGGTAAACCCAGAGGTGATCATCAAGCGACAGGAGGAAGGCGAAGAGCGTCCTTGGGTTAGCAGAAGAAGTAATGGGCCTGTTGTGACGTGGATGAAGAACAACCCAGATCCATACATTGTTGGCGGAACTAGTTTCTTCTTTAGCAACAAAGATGTTAGAGAATACCGACTCGACTACCTATTCATTGATGAAGCAGCCCAGTATTCCTTGGTTGACTGCATGGCAGTAAGTGGAATTGCTGACAACCTTGTGTTGATGGGTGACCCTCAACAGCTCGCACAGGTTGTCACTGCTGTTCACCCCGGAGGTGTTGAAAACTCTGCGCTGGGTCACTACATGGGCGATCACTCGATTTTGCCAGCGTCGATGGGTTACTTCGTTGAAGTTACAAGAAGATTGCACCCAGAAGTAAACCACGCGGTTAGCTGGTTGGCTTATGAAGGTAAATTGCGTTCACACCCATCTACGGAAGAAAATGCCATTGACGGGCATGAGCAAGGTCTCATTTCCATTCCTGTTCCTCACAAGGGAAACTCGACTTCGAGCGAAGAAGAGGCGGAGGTGGTAATCAAGCTAGTCAAGAGTTTGAAAGGCGATGAAGACCCAGCCAACGTGCTGGTTGTTGCTGCCTACAACGCTCAAGTCGACCTGCTCAGGCTAAAGCTCGATGAAGCAGGGTTTGAGAAAGTCATGGTCGGAACAGTTGACAAATTTCAGGGACGTGAAGGTATGGCTGTTATCTATAGCTTCGCGGCCTCTTCAAGCATGGACGCTCCTAGAGGTCTTGAATTCCTTTTAGATCGAAACCGCTTGAATGTGGCGATCAGCCGCGCGAAGGCAACTTGTTATTTAGTATTCAGCGAGAGCTTATTGGAAAGTCAGTTCAAGACAGTTGCTGAAGTAAAAGCCGTAAGTCGTTTGGCTGGGCTTCTAGAGATAGCGTCAAAGTAGTTTCTGTACCGATTTTCTAACGTTCCCGCTTAGCCTCTTTTGCCTATTGAGAACATAACCCTTATTCACTAGGTTTAAGGCTGTTGTGTTAAATAGCCACAGGTTGCTGTGGGGAGCAGGGAAAACCAATGGCCAAGAAGCCTTCTTTTAGTAATCCAATCATTCCTAAGAAACCATCTTTCTGTGAGGTAGCTCGCATCAAGCGTGCTGGCAAGCGAGACGCTAGAAAGAATCAGGGAATCAAGGACTTTACAAGAACCCAAGCAATCAACGAGTTTGAATCATTCTCACAAAGAGGAGAGATTGCTCTTAACGATTGGCTACTAAGAGTCTCCTCTCCATACATCACAGGAAACGCAAGAATTGAAGCTGAAGTAAGACTGTTTGAAACCAAGATTGATAAGCAAAAAGCAAACATGGGTAAAACAGGCCGCGAGCAAAAAGCTGCTGAACTAAGACTTGCTGCCCTAGAACAAGAGATGGCAGATCTTTACTCTCAGTACGCATCTAACAAAGAAACAGGCTTTGCTCTAATCAGAAGAGCTGACGAAGTTAAGCCTCTCTGGGAAAACATCTACCGTTTGAAGGCAGCTATCTATAACCAGGCTCGTTCAAGAAAGCTAAAGTCAGACGCAGAAGCAGCAGCAGCTGAACTACCTGTATACAGAGTTCACCCTGCCGTTGAGTTAGAACAGTTTGACCGCAACCTACCAGAAAGAAAAAGCCGCTAAATCATGGCTCAACTATTTTGGCGTTCACGCCTAAAGCGTCGCGCACGCAAGATTATCCTTTCTCTTCCTGATCTTCCGTCAGATATCGATGACAACGTATTCATCGCTCTTGGTACTCAGGCTGCTGAAGCTGATAAGGCTTCCAATGCCTACGATGAATTCCTCTTCAGTGAAGAGGGTTACGAACAAATGCCATATGAGGATGGTGTTGATGAAGTTCTAACTCTCCAAGAGCAGCGCAATGCTGAACGTAAAGGTAGAGCTACTCTTCCGATTCGAATGAGAATCGAATACCTGGAGAAGCTAATCGAAGCTCACAAAAGAGACGTCACAGATGCTGAAGCTGAAAGAGAAGCTATTGCGGGCGACCTAAACAAAGAACTAGAGATTCTTGCTGGTTCAACTAAGGGTGAAGATGGTGGTATCTGGGAAGGTGTCTCACCTGACACAACCTCAAGATCCAAGCACATAACAGAGCGTTTAAAAGAGTGGGGCATCTTTGTCATTGTTGCCGTAGCCGATGCCTTCGTGGTCTTCCTCTCCCTAAGAGCAATCACAACCAATGAAGAAGAAGCTATTTGGCTTTCAGGTCCTGCTATCGGCGTGCAAATTCTCTTTCCTCACCTAGTTGGTAGAGCCATTGCAGAAGCTCGTAGCAAGCGAGAAAGAAGCGCTAAAGACTGGACAGTAGCCATCATTGTGGCTGTTGCTTGGGCAGGCTACGTATTTGCAATGACTGTACTGAGAACAGATTTGATTGCTGCCTTCTACTTCCAAAGATACCAAAAGCCTCTAGAGGGAACCCTGGAAGTAGCTATCTTCATATTCAGCGTATTGATTCTTGTTGGTCTTGGTCTATGGGTTCTAATTAGAGCTCTAAATGCCAACCCTCACAGAAGCAGATTCTCAAGACTGAAGTATGTCTACTTCAACAAGCAGAGATCTCTTAGAAGAGCAGAAGCTAGAAGAGCCAAAGCGGAAGCTGATCTAGAAGCTGAACTAAGGGTTCTAGATGAAGTCTCTGAGCAGTGGGATAAGAGAGCTCAAAGCTATGGGCAGGTTAGTGAAGCTGCTAAGTCTGTTTACAGAAGAGCCCTGGTGAACCAACAAGGTGCACCTGAGTTCACTACAGAGTATCTCCCGGAGACAAAGTTCAAAGTGAAGCGAACACGAAAGTCAATCCAATGAAGAAACTGAAATATGGAGCTGCCGGAGCAGCCGCGTTGGTGTTGACCCTTCTCCTGTCTTCTTGTGCACCTGAAACTAAAGAAGCTGATATGGATGTGTCGCAGGAAGACTCAAGAACATACTGCGAGCTAAACGTTCAGAAGTCACCAGTTAGCATTCCTGCTCAAACAGTTGCGATTCTTGCTCCTACGGACAACTTCGTTGACTTCCTAACACTTGTGACACGATCTGAGACTGAGGTCATCAACTCACTTGGTGGAAACCTCCCTGATTCTCAACTAGAAGAATCAATTGGACGAGAGTTTTCAGTTGTACTTGCCGACGGCAGACCAAGAATGCTTGCGAAGCGTTCCGTTCAACCTCTTGGTGAATCTGCTTATGACATCAGGGACGCGGTTAATGGAACATTCGGTATCTTCCGCCAAGCAAACAAGTGTGCTGCTGGTGGTCTCAAGAGACCTGACGACCAAGTCGAAACTAAAGAAGGTAGCAACATCCTCAAGGCATTGAGTATTGCTGCTGACCAGTTAACAATTGATGGTCCTAAAAAGATCTTCATCCTTAGCAATGGAATTCAAACCGAAGGTGCTATCGAGATGCAGGAAAAGGGAATGTTCCCTAAGTCCGATTCCTCAGCTAAGTTACTCGCACAAGGTTTGAATGCCATCGGCGAAATTCCTGATCTTCAAGGTGCCGAAGTTTATTGGTATGGCTTGGGGCAGGTAGATGGCGTTAATCAGGAACTTTCAGAGAAGTCCGCTAAATCACTAGAGAGCTTCTGGCGTCAAGTTATCACCTACGCAAACGGTGACTTGAAAGAAGTTTGTGCTCAGTGTGGAGCGGGTGACCCTCACCGTTTGGCTATCCCTGTTCCTACGTTCGAAGTAAAGACTTGCACACTGATCAAGCTTTACGAAGAAGACGGTGTTGAGTTCCTTCCTGACTCCGCAACTTTCAAGAACCTGTCAAAAGCAAAGGCAACTGCCAAAAACATGAGCACACAGTTCCAAAGCAAGGGTTGCGATGAGATGACCGTTACTGGCTTTGCTGCTGCTGGAGTAGACAAGGTTGATTACCAAAAGGGTAAAACCAAGATTGACTCAACAAACAAGAAGCTCACCAAGAAGAGAGCCGCCGCTTTTGCGTCTCTAGTTCGTGCGGCTGGCTATAAGGGTTCAATTTCTTCAGCTGGAGCAGGTACTTGCGGGACTGAGTGGACTGGTGCCGGAATAGTTGATAAAGACTTGCAGCGCATGTGCCGCAGAGTGGAAGTTTCTAACTAATGGCCAAAAGACCAGGTGTCTCATTTAGATCACTGAGAAGACGTAAACGAGATACCAACGGTATCTGGGGCCACTTAGCTAATGAGGATTCATTCAACATTGGCACAGGACCTCGTTGGGGTCTGCCTGCGTGGGTGCTACCAACAGTTGCTACAGGTGCTCTGGTTACACTGATTGTTTTATGTTTCCAAGTTGTCGATCTAGTTGACAACAAGTTCAACCCAAATGATGTTGTTGCTAAAGCACGCTCTGCAACCTTTGAAGTGTCATGCGGCGGTTCCACTGGAACAGCTGTTGGCATCAATGTGAAGGTGCCTGATGGCTATAAGACTGCTGTCTTCTCAGCTGGACACATCTTTGATGACTGCAAGCCTGAAGACAAGATCGATGTTGTCTCATCCGGTAAGACCTACACAGGTGTCCTCTTCAGAAAAGACCCTGTTGGAAAAGTTGAAGAAGATGAGCTTGACACTGTCGCTGACATCGCTCTGATCTACATGCGTGTAAAACTACCTACCCTTGAGCCAGCCCCTGCTGGACGAGTAGGTGACTGGGTTGTTGAGCTTGGTAATCCTTTAGGTGAAATCAACTACGCCACCTTTGGAATCATCAGCAAAATCACTGACAGTGAGTATTACATGGACGCCCCAACTAACCCTGGAAACAGCGGTGGTCCACTGCTTGACTCAGAAGGTAGAGTCCTAGGAATAGTCTCTTGGGGTCGCTTGATTGACGAAGAGCAAATCGATCCTGACAACAAATATGGTGGTCTAGATATGGTGAACGGAATCTCAGCAGCTAAGAGACTAAGCAATGCCTGTGCTCTTATCTACTCTGGCAGCCCTAAGTGCCCATTCGATAACTAGCTAAAAGTTCTTTAGAAGTCCTGTGCCATCTCGGCCAGACGATCAATGCGATCTTCTGTGTCAGGATGGCTAGACAGTAGTCTGGCGAACAGTCCTCTTCTAAATGGGTTAGTGAAATACATGCCTGCGGTTGCAATGTTCTTTCTAGAAGCAGCTTCACTGAATAGTTCAATCTTGTTTAGTGCTGACATCAGGGCTTCTGGATGTCTAGTCATTAGAGCACCTGTTGCATCAGCAAGATACTCTCTTTGTCTAGAGATCCCGTTCATAACCAATGGGCCTAGGACTGCTGAGATAAGCCAAGCTACAATTCCAACCGCAATTAGAACTAATCCAATTGGAAATAGCAAAATGCTAAGGAATACGCTTCTCTGTCGAGGTTGACCAAGTCTTGAAGATCCAAAGAAGCCAAGAATGAACAGTAAGCAGAACTGAGCAAGAGCTGAGAATGCTCCAACTAAACCAAACACAATCATCTTCACTCGAGTGTCATAGTTCTTGATGTGTGCCATCTCATGAGCCATGATGCCTTCTAGCTCATATTTCTCTGTGATCTTTAGAAGACCTTCTGTTGCTCCTACGTGAGCATGCCATGGATCTCTACCAATGGCCATCGCATTGATTGACTGATCGGGAATTACATAAACCTTAGGCATAGGCATGCCTTCGCTGATAGCTAGGTTCTCAACTGCACGCCAAAGTCTTGGATTGGTATCTTTTGTAATTCTGATTCCACCGGCTAGCCCCATTGCCATGGTTGCTGCCAAGAAGTACTGAATCAATGTGTAGACAAGAATGAATCCTAGAAGAGCTACACCCACCCAAATGTTGTCTGTTAGCCAAGACAGCAATGCTGCGATAACAGTAAAGAAGAGAACCCACACAGCAATGATGATGAGTGTGTTTCTCTTATTTCTAGCAATTGCGTTATACATTCAGAAGCCCTCTTTCAAAGTACTTCTCTAATATAGGCCTCTTGGCTCTGTTTGGGGACATCACTTCATACCAAAGAGATAACCCTTACT
>CANLCU010000015.1 GCA_947489135.1 Micrococcales bacterium
TCTTTGGGAATCATGTCCTTATTTTACTTGGGCTTTGGAGGCTATTCAGCCAGCAGAGCAGCCTGCTGCTTCTTATATGCATCGGCTAGAAGTCTCCACCACATAAAGACAGCGAATCCAGCAAAGACAGTCCACTCAATGGCATAGAAAGCACTTAGCCAGTTCACTTCGCTGTCAGTCTTTGGCATTCCAATAGTTAGCTCTTGAACACCATCAATCTGACTAAACACGTTCTGATCAGTTAGAGCAAGGAAGCCTGTGTAGGTAGCAGATTCAGAGCCCTCATCTAATACATTGTTGATGAGCTGTGGCACAGACAAAGTGGAATACAGATCTTTGCCGAGCGATTGAGTAGGGGCTTCACTAGGTAAAAGCCTTCCTTCAATAGGCATAAACGCCTGAACTGTGAAGAGCTGTTTAATCTCAACTAAAGCCTCAATAGCTTTGTCTTCACCTTGAATAAAACCTGCAGCAACAAACAGTTCTGCTTGTTCTGTCCGGGTTGGGACTACTACCCAGTAACCAGTGTCGCCATTTAGTTGAATACGATCAGCTATCAATAGAGCTCTACTTGGATTGAAAGTTATCTTTGTTCTCACCTTGGTGAGAACAGTCTTTTCACCCTCAAGAGAAATCTCATTGAAAGTAAATGGTGAGTTTGGTGTTGCAACAGCTTCTAGGTCAACTACTTTAACTTCAGACCAGGCTTCATTAGATGCGCTTTCAATGAAGGTTCTGTTTATCTGCCACTGAGCTAACAAAGCAAAAGCAACAGCTAGTAGTAAACATAAAACTAGAGCTGCAATCCACCTAGCGGTTAGAGCAAGTTTGAGCATAGATTATGCGCCGTAAGGAGCAACTACTGTGTCTACTCTTTGGAATTCTTTTAGGTCAGAGTAACCAGTTGTTGCCATTGCTTTACGCAAAGCACCCATGAGGTTAGTTGAACCATCTGCTGAAGAAGAAGGACCTTGAAGAATTTGTTCAAGTGAACCAACAGTTCCAACCTGAACTCTTTCTCCTCTAGGTAGTTCTGGGTTATGAGCTTCTGCTCCCCAGTGCCAACCCTTACCAGGAGCTTCATCTGCTTTAGCTAATACAGAACCAAGCATTACTGCATCTGCTCCGCAAGCTATTGCCTTGACGATATCTCCTGAAGTTCCAAGACCACCATCTGCGATCACGTGCACGTAACGGCCACCTGATTCATCCATATAATCTCTTCTTGCTCCAGCAACATCGGCAACTGCTGTTGCCATAGGTGCGTGAATACCTAGAACCTTACGAGTGGTAGAAGCTGCTCCTCCACCGAAGCCAACTAGAACACCAGCAGCACCAGTTCTCATTAGGTGAAGTGCTGCTGTGTAGGTAGCTGCTCCACCAACAATTACTGGAACATCTAGTTCATAGATAAACTCTTTTAGATTCAAAGCTTCTTGAGTCTTTGATACGTGCTCTGCTGAAACAGTTGTTCCACGAATAACAAATAGATCCACACCAGCTGCAATTACAGCCTTGGCATACTCTTTGGTCTTCTGAGGAGATAGAGCACCTGCAACAGTGACTCCTGACTTACGGATGTAAGCAATACGCTCTTTGATTAGCTCAGGCTTGATTGGCTCGCTGTATAGCTTCTGCATTGCAGCTGTTGCTGATTCAGGAGACAACTTAGCAATCTCTGCAAGCTGCTTAGTTGGATCTTCGTATCTAGTCCATAGACCTTCTAGATCTAGAACACCAAGACCACCTAGCTTGCCAATAGCAATAGCTGTGTCAGGAGAGACAACAGAGTCCATTGGAGCAGCTAGTACTGGAAGCTCGAAGCTGTAGGCATCGATGTTCCAGTCGGTTGAAACATCTCTAGGGTCACGAGTTCTTCTGGAAGGAACAATAGCAATGTCATCAAATGACCAACTACGGTTACCGCGCTTGCCGCGACCAATCTCTATTTCGCTCATTAGTCTCTCCTAGCGGTTGTTGTAGTTCGGTGCTTCAACGGTCATTTGAATATCGTGCGGGTGGCTTTCCTTGAGTCCAGCAGGAGTAATTCTTACGAACTTACCCTTAGCTTGAAGCTCCGGAATAGTTGCTGCTCCGACATAACCCATGGCTGCTCTTAGACCACCAATTAGCTGATGGGCAACGGTGCCAACGGTTCCACGGTAAGGAACTCTTCCTTCGATACCTTCAGGAACAAGTTTGTCTTCTCTAAGAACATCATCCTGGAAGTAGCGATCCTTTGAGTAGCTCTTTGCCTCTCCTCGAGACTGCATTGCGCCGAGAGAACCCATACCTCTATAAGTCTTGAACTGCTTGCCACCAACAAAAGTGATATCTCCTGGAGCTTCGTCAGTACCAGCAAGGAGTGAACCAATCATCACAGCGTTTGCACCTGCAACAAGTGCCTTAGGAATATCTCCTGAGAACTGCAAACCACCATCAGCAATTACTGGAACACCGAATGGCTTACAAGCCAAACTTGCTTCGTAAACTGCAGTGATCTGTGGAACACCGACACCTGCGATAACACGAGTTGTACAAATAGAACCTGGTCCAACTCCAACCTTCACACCATCAGCACCAGCTTCAACTAGAGCAGCAGCACCTTCACGAGTTGCAACGTTTCCACCAATAACATCAACGTGCTTAGCTACCGGTTCTGCCTTTAGCTTGGCAACCATATCTAGAACAGCAGTGTTGTGTCCGTGAGCAGTATCAACAATAAGAATGTCTACACCTGCATCAACAAGAGCCATGGCTCTTTCCCAACCTTGATCGCCAACACCAACAGCAGCTGCAACAAGCAGACGACCCTTTGAGTCTTTGCTTGCCAAAGGATACTTCTCACTCTTATCAAAGTCTTTGATAGTGATTAGACCTTTTAGTTTGTTGCTTGGATCAACAAGAGGAAGCTTTTCAATTCTGTGTTGAGCAAAGATAGCAATTGCTGTCTCTGGTGAAACACCAACTGGAGCAGTCACCAATGGCATTGGAGTCATTACATCTTTAACCAGTGTTGTTGTCTTTTGAACTTCATTCACAAAACGCATATCTCTATTGGTCACAATTCCAACTAGTGTTCCATCTTCGTCAATTACTGGAAGACCTGAAACACGGTATGTTGCACATACAGAATCCACTTCCTGCAATGTAGCTAACTGATGGGTAGTTACTGGATGGGTAATCATTCCAGCTTCTGATCTCTTGACAAGATCAACCTGGGTTGCCTGCTGGTCAATAGAGAGGTTTCTGTGTAGAACTCCAAGGCCACCCTGTCTAGCAATAGCGATAGCTAGACGAGCTTCAGTAACAGTGTCCATAGCTGAGGACAATAAAGGGATGTTGATCGATAGGCGCTTGGTTACCTGAGTTGTAGTGGATACCTGGCTTGGGACAACATCAGACTGGCCGGGCATAAGTAATACGTCGTCATAAGTGAGACCAGTGAAGCCAAAAGGGTCATTTTCAGTCATTTTCAACCTGTCAGGAGTTTAGATTAGCCAATTCTACCCTGACTACTTCACTCTTGTTTAGGGTCAATTTGGGCTGAAGGCTAACCCTTGTGAAAAAGAGCCATTACTCCCGTATCTAAGGACCGAATAGTCCCTTTGCTCAAGGAACCCGTGCTCTGTGAATAGATCCTTCCCCCTGACTCTTGTATCTGCTATTGCCTGCCTCAGTTTCTCAGGACTATCGCTCTTTGCATCTCTAAACGCATCGGCAGCTAACTTCACAGCGTCACTTGTCCTTTGAGCCAAGTTCAACAAAGTCATTGAACGAGGTCCCACCAGCGACAGATTTCCCAGCTCTTTAGAAAGGTCAGATCTCAGCTCAGGATTTATCTTGTGTTTCGGGCTCAAGGCCCTAGCGCCTTTTAGCGACTTAGCCCAAGGGTAAAACGAATAATCACCCAGATTGCTAGGCACTAGATAAACATTAGGGACCTGAGCTACCCAATCAGCCATAGAACTGAAGAACCCTAAAGACTCTTCCATTGAAAGTAGAACTAGAGCTTCTGGTTTGGTTTTGGCAATAGTCTTCACGTCCTTAATGCCTGCTGTTTGAACCTTGATCCCACTAAGGATTAGACCAAAAGATAAAGACTTCTGTTGCTCTCTGTTCTGAGGCAATGATCCTGAAACAACCAGGACGTTCTTAGGGGTCGAATCGGCTATGAACTTTGCCAAAGCAAAGGAGTCTTGGCTTGGACTGGTAGCCAATCTAAAATGCCATTGCTTTGAGTTTGAAGAACCCAGGTCGTCGGCCAGCGGAGCTGTTGAAATAATTGGAATCTGTTTCTTCTCAATGGTTTCAACTAGGACTTCTGCTGAAGAAGACTCTATAGGTGCAATTAGAACTTCTACTCCTAATGCTCGGAGTTTCGCTATCGCACGTTTGTTTTCATTTGCTGTATCACCGATATCGGCAAAGCTAAGTTCGACCTTCACAGGCGTTTCTTCAACTGCTAGATCTCTAACTGCAATCTTTGCTGCTGCTCTTTGAATTGGACCGGCAAAGCTAAGTGCCCCACTATCTGAAACAAGAACTCCAACTTTGAGTGCTGGTGCCAGGGGTTTGGCATTACCTATAGAAACAAGGTAGATCACTCCTGCTGTTACTAGAAGTACTGCACCTATGCTTTTTACTTTTCTCATCCAAAGAGAATAGAAAAGTAAATCAATGCCTGCTTGGGTTTTCAACAGGCACATCAGCACGGACTTAAAGAGAAAACCTCGAGCAATGCTCGAGGTTATTCTTTGGCTTATGTTTAGTTTTTAGCGCTCTACGATTGCTAGAACGTCTCTAGCTGAAAGTACTAGGTACTCTTTGCCGTTGTACTTTAGCTCTGTGCCGCCGTACTTAGAGAAAATAACTCGGTCTCCAACTGAGATGTCCAGTGGGACGCGGTTACCGTTGTCGTCTACGCGGCCTGGGCCAACTGCAACAACTTCGGCTTCCTGAGGCTTTTCCTTAGCGGTATCTGGGATTACCAGACCTGAAGCAGTAACCTGCTCTGCCTCAACTGGGAGAACGACAATACGATCTTCTAGTGGCTTGATTGAAACCGACACGTGAACCTCTTCTTTATTGACTGGATTTAGGTGAAAAACACACCTTCGGCACAAGTTTATCTCTTTTTAGCACTCTTGCAACCAGAGTGCTAACTCTTCGCTGTTAGCGTTAGTTTATGGACCGCACCGGCTTTTTGAGCCTCATCAGCCCCGAAGGGCAGGCTCTTCTAGCCGAAGTTGGAGATATCGACTCCAAGGCAGACATGGTCAAAATCGTCTCCAAGCTAAGAGGCAAAGGTCACCCAGCTGAACTAGTGGCTACCGTTCTAACTCAGGTCAAACTCCGAAGAAGAGCAAAAGCGAAGTTCGGAGAATTTGCTGAGCGAATGTTCTTTACTGAAGAGGGACTAGAACAAGCATCAAGACTCAAAGTCGCAGCCATCCATGCTGGCAGATTTAGATCTAATGGCATAACAAAGATTGCAGATCTGGGTTGTGGGATAGGTGCAGAAACTTTAGCGTTTGCCAGTCTTGATATAGAGGTCACGGCTATTGAACTAGATGAAGTAACGGCAGCTATCGCTACCTATAACCTTGCAGGCTTTGACAATGTAACTGTTGAGCAAGGCGATGTTACAAAAGCAAACCTTGAGATGTACCAAGGACTATTTCTAGATCCTGCTAGAAGGGATCTCAAAGATTCAAAGACTAACATCAATAAACGTAAATACGACATCAATGATTTCAGTCCTTCTTTTGACTTTGTCTTAGAAGTAGCAAGAGCTAAGCCAACGATTGTCAAACTTGGTCCAGGTATGGACCATAAAGATATCCCCGATGATGCTGAAGCAGTTTGGGTATCAGATGATGGCGACCTAGTAGAGCTAACTCTCTACTTCGGTTCTCTAAGAAGAGAAAACATAAAGAGAGCAGCCCTGCTCCTCACACCAACAGGTACTCATGAGATAACAAGTGAAAGCAGTGAAAGACTAGATGCCCCGATCGGAGATTTAGGCAATTACCTATATGAACCAGATGCTGCTGTTATTAGATCACATCTTGTTGGAGATCTCGCTGAACAACTAGGTCTCAACATCTTCTCTAATGAGATTGCTTATCTATCAGGGGATAAAAAACTTAGTTCTCCGTGGCTCAAGGGTTATGAGCTATTAGAAAACTTAGTCTTCGATAGAAAGAAGCTAAAGGCTTACCTTCGAGAAAAGAACATAGGAACTCTAGAGATTAAAAAGCGTGGAGCAGACATAACTCCTGAACAGCTAAGAAGAGAACTAGACCCCAAGGGATCTGAATCAGCAACGCTAATTGTCACCAGAGTTGATGGAGCTCACAGAGTGCTAGTGGTCAAGCCACTTTAGGACTGAACAGTTGTCACAGGGAGAGTTGACTCTGCAGAGAAGTTCAGTGTGCTTGGTGCTCTACCAGCCATTATCAACTGAGCACCAATAGCAGCAATCATTGCTCCATTGTCCGTGCAGAGTGTGAATGGTGGAATCCTAAGTTCAATTCCATTAGCTTCACACTGTTCTTTAGCTACCTCGCGAAGTCGTGCGTTTGCTACTACCCCACCACCAAGAAGAAGCCTTGGAACATCAAATTCTTTACAGGCACTAACTGCCTTCTTGATCAATACATCAACTACTGCTTCTCTGAAGCTTGATGCAACATCGGCAATGGAGAACTCTTCGCCCTTTGATTCAGCTAGTTCAACGTGTCTGGCAACAGCAGTCTTTAGTCCTGAGAAGCTAAAGTCATAGCGGTGCTTTTCCATGTCCTTAGGAAGAGTTAGCCCCCTAGGGAATCTAATTGCATTTGGATTGCCGTCTTTAGCTACTCGATCTATCTCAGGTCCACCTGGGTAGCTAAGGCTCAGAACTCGTGCAACCTTATCGAAGGCTTCACCAGCAGCGTCGTCAATTGTCTCCCCAAGTAATTCAACATCGTTTAGCAGATCTCTCACAAGCAATAGAGAGGTATGGCCACCAGAGACCAAAAGGGCAATGGTTGGAGTCTTCAATTCACCGCTATCAAGAATGTCTGCGCCAACGTGACCAACAAGGTGATTCACAGCATAGATAGGTTTACCGGTTGCAACAGCAAGTGCTTTAGCAGCACCAACGCCAACCATCAGTGCTCCAGCTAACCCTGGACCGTTAGTAACAGCAATGGCATCAATGTCATCAAGAGTTAGATTGGCCTTCTCTAGAGCTTCATCCAAAACAGGTGTTAGTGCTTCAAGGTGTGCTCTAGCTGCAATCTCCGGAACAACTCCACCAAATATTGCATGCTTGTCCATGCTGGAAGAGATGATGTTAGCTAGTAACTGGTTTCCTCTAACAATTCCAACTCCAGTTTCATCACAGGAGGTTTCAATACCTAAGACAACTGTTTCTTTGTTGGTCTTTAGCCTCATGTCTGTCTTCATAATGAAAGCATCAACACCATCTGGCTGGTAATACTTCTTACGTGTGCCGATCTGTTTAAAACCAAATAGTTTATATAGTTTCTGAGCAGCGGAGTTATCAGCTCTAACCTCTAAGAAGATTTCCTTTGCACCTAATTCAGTTGCCTGCAGAGTTAACGTATCCATCAACTTCTTGCCAATACCAAGGCCACGCTTATCTTCTCTAACTGCAATAGTTTGAATATCAGCCTGATCACTGCCAGGTAATTTACTCAACCCCGCATAGCCGACAACTAGATTGTCTTCGAGAGCAAGAATGTAATAGGTGTGCTTAGCTGCTAATTCAGATTTGAAAGTTTCTTCAGGCCATGCATCATTAGCGAAGCTATCGGTTTCTAATTTCATAATCTCAGGAAGATCTAGCACTGTGGCTTGTCTAATCTCTATGGCCATTAGCCACTCACCTTCTTACCCTTACTAGGAACGGCATCTGGTTCACGAAGGTAAATAGGAGTAATGTCTTTGCGGTTGGCAACTCCTGCAAGTTCTTGCGCAAAAGCAATCTGACCAAGAGCTCCCGCTCTCACACCTAACTCAGTGGTTGCATGACTACTAGCATCTATGAATCCAGCGATGTCTTCAAGCTTGTTGACCGAAGGTCCATGGGTTCTAACTGGCACACCTTCAACTACTCCCGAGTAGGTAGCCCAAAAAACTTCTTTTCTTCTAGCATCGGTAGTAACCAATAGATTTCCAGCACTTGGATTTCCGATATAGAAATCCAAGGCAATTGAATCCAGTGAGCAAACACCAACTAACTCAGCCTGTGCTCCAATTGCAAAGTATCTTGCTGCAGCAAGGCCAACTCTTAGGCCTGTGAATGGACCAGGCCCTACACCGGCAACAACAGTAGAGATCTGATTTGCTTGGATACCTGAGTCTGCTAGCACCTTCTCTATTGCTGATCCAATGCGTTCAGAGTGGGTCATTGGCTCTAGGTAGTTAACCTCAGCAATCACTGTCCCCATGCTTAGTACCGCTACGGTAGTGCCAGCAGAAGTGTCTATGGCAAGAGAGTAATCCGCTATACGGGTAGAGGCAGCAGAGGTTTTCATTAGATTGAAATACCTGCCCATCTTTCTCCAAAGCCAGTTATCTTGACCTGACGGTCTTCTGTTGCACCGGTTGTATCTCTAGCTATTTCAACTTCTAACCAGTTCTCTGAGATGTCGTTAGTTAGACCTTTACCCCACTCCACAAAAACTATTGAGCTAGCAAAAGGAATATCCAGATCATCTAGTTCAGCGGGGGAACCTAGTCGGTAGGCATCAACATGAACAAAAGGAGCTTTACCTTCACGCTTATGGGTTCTAGCAACAACAAAGGTAGGAGAAGAAACATTGCCTTCAACTTCTAGGCCTTCACCAACACCTCTAGTGAAGGTAGTCTTTCCTGCTCCTAGTGGACCAATAAGTATTGCTAGGTCTCCAGCTCTTAGAACTTTGGATACCTTCACGCCAAGTAAGTGCATGTCTTCGCTTGTTGCGATGACTTCCTCAAAGATTGGGTGTTGGTCAGTCAATTCTCTAGCCGATAAATTCTCTGTTGAATCTAGAACCAATGCGAGTAACAATCTCATAGTTGATGGTGTCTGCAGCGCTTGCTAAATCATCAGCTGATGGACCGCAATCACCAAAGATAACTACGCGATCGCCAGGAGAAACTGAAGCATCACCAACATCAACTACAAACTGATCCATAGCAATCCGAGAAAGAATCTTATAGAACTTGTTGTTTATGCAAACCTCTGCTTTGCCAGAAGCATTACGAGGTAGCCCCTCGGCATATCCAACTGGTACTAGAGCAAGAGTAGTTTCCTTAGGTGTTCTGTAGAGGTAACCGTACGAAACCCCTTCACCTGCCTGAACTCGCTTAGTTTGAACAACGGTTGCTTCTGCTGTCATAACTGGCTTTAAACCAAACTCTGCTGCTCTGTTATCGCTAAAAGGTGATAGCCCATAAAGAGCAATTCCTGCTCTGATCATGTCGTAGTGAGCTTGAGGGTAACTAAGAGTTCCATCGCTTGCGGTTAGGTGCCTAAGTTCAAACTCAACACCTAGCTTTGCTGCCATGGCAAGAGCTAATTCAAATCTTTCAATCTGAGCAAGATCTTCTTTCACACCGGTTGAAGA
Source organism: Micrococcales bacterium (assembly GCA_947489135.1). Taxonomy (GTDB): domain Bacteria; phylum Actinomycetota; class Actinomycetes; order Actinomycetales; family Microbacteriaceae; genus Rhodoluna. The sequence continues at coordinate 9,627 of CANLCU010000015.1, forward strand.
AAGGTGACTAAAGATTCCTACTGTTTGAACTAAGCCGTCAGCAACAGCGGCTTTAGTTTCAATAAGTAAATCTTCAAGTTCATCGATAGTGACACCATTACGACTAAGCCCGGTATCAACCTTGATATGAATCTGCGCAGGAGTTCCAGCTAATGTTGCAGCCTTCTTTACTCGTAGTAACTGCTCTTGGGAAGAAACAGCAACATCAATCTCATGTTTGATTGCTGATGCAAAGTCATCTTGAGGATCATGTAGCCAAGCAAGAATTGGAGTCTTTATTCCAGCTGCGCGAAGGGTTTGTGCTTCAGCTAGATCAGCAACACCTATGTAGTCAACGCCCTCGGCTTCAATCTTTCTAGCAACTTGAAGCATGCCATGGCCGTAGGCATCAGCTTTAACTACACCCATAACTTTTACTTGCTTGCCTGATGAGTTAACTAACTTCCTCATCGTGTCTAAGTTATGAGCTACGTTGTTTAGATCAATGGTGAGTTTACGCATGGGTTAGTTTCCTTCCGCGATAACAAAAGCACAAGCCATGCCACCATCGTGAGTGATTGAAAGATGCCAAGAAGCAATTCCCATTTCTTGAGAGCGTTCCTTGGTAGCACCAGTTACTTCTAAATGAGGTTTACCAAGAGCGTCTTTAGCAACTGTTACATCTTGCCAACTAAGACCAACCGGGTTACCTAATGCTTTAATTACTGCTTCTTTAGAAGCCCACACTCCAGCTAGTGATTGAAATGATCTTTCACGTTCTGTAGGGGTAAAGATTCTTTCAATCAGAGCAGGAGTTTCCTTGAGTTTAGATTCGAAACGATTCAAATCAACCAGGTCAACACCTATTCCCACAATCATGATTACTCGACTGTTACCGACTTGGCAAGGTTTCTAGGCTGGTCCACATCTAAGCCCTTAGCCGCTGCCAACTCCATAGCAAAAATCTGCAGTGGTATTACATTCAAAATTGGAGCAAGCATCTTATGGGTTGCTGGCACATAAATAACCTCTACGGCATACTTTGCTACCTCAAGATCACCTGCTTCAGCGATAGCAATTACCTGAGCTCCACGTGCTCTAACCTCTTGAATGTTGCTTACTACCTTGGCATGAAGCGAATCAGGATCACTTGGGCTAGGCACAATAACTATTACCGGTTGGCCTTCTTCAATTAGAGCAATAGGACCATGCTTTAGTTCACCAGCTGCAAAGCCTTCAGAGTGAATGTAGGCAAGCTCCTTGAGCTTTAGAGCACCTTCAAGAGCAATAGGGAAGCCTACGTGTCTGCCTAGGAACAGCACTGAACTGGCATCTTTAAACCTTTTGGCAATGGCACGGGTTTGATCCATATCGGCAAGAACATCTGAGATGTCCCCTGGAACTTTGAGAAGTTCACGTCCGATAACTTCAAGTTCACTCTTTGAATGAGATCCTCGAACTGTTGCTAGGTGAAGACCTAGTAGATAGATAGCTGTGATCTGTGCTGTGAAGGCTTTAGTTGAAGCAACTGCTACTTCAGGACCTGCGTGAGTGTAAAGAACTGCATCTGCTTCACGAGCAAGAGTTGCTCCTTGGGTATTACAAATAGAAAGCACACTTGCCCCAGCTTCTTTTGCATAGCGAGTAGCCATCAGAGTGTCCATGGTTTCACCAGACTGACTAACAGCAACAACCAAAGTGTTCTTAGTCAAAATAGGTTGGCGATATCTAAACTCATGAGAGAGTTCCACGCTTACCGGAATCTGTGCCCAAGCTTCGATGGCATACTTGCCAATCTCTGATGCATAAGCAGCAGTTCCACAAGCAACCATGATGATGCGGTCAATGTTTTGAATGAGTTCTGAAAGTGAATCTAGCTCTTTGAGCTTTACAACTCCATCGCTTGATAGACGAGCCATCAAAGTATCGCCAACAGCCTGAGGCTGATCCGCAATCTCTTTAGCCATGAATGAAGACCAGCCACCCTTGCTAGCTGCACTGGCATCCCAGTCAACAGTGAACTCTTCTTCGGAAACTTTCTGACCATCAAAGTTTTCTATTGAAACGCTATCTGCTTTGAGAATGACAATTTCATCCTGGCCTACGGCAATGGCTCGCTTAGTGTGCTCAACGAAAGCGGCAACGTCGCTACCTAGGAAGTTCTCACCATCGCCCAAACCAATAACTAGAGGAGCATTTCTTCTAGCAGCTAGGACTACCCCTGGCTCATCTTGGTGGATAACCAAAATAGTAAAGGCTCCATGAAGTCTTTTGACTACAGTTCTAAAGCTTTCAAGGAAATTGCCTGAGTGGGCATATTCTGTTGCCACTAGATGAGCTGCTACCTCTGAATCAGTCTCACTCGAGAAGACTGTCCCCTCAGCTAATAGCTCAGCCTTGAGTTCAGCAAAGTTTTCAATAATTCCGTTATGGATCAGGCTTAGTTTGTGGCTTGCTCCACCTAGGTGAGGGTGAGCATTGCCATCTGTTGGAGCTCCATGGGTTGCCCAACGGGTATGCCCGATACCGATATGTGATTGACCTAGCGGGTGCTGTTTGATGTCTTCAACCAGAATGCCGAGCTTGCCAGCTTTCTTACGAGTTTCTAGAACTCCAGCCTCATTGATCACTGAAACACCTGCGCTGTCATAGCCGCGGTATTCAAGGCGCTTTAGCCCGCCTAGGAGGACATCAACGGTTGACTTAGGTCCCACATAGCCGACGATTCCACACATGCCTCTAGTTTAAGGCAGAATGGCTTATGTGACTGGCTTACCCCTTGGTAGTACCTCAGATGAGGCACCAGTTTCCCCTTTTGATGAGATATCCCGTAATCAGTGGTCTGAATTAGCTAAAAGCTCAACATCTCCCCTAACTGAGCCAGAGATTGAAAAGATCAGAGGTTTAGGAGATTTCCTAGATATGGCTGAAGTTTCAGACATTTATCTTCCACTTAGCCAACTGCTCAATCTATATGTGACCCAGACTCAAGAACTTCATGCAGCCTCTGACGCTTTCCTAAATAGAACCAATAAGAGAATTCCATTCATTATTGGAGTTGCAGGATCAGTAGCTGTTGGTAAGTCAACAGTTTCGAGACTTCTAAAAGAACTACTTAGTAGATGGCCTTCAACTCCAACAGTTGCTCTTGTAACTACAGATGGTTTTTTGCACCCAAACTCTGTTCTTGAACAACGCGGACTCATGGAAAGAAAAGGATTCCCTGAATCCTACGATCGTTTAGCCCTGTTGAAGTTTGTGGCAGATATCAAATCCGGTCAAGATGAAGTTTCTGCTCCGCTTTATTCTCACCTCACCTATGACATTGTTCCAGGTGAAAACATTGTGGTCTCTTCCCCTGATGTTGTGATCATCGAAGGTCTAAATGTTTTGCAGCCACCTGCCCTTGGTCAAGAAGTTGCACTAAGCGATTACTTTGATTTCAAGATTTACGTTGATGCTCCAACTGAAGAAATTGAGTCTTGGTACCTAGATAGATTCCAAGCTCTAAGGGAATCAGCTTTTAGGGACCCTGCTTCATACTTCCACCGCTATGCGGAGATGGATGAAACCATTGCTTTGGATAGAGCTAAGGAAATATGGCGAACAATAAACTTGACTAACCTGATGGAGAACATAATCTCGACTAAGTCGAGAGCCACATTAGTTTTGCAAAAAGGCCCTAAGCACAGAGTTGAAAGAGTTCTGCTTAGAAAGATCTAACTTAGATAGCTAAGTTCTTTTCGACAACACGAGCAATACGGTCAGCCCAAGAGTGAGCCGTGCCCTCATCAGCAGCTTCAACCATTACTCGAACTAGGTTCTCTGTACCTGAGGCTCTAAGCAATACACGTCCTGTGTCAGCTAGCTCTGCTTCAGCTTCTCTAACGATCTCTTGTAAGCCTTTATCTGAGTTCACTCTGCTCTTATCAACACCCTTGATGTTTATTAGGACCTGAGGATAAGTCTTCATTTGAGCCGCTAGTTCCTGGAGAGACTTGCCTGTTCGCTTTACTTCAGAGGCAATCATGAGTCCTGTAAGGATGCCATCACCGGTTGTTGCAAAGCGACTAAAGATAATGTGTCCAGACTGCTCGCCACCTAAAGTAAAGCCACCTTCACGGATTTGCTCCAAGACATATCTGTCACCAACCTTGGTTTCAATCATGTCGATGCCTGCATCCTTCATAGCAATACGAAGCCCCAGGTTACTCATGACGGTAGCAACCAATGTATTGCGAGCAAGCTCCCCCTTAGCTTTCAAAGCTAAAGCAAGGATTGCCATCAGTTGATCGCCATCAACAATTGCACCATTAGCATCAACAGCAAGTGCTCTATCTGCATCACCATCATGAGCAAAACCCATGTCAGCATCATGTTCTAGAACTGCTGCTTGCAAAGCACTCATGCTTGTTGAACCAAAGCCTGCGTTGATGTTTAGACCGTCAGGATCATTACCAATAACAATTACTTCAGCACCAGAATCAGCAAATACCTGAGGTGAGATTGCTGACGCAGCTCCATGAGCACAGTCAATAACAATCTTTAGACCCTCGAGTGAATTAGAGATAGCACCTAAAAGATGAACGATGTATCGATCTTCAGCATCAGCAAATCTCTGCACGCGACCAATGCCGGCACCAATAGGTGAAAGGAAAGGTTTAGAAAGTGCTACTTCTATTTGGTCTTCAACTTCATCAGCAAGTTTGTGTCCGCCTGCGGCAAAGAACTTAATTCCATTATCAGGAGCTGGGTTATGGGATGCCGAAATCATCACACCGAAATCTGCTTTGATGTCTGCTGTTAGAAATGCTGTTGCAGGAGTTGGAACAACACCTGCGTCAAATACATCAACACCAGAAGATGCTAGTCCTGCAGCAACTGCCGCAGCTAAGTATTCACCAGAGATTCTTGGATCGCGTCCGATGACAGCTATTGGTCTTCTGCCTTCACTTCTTGCTTGCTCACCTAATACAGATGCAGCAGCTTGAGCCAGTGAAAGGGATAGAGCAACTGTGAGGTCGCGATTCGCAACTCCACGAACACCATCGGTACCAAATAGGCGAGCCATGGTTTAAGAATAAACGAGCAGTTGCTCGAAGCGACTTAACGCTTAGAGAACTGAGACGCCTTACGTGCCTTCTTAAGACCAGCCTTCTTACGCTCGATAACACGTGCGTCACGGCTTAGGAATCCAGCCTTCTTTAGAGCTGGGCGGTTGTTGTCGCGGTCGATCTCATTTAGTGAACGAGCAATACCTAGACGAAGGGCACCTGCCTGACCAGCAACGCCACCACCCTGGATACGTGCAGTCACGTCGTAAGAATCAGTTAGACCTAGAACCTTGAAAGGGTCTGTAACTAGTTGCTGGTGCAACTTGTTTGGGAAGTATTCTGCCAAGTCGCGACCGTTGATCTTGATTACTCCGGTACCTGGCTTGATGCGAACACGTGCAACGGCTTCCTTACGGCGACCTAGACCTGCACCTGGAACAGTTAGTGGACCACGTGACTTTGCAGTCTTTACTTCAGCAACTGCTGGAGTCTCTGTGGTGTAGCTCTCTGGTGCAGCAGTTTCTGCAGCTTCAGCTTTCTTAGTTGGCATCTGTTGTCTTTCCTTCTAAGCGCTTACTGCGCTACCTGACCAATTGTGTAAGGCTTTGGAGCCTGTGCTACGTGTGGGTGCTCTGCACCACGGTAAACCTTAAGCTTTGAAAGCTGGTCACGACCAAGAGTGTTCTTAGGAAGCATTCCGCGGATTGCCTTCTCAACAGCCTTCTCAGGTGACTTCTCCAAAAGTTCTGCATAAGTAGTTGCAGTTAGACCACCTGGGTAACCAGAGTGACGGTATGCGTTCTTCTTCTGCAACTTAGATCCGGTAAGAGCTACCTTCTCTGCGTTGATGATTACAACGAAGTCTCCGTTGTCCATGTGAGGAGCAAAAGTTGCCTTGTGCTTGCCACGTAGTAACGCAGCTGCAGTTGCGGCCAAACGACCTAGAACCACGTCGGTGGCATCGATTACTAGCCAGTCGTTCTGAAGCTCATGAGCTTTCGGTGAATAAGTACGCACGAAATTGCCTTCTATTTCTTATCGGATTGGCGGTGAATTAGTAATTCACCAACATGTGCTAAACCAAATGGTTTCAGGCACGAAGCCTAAGTTTAGCCCGAAACTAGATAGATATGCAACCCGAAGATTTAGGGGAATTCACCTAATCATCCTCTAAAGATCTAGTGTGCTGGGTCATGGTGACCTGGGCTTCTAGGTCCTTATTTGCTGGATATCCGACCTCAATGAGGCTTAGACCTTCAGGAGTAACAACCTTGTAGTTATGCCCAATTCGGGACTTGGATTTGAGGGCCTTGGCTATGTCAGCAGCTGTAGTCCTGCCAGCCCCAGCCTTGATTAGGGCTCCAACGATAGATCTGACCATATTGTGGGCAAAAGCATCGGCTAGGAGCTCAATTTCGACTACTCCCCCTAAAGCCTTGTTTCTCTTGACTGAAATAGACCTCAAAAGCCTGATTGTTGTGCCATGAGGCATCGGCTTACTGAAAGCCGCAAAGTCATGAAGACCTAGGAACTCTTTACTGGCTTCCTGCATAGCCTCTAAATCCAGAGGGTATTTGATCCATAGGTTGAATCTGGCCTTTAGAGGGTTCCAGCCACTGGTTGCATCCGCAATTGTGTAGCGATACTTGCGATGGGTGGCTGCATATCTAGCGTGGAAGTGCTTAGGTGCCTCTACTGCATTACTGACTCTGATATCGGTAGGCAAAATAGCATTTAGCTTCATCTTCAGATCATTAGACCTGCCGAGTCTCTTTAGTTGAGCAGGAGTTAGATCTAAATGAACAACCTGGTGCTCAGCATGGACTCCAGCATCTGTTCTGCCAGCAACTCGAAGGGCAAAGTCATTCTTAGTTGGACCAAAGATTGTAATTAGGGCTTTGAGTAGTTCGCCATGAACTGTTCTTAGTTTTGGCTGCTTAGCCCAACCAGCAAAATCTGTGCCATCGTAGGCAAGATCTAGCCGATAACGAATCAAGCCGTCAACCAACTGGTCAACGGCTTGATTCATGAGATCTTTGTTGTTTGAAATTACTTAGCTTCGTCAGCCTCAGGAGCTTCAGATGCAGCTTCTGCAACTTCAGCTTCTTCAGCTACTGCTTCAACAACTTCTTCAACTGCAGCTTCTGCTACAACTTCTTCTGCTGCTGCTACTTCTTCAACAACTTCTTCTGCTGCTGCTACTTCTTCAACAACTTCTTCAGCAACAACTGCAGCTGCAGTTGCCTTGACAGCGTTAGCTACCTTTGCCTTTGCTCTTGCAGGCTTAGCAACAACTGGCTCAAGAACTAGTTCGATAAGTGCCATAGGAGCGTTGTCGCCCTTACGGAAACCTAGCTTGGTAATTCTTGTGTAACCACCGTTACGGTCCTGAACTAGAGGAGCGATGTTAGCGAATAGCTCGTGAACAACGTTCTTGTCAGTGATGTCAGCCATTGTCTGACGACGTGCGTGTAGGTCTCCGCGCTTTGCAAGTGATACTAGCTTCTCAGCAACAGGCTGCATACGCTTTGCCTTGGTCTGAGTAGTAGTGATCGCCTTGTGAATGAACAATGATGAAGCCAAGTTGTTTAGCATCAAACGTTCGTGAGCAGGACCGCCTCCGAGGCGAGGGCCTTTAGTTGGACGTGGCATTTGTTTCTCCTATTACTTATCTAGAGCCAGGACTAAGCCTGGTCATCCTCATCGAAGTTTGCGCTGAAATATGCAGCATCAAAACCTGGTACTGAATCACGGAAACGTAGTCCCATTGAAGTTAGCTTGTCGCGTACTTCATCAACTGACTTCATTCCGAAGTTACGGATGTTCATCAACTGATCTTCAGTTAGGTTGATTAGCTCGTTTACAGTGTTGATGCCTTCGCGCTTTAGGCAGTTGTATGAACGAACTGTTAGGTCTAGTTCTTCAATTGGCTTAGCTAGTGCTGGTGGTAGGTCAACTGCAACAGCTGAAACTGGAAGGTCAATACCTTCTGCATTTTCATCTAGAGCAGCTGCTAGACCGAATAGGTTAACCAAAGTGATACCAGCAGAAGCAATTGCTTCACGTGGAGAAATAGATGGCTTGGTTTCAACATCAACAATTAGCTTGTCGAAGTTGGTGAACTCACCCGCACGAGTTGCCTCTACACGGTATGACACCTTTAGAACTGGTGAATAGATTGAGTCAACCGGAATGATTGAGTTGTTAGCCATGTCTGGCTGACGGTTCTGAGATGCCTGAACGTATCCACGACCTGCTTCAATGGTCAACCACATGTGTAGTGAGCCCTTGGTAACAGTTGCTAGAACTAGCTCTGGGTTGTGAATAGTTACGCTCTCGTTGGTAACGATGTCAGCAGCAGTTGCTACTCCAACGCCCTTCTTAAGCTCTAGTACAACTGGAGCACCTGCTTCAGAAGAAACAACTAGGTCCTTGATGTTTAGGATCAGCTCAGTTACGTCTTCCTTAACACCATCGATAGGACCGAATTCGTGGCTGATGCCTTCGATCTTGATGCTTGTGACTGCTGCACCTGGAATAGATGAAAGCAGGGTGCGACGAAGTGAGTTACCTAAGGTGTATCCAAAACCAGGCTCTAGTGGATCTAGGGTGAAGCGTGAGCGGTTCGGGAAATTGCTGTCAATTTCTTCGTTCAGAACTGGAGTCTGTGCAATTAGCACGTTGGTTCCTTTCACTGAGACATCCGCTATTTGATATCTCTTTTGTTGGGTTTGCTATTCAGTGGCCACTAAACAGCTGTATTAAATTATTTGGATCTTGAAACTGCTTGTCTCTTCAAAAGAAGAAACAATAAAACTAGATACGACGGATCTTTGGTGGACGACATCCGTTGTGAGCCTGTGGGGTCACATCAGAGATTGATCCAACTTCTAGACCTGCTGCTTGAAGGGAACGGATAGCTGTTTCACGACCAGAGCCTGGGCCCTTTACGAAAACGTCTACCTTCTTCAAACCGTGCTCCTGTGCCTTACGAGCAGCAGCTTCAGCTGCCATCTGTGCGGCGAATGGAGTTGACTTACGTGAACCCTTGAAGCCAACATCACCTGATGATGACCATGAGATAACAGCACCGGTGTCGTCAGTGATTGAGACGATGGTGTTGTTAAAGGTGCTCTTGATGTGAGCCTGACCGTGGGTAACGTTCTTCTTTTCTTTACGACGTGGCTTGCGGGCTGAGCCTGCTGCTTTGGTCTTAGGTGCTGCCATGAGTTTTCTCCTGAATCCTTGTTAGTCGCGTAGAGCCGGCGGGCTACTAACGCGCTGCTTTCTTCTTGCCGGCTACGGTGCGCTTTGGACCCTTACGAGTACGAGCGTTTGTCTTGGTACGCTGACCACGAACAGGTAGTCCCTTACGGTGACGAATACCTTCGTATGAACCAATCTCAACCTTGCGGCGGATATCAGCTGCAACATCACGACGTAGATCACCTTCGAGTTTGTAGTTTCCGTCTAGGTAATCACGAATAGCAACCAACTGGTCATCAGTTAGATCTTTTACTCGGATGTTTTTATCGATGTTGGTATCGGCTAGTACCTTCACGCTGCGTGTTGGTCCGATTCCATAGATGTAGGTTAGGGCGATTTCAACGCGCTTGTCGCGTGGAATATCGACTCCGGCAATACGTGCCATTGGATTTCTCCTGTTTGTTATGAAAGGTCTGCAGCAGTGTTGTCCTGAATGTTTAATTCAGGCTCTCGCCTTTCCGAGAGGTGCCAGATATAAATCTTGAACATTGCCTTGTTTGTTATTTAGTTGTACTCACCGAGGTGAGCTGTTGCAAATCTAAAGTGCTTAGCCCTGGCGCTGTTTGTGGCGTGGGTTTTCGCAGATGATCATGACGCGACCATGGCGACGAATGACTTTACACTTGTCGCAAATCTTTTTAACGCTTGGGTTAACCTTCATGTCTCTTTATTTCTGTTCGTGGTTTTTTCAAACCGATTTACTTGTATCGATAAATGATTCGCCCACGATTTAGGTCGTAGGTTGAAAGCTCAACAATCACGCGATCTTCAGGCAAAATCTTGATGTAATGCTGACGCATTTTTCCCGAGATGTGCGCTAAAACCTTGTGCCCGTTAGTCAACTCAACTCTGAACATCGCGTTCGGAAGAGCCTCGTAAACTGTGCCTTCGATCTCGATGACGCCGTCTTTGTTGGCCATAAACTCACTTATCTTTATTCACTTGTTGCCTCAAACACACGCAAAAAGACCGACTTAAAATAGGGATTTTTACGTGCCGAAACACCAAGACTCAATCCTAGGACATTTAAGGAAATAATGGTAGTTAAGATTCCAAAGGAACCGGGGTAATCCCATATTTAGC